>JAGZZN010000105.1 GCA_018377375.1 Streptococcus parasanguinis
AAGCTGATGAAATCAGCGTAGTAGAGCCCACTCAACCACTGCGTCTTGCTCGACAATCCAAAAATAATTGAGAGGCTAGGACTTTTGTCCCAGCCTCCTTTATTTTCTCCGCTCTGCATAGTCGACAAAATGAAACTTGTCTAATTTGTGTCGGCTTTCGGTGAACTGGAATTGCCGACCGTCTGCTAGGTGAACTTGGGAGCGGACCGTCACCACGTGTTGGTCTTTTCCAAGATCCAGTAAGATTTTATCGCGATTATCGATTGGTGAAATCAAGATTTCTTTCTTAGCATAGCCAATCTGCAATTTCAAGTCTTCTTCTATATAGTGGTAGATAGAGTGCTGGGCAATTTCCTTGGTTAGGCCTGGGATCAGTTCTCTATCTAGGTAATCAATATCTAAGACTGAAGCGACGCCATCCACCACCCGTTGCCGGGTTACTTTCCAAACCAAACGGTGAAGGGGAAAACCTGTCTTTTTAGCTCCTTTTTCATCGATACTGATTTTTTCCAAACGAATGACATTGGTTTCTGAGTGAAGACCAGAAGCTTTGACGATTTCTTGATAGCTGGTTAATTGGGAAACGGGGAAGTCAAAGTGAGCTTGTCTAGAAACTTGCGACCCCATTCCTTGAACAGTCTCGATAAAGCCTTCTTCCTGCAAGAGCTTGAGGGCTTTACGGATGGTATCGCGACTGACCTGGTAGTGCTCTTTTAAGTCGTTCTCACTAGGCAGAAAAACCCCCGACTAGATATTTTTCTTCTAGTATTTGCTCTTTTAAAATTTGGTAGATTTGTTGGTATTTTTTCATGATTTGGACTCGCTTGTCTGTTTTTTTGAATAACATTTTTGAAAGCGCTTGAAAATGCAAAGTTCTTCCCTTATAATAAAAGAGGAAAACTTTTTAGGGATGGAGAAACGCATGAGAAAAAACGGTAAAAAGATTCGCCTACTGGGAGTAGCTACCTTATTGGCTAGTCAGTTGGGGGTCTTTAGCAGTGCCCTCACGGTAGTTGCAGACGAGACCACAGCTTCGACTTCAGAGTCAGCGCTTGTGACGAACACTAGCAGCGAGGAAAGCTCGACAAATCATTCGACTTCCGCTACAACAACAACTACAGACGCTACGACGAGAGCTTCGAGTGATAGAGGAGAGATATCTAGCAGTTCCTCAGACGATACTGAGGAGAAAACGGTTAAGATCGGGGACATTCAAGGGGAATCGCAACGCTCTCCACTGGAAGGCCAAAAGGTAGCCATCAAAAATGCAGTGGTGACTAAGACAGACCGCTATGGTTTTTATTCCCAAGATATTGAATCGGATGGCAATAGCCGTACTTCAGATGGGATTTATGTTGTTTCCAAATACAAGGTGAAAGTCGGCGATAAGGTGAAAATCACCGGTACCGTCAAGGAAGGCTATATGGAGGAAGTCACCTTGGGAGCCGGGAAGACCTTTAAGGAACCGACGAATAGTTTAACGGTGACCATGTTGGTTGACACTTGGATCACCAAAGATGGGTCAGCCCCTCTTCCAGAAGCTGTGAATATCACTGCGGAGATGCCAGCAGAGGTGAAGCCTAATCCGACTGCTTATGCTCCAGAAACCGATGCCCTCGATTATTGGGAAAGCCTGGAAGGAATGCTCACGGTGGTGAAGAAACCGCATGTCCTTGGTCCCCAGTATAAAGGAGATATCTATGTCTTGGGAGAAGATTTTACTGGCCTTCCTTTAAACAATATTGGAGGTCTGAATCTACGGCCACATGCGCAAAATACAGCGACGATCCCGATTTATGTTGGGAATCAATTTGTCGCAAAAGCCAAGGATTACTTTACAGAAGACGTAACAGGAGTGGTAACGTATCGGAATAGCTTTTATAAGTTAGAACCTACTCAACAGTTGACAGTCCAAGATGGTGGTTTGCAGCGTCAAGCAGCTCAAACCCAACCAAGTGAGGACAAGCTGACCATCGCTTCCTACAATATTGAAAATTTCTCGGCCAACAATGCCAAAAATGAAACCCCAGAGGATAAGGTGACGCTGATTGCCAATTCCTTTATCCATGAAATTCACAATCCAGACATCATTACTTTGATCGAAGTGCAGGACAATAATGGTAGTGTGGATGACGGAACGACCAGTGGTGTTGAAAGTGGACGCAAACTAGCCAATCGGATCAAGGAATTGGGTGGCAAGAGCTATGAGTATACGGAGGTTGCTCCAGTAGATGGCGCTGACGGAGGAAAGCCTGGTTCCAATATTCGTTTGGGAATCCTCTACAATCCAGAACGCGTAACCTTAGCCAAAAAAGAGGCAGCAACTAGCAACGAGGCAGCGCAATTTGACAAGGGACACCTGGTTAAAAATCCAGCTCGGATTGCCCCTAATGACCCATCGTTTGATCATACTCGCAAGTCCTTAGCTGTTGAATTTGAATTCAAAGGTCAACCAGTTGTGGTGATTGCTAATCACTTGAAATCAAAAATCGGAGATGATGCTATTTATGGGGCAAGCCAACCAGCAGTGGAACATACCTTGCCAACTCGTGAAGCACAAGCTAGTGTCATCCATCAATTCGTTCAAGAAGGCTTGAAGCAAAATCCGAAGACCACCTTTGTTTTGACGGGTGATTTTAATGACTACGATTTCTCAACCACGGCGCAGATCCTTGCTGGCAACGAACTAACAAACTTAATGGCCCAACATGATGCAGGCGATCGCTATTCTTATTTCTACCGTGGAAGCAATCAAGTTTTGGATAACATTTTTATCTCAAACAACATGGCAGCTAAAGCAAGCTTTGAACCCGTCCATATCAATGCTTCCTTTATGAAGGAACATGGTCGTGCATCAGACCATGATCCTGTCTTGGTCCAAATCGACTTTAGTGGAGTACAAACTCCAGGAACTCCGACGGATGATCAACAAGGAAATGCAGGACAACCAACAGATCAAACCAGCCCTTCTTCATCGAATACAGGGTCTCAACTAGTCCCTCATCAGGCTCAAGCCAATGAACAAAAGAGTTCACCATCTGAAAGCAAAGAGAAGGGCAAGAACGAAGATGAGAAGCAAGACGACAAGGAAGAGGCAGCAACAGAAACGAAGACACCAGGTAAACGGAAAATCCTTCCATCTACTGGACAAGAAACAAGCTATCTAGCTCTTTTTGGAGTGGCAGTAGCTACGATGAGTCTTGTCTTCTACAAGAAGAAAAAGATGACTCACTGACGTGTTTTATAAGAAAGATCTAAAAAAGGAGTCGCTGGCTCCTTTTTTTCTCCTAAAATACAGGACAGATAGTCCCATATTGGAAACTGTACTAGGACAATGAAAACTACTGAAAAGAACAGTTTCTTTTCAAAAAGAAGCTTAAACTCTTTAAAATAGATGGAATCGTGTTATAATAAAATCATAAAACGTTTTCAAGAGAAGAGGTTCCTCAATGGAAAATGAAACAGTTGACTAT
>JAGZZN010000024.1 GCA_018377375.1 Streptococcus parasanguinis
GAATTCGATTTCGTCGTCCCACCTCCGCACAGTTGAGTAGGGCTGTAAAAGCTGATGAAATCAGCGTAGTAGAGCCCACTCAACCACTGCGTCTTGCTCTACAATCCAAAAACAATTGAGAGGCTAGGACTTTTGTCCCAGCCTCCTTTTTTTCTGATAGACCTAGCATTTTTAGAAAAACTCTCATTCTTCGGATTTGGATAGAAAATTCAGAAAATTTACTATTTTTCCTTGAAATATTTTCTAAAAATGGTATGATAGTAGCATGCTAATTTGATATACAAAGTACTGGAAAGGAGAGACATGGAGAAAATTACCTTAGAAACTGCAAAAACCGGTTCAGAGCTCGTTCTTGAAACCCTGCGTGATTTGGGCATTGACACGATTTTTGGTTATCCTGGTGGAGCAGTTTTGCCTTTATACGATGCCATCTATAGCTTTGAGGGTATCCAGCATATCTTGGGTCGTCATGAACAAGGATGCTTGCATGAGGCTGAAGGCTACGCTAAATCAACTGGAAAGCTGGGTGTCGCAGTCGTCACTAGTGGACCGGGGGCGACCAATGCCATTACAGGGATTGCGGATGCCATGAGCGATAGTGTTCCCTTACTGGTCTTCACTGGTCAAGTCAATCGTGCTGGGATCGGGAAAGACGCCTTCCAAGAAGCGGATATTGTGGGAATTACCATGCCCATTACCAAGTACAACTATCAAGTACGTGAGACGGCAGATATTCCGCGAATTATCACAGAAGCTGTCCATATTGCGACGACTGGCCGCCCTGGCCCTGTGGTAATTGACCTTCCAAAGGATGTGTCTGCTTTAGAGACAGATTTTATCTATGAACCAAGTGTGAAGCTTCCAAGCTACCAGCCTACCATTGAACCTAATGAATTGCAGATCAAAAAGATTTTGAAGCAATTGAGTAAGGCTAAAAAACCAGTTCTTCTTGCTGGTGGTGGGGTGAGTTACGCTGGAGCTGCAAAAGAGTTGATTGCTCTAGCAGAGCGCTATCAGATTCCAGTAGTGACCAGTCTGTTAGGTCAAGGAACGATTGCGACCAGTCATCATCTTTTCCTAGGGATGGGAGGGATGCACGGATCCTTCGCGGCTAATATCGCCATGACAGAGACGGATTTCATGATCAGTGTTGGTTGTCGATTTGATGACCGTTTGACAGGGAATCCAAAGACTTTCGCTAAAAATGCTAAGGTTGCCCATATCGACATTGATCCTGCAGAGATTGGTAAGATCATTGCTGTCGACATTCCTGTTGTTGGCGATGCAAAGAAAGCCTTGCAACAATTGCTAGCAGAGCCAACGGTTCATAACAACACAGAAAAATGGATCGAAAAGGTGACCCAAGATAAGAACCGGGTTCGTTCATACGACAAGAAAGAACGGGTTGTGCAACCACAAGCTGTGATCGAACGCATCGGAGAGTTGACCAAGGGGGACGCTATTGTCGTCACAGACGTTGGACAACACCAAATGTGGGCAGCTCAATACTATCCTTACCAAAATGAGCGCCAATTGGTGACATCTGGTGGTCTAGGAACGATGGGATTCGGTGTTCCTGCAGCTATCGGAGCGAAAATTGCCAATCCAGATAAAGAAGTTGTTCTCTTTGTCGGAGATGGTGGTTTCCAAATGACCAATCAAGAATTGGCAATCTTAAATATTTATAAGGTTCCGATCAAGGTCGTTATGCTCAACAACCACTCGCTTGGAATGGTCCGTCAATGGCAAGAAGCCTTCTATGATGGTCGGACGTCAGAGTCAGTCTTTGATAGCCTTCCAGATTTCCAATTGATGGCGCAAGCTTACGGGATCAAGAATTATAAATTTGATAATCCTGATACTCTGGAGAAGGATTTAGAAGTCATCACAGAAGATGTACCAATGTTCATCGAAGTAGACATTTCTCGGAAAGAGCATGTCTTACCGATGGTACCAGCTGGTAAGAGTAATCATGAGATGTTGGGGGTGAAGTTTAATGCGTAGAATGTTAACAGCCAAACTTCAAAACCGCTCAGGTGTTCTGAACCGCTTTACTGGAGTCTTGTCGAGACGTCAAGTCAATATCGAAAGTATCTCTGTTGGCGCAACTGAAAACCCTAATGTATCGCGGATTACCATTATCATTGATGTTGCTTCGCATGATGAAGTAGAGCAAATCATCAAACAGCTCAACCGCCAGATTGATGTGATTCGCATTCGTGATATCACAGATAAACCACACTTGGAGCGCGAAGTGATTCTGGTGAAAGTTTCTGCACCTGCTGAGAAGCGGGCGGAAATCTTGGCCATTATTCAACCTTTCCGTGCGACTGTGGTCGATGTAGCTCCAAGCTCTATCACCGTTCAAATGACGGGAAATGCAGAAAAGAGCGAAGCCCTCATTCGTGTTATTCGACCGTATGGGATTAAAAACATCGCCCGCACCGGTGCAACCGGATTTACTCGAGATTAATTCTCACCTTAACATTGTTAACCCCGCCTTAAAAAGGCAAATAATAAAATAGAAAAGAGATTTTACTTATGGCAGTTCAAATGGAATACGAAAAAGACGTTAAAGTACCAGCACTTGATGGTAAAAAAATCGCCGTAATCGGTTATGGTTCACAAGGTCATGCACACGCACAAAACTTGCGTGATTCAGGTCATGATGTCATCATCGGTGTGCGTCCTGGTAAATCATTCGATAAAGCAAAAGAAGATGGATTTGAAGCTTACCCAGTTGCAGAAGCAACTAAATTGGCTGATATCATCATGATCTTAGCACCAGACGAAATCCAAAAAGATATCTACAAAGATGAAATCGCTCCAAACTTGAGCGCTGGTAAAGCTCTTGGTTTTGCCCATGGTTTCAATATCCACTTTGGTTACATCAAAGCTCCTGAAGACGTAGATGTCTTCATGGTTGCACCAAAAGGACCAGGTCACTTGGTACGTCGTACTTACACTGAAGGATTTGGTGTACCAGCACTTTACGCTGTCTACCAAGATGCTACTGGTAACGCGAAAGACATCGCAATGGACTGGGCAAAAGGTGTTGGTTCAGCACGTGTTGGTCTTCTTTCAACAACCTTCAAAGAAGAAACAGAAGAAGATTTGTTTGGTGAACAAGCTGTTCTTATGGGTGGTTTGACAAGCTTGATCGAAGCTGGATTTGAAGTTTTGACAGAAGCTGGTTATGCCCCTGAATTGGCTTACTTCGAAGTCCTTCATGAAATGAAATTGATCGTTGACTTGATCTACGAAGGTGGCTTCAAGAAAATGCGTCAATCATGTTCAAATACTGCAGAATTTGGTGATTTTGTAACTGGTCCACGTGTTATCGGTCCAGAAGTAAAAGAAAACATGAAAGCTGCCCTTGCTGATATCCAATCAGGTAAATTTGCACGTGAATTCGTTGAAGACCACGATGCTGGTTTCCCACGTTTGAAAGCCTTCCGCAAACAAGCTGAAGAACTTGAAATTGAAAAAGTTGGTGCTGAATTGCGTAAAGCAATGCCATTCGTTGGTCAAAACGACGATGACGCCTTCAAAATCTACAACTAATTGTCTGTAGAAGACTAAGCAAGTTGGGACACCCTAGCTTGCTTTTTTGATCAATACACAGCAACAGAGGTATGAAATGATAACAGCAAAAGATGTGGCCAAGGCCCATAAAATATTAAGTGGAGTCGTTGTCAATACGCCCCTTGAATACGACCACTATTTATCTGAAAAATATGGGGCAAAGATTTATTTGAAAAAAGAAAACGCCCAACGTGTTCGTTCGTTCAAGATTCGTGGAGCGTATTTTGCAATTTCTCAACTCTCAAAAGAAGAGCGTGAGCGTGGGGTAGTGTGTGCATCTGCGGGAAACCACGCGCAAGGGGTTGCTTATACTTGTAATGAAATGAAGATTCCAGCGACTATCTTCATGCCGATTACAACACCTCAACAAAAGATCGGCCAAGTCCGATTCTTTGGTGGGGACTATGTAACGATTAAGTTGGTCGGGGATACCTTTGATGCATCAGCGAAGGCGGCTCAAGAATTTACTCTTGCAGAAAAACGGACCTTTATTGACCCGTTTGATGATCCACACGTACAGGCTGGCCAAGGAACAGTGGCCTATGAAATTCTTGAGGAAGCTCGAAAAGAATCGATTTCTTTTGATGCTGTCCTTGTCCCTGTCGGTGGAGGAGGCCTCATTTCAGGTGTTTCTACCTATATCAAAGAAACAGATCCTCGGATTGAAGTCATCGGGGTAGAGGCTGAAGGAGCGCGCTCCATGAAGGCTGCTTTTGAAGCAGGTGGTCCCGTCAAATTACCAGAAATCGATAAGTTTGCAGACGGGATTGCTGTGCAAAAAGTGGGACAATTGACTTATGAAGTGACTCGTCAACATGTGGAAACTTTGGTTGGGGTCGATGAAGGCTTGATTTCAGAGACTTTGATTGATCTTTATTCCAAACAAGGGATCGTAGCTGAACCAGCAGGAGCGGCCAGTGTGGCATCCCTTGAAATCTTGCGCGAATACATCAAGGGGAAAACCATTTGTTGTATTATCTCAGGTGGGAACAATGACATCAACCGTATGCCTGAAATGGAAGAACGGGCTTTGATCTACGATGGGGTCAAACACTACTTTATCGTCAACTTCCCACAACGTCCGGGAGCGCTTCGCGAATTTGTAAATGATATCCTAGGACCAAATGATGATATCACACGTTTTGAATACATCAAGCGTGCTAGCAAGGGAACTGGTCCTGTTTTGATTGGGGTTACTTTGGCTAATAAACATGACTATGCAGGCTTGGTCAACCGTATCGAGCGTTTTGATCCGTCTTTCATTAATTTGAATGGTAATGAAACTCTCTATAATATGCTCGTCTGAGTATCATACAGAAATAATCGACTATTTAAGCAATATATTTTTATGGAATATATTGCTTTTTTATGAAGACTTGTGATATGATATGCGTAAATTAAAAGGAGGAACTTTTTATGCCTGGATTTTTTATCTTTATTTTATTCTTGCTAATGGTTGCAGGATTCATTGTGATTAGCTCACTATATGTGGTCAAGCAACAATCTGTTGCCATCATCGAGCGTTTCGGACGTTATCAAAAAATTAGCGATAGTGGCATTCATATGCGAGCGCCTTTTGGCATCGATAAAATTGCCGCACGAGTTCAATTGCGCGTCTTGCAGAGTGAGATCGTGGTTGAAACAAAAACTCAGGATAACGTGTTCGTTACCATGAATGTGGCGACGCAATACCGAGTGAACGAAAGCAACGTAAAGGATGCCTACTACAAACTTATGCGTCCAGAATCACAGATTAAATCGTATATTGAAGATGCTCTTCGTTCTTCTGTGCCTAAGTTGACCTTGGATGAATTATTTGAGAAAAAAGATGAAATCGCCCTTGAAGTTCAAAAACAAGTGGCAGAAGAAATGTCAACTTATGGATATATTATTGTTAAAACCTTGATCACCAAAGTTGAGCCAGATGCCGAAGTGAAACAATCCATGAACGAGATCAATGCGGCGCAAAGAAAACGCGTGGCGGCTCAGGAATTGGCAGAAGCAGACAAGATCAAGATCGTGACTGCTGCCGAAGCTGAGGCGGAAAAAGACCGTTTGCACGGGGTTGGTATTGCCGAGCAACGGAAGGCCATTGTCGATGGATTGGCAGACTCTATTAAAGAGTTAAAAGGAGCCAATGTAGACTTGACCGAAGAGCAAATCATGTCTATTCTGTTAACCAATCAGTACTTAGATACCTTAAATAATTTTGCAGATAAGGAAGGGAATAATACGATTTTCCTACCAGCTAACCCAGATGGCGTTGAAAACATTCGTACACAAATATTATCAGCCCTGAAAGCAAAGTAAATTTTTTCTCATTTTTTAAAAAAGGTTCGTATTTTCAGCGATTTTAGTTGACAAAATGTGCAAAACAATTTATATTAGTATTGGAAATAATAATATAGGAGAAAGATAATGGCTAAATCGAACTTTGAAAAAGTAGAATCAGTTGTTGGATGGGTACGTGATAAGAAAATTACTGGGTATCGTATCAGTAAAGAAACAAATGCCCGTGAAATGTCTATCATTGCCTTGGCTCAAGGACGTGCAAAAGTAAAGAACATCTCGTTTGAAACTGCACTTGGATTGATTGATTTTTATGACAAAAATCATCAAAAATTCGAAAATTAATTTGTTGTTCCAATTGAAAACCAGAGAGTTTGCTCTCTGGTTTTTTTCGATGCCTCAAAAGCAGAAGCGGTACAAAAAAAACAGCTTGCGTCCATACTGGTAAGCAAACTGTTTCAAGAAATTAATGTAAGAAGCGTTGAAGGAATTCCTTGGTCCGTTCTTCTTTTGGATTGCTAAAGATTTCTTTTGGATCTCCTTGCTCAGCGATGACACCCTTGTCCATGAAGATGACCCGGCTAGAAACATCGCGGGCAAATTCCATTTCGTGGGTGACGACAATCATGGTGAGTCCTTCTTTTGCCAGGTCCTGCATGATTTTCAAGACTTCCCCAACCATTTCTGGGTCTAGGGCAGAAGTTGGTTCATCGAAGAGAATGGCATCAGGATCCATAGAGAGGGCGCGTGCGATGGCGACCCGTTGCTTTTGACCACCTGAAAGTTGTTTCGGACGGGCAGCCCAATATTGAGATCCCATACCGACTTTTTCAAGGTTTTCTTTGGCAACTTTCTCTGCAGTCTCACGATCACGCTTGAGGACGGTCGTTTGTGCAACGATCGTATTTTCTAAGACGTTTAAATTTTCGAAGAGATTAAAGCTTTGGAAAACCATCCCCAATTTCTCGCGGTAGTGGGTAAGATCATACTCAGGATCAAGAACATTTTGCCCACGATAGAGAATCTCTCCATCAGTAGGAGTCTCTAGAAGATTGATGGAACGAAGAAAGGTTGATTTTCCGCTACCTGAGCTCCCGATGATGGAGATCACCTCTCCTTTTTCAACCGTGAGCGAAATATCTTTCAAAACCTCATTTTGACCATAAGATTTTTTTAAATGTTGAATTTCAAGAATTTTTTCTGACATTATTTCACCTCACTGACTTGCATTTGATTGGCACCTGTAGTATAAGTATCAGAATCTAAGCGACGTTCGATGTAGCGAAGAATTCGTGTGATAGTAAAGGTGAGAACGAAGTAAATCACAGCGATGATCGTAAAGGTTGGGAAGTATTTGAAGTTCTGTGTTGCAACCGTATTTCCTGTGAAGTAAAGTTCAACTACAGAAATAACGTTCAAGACAGAGGTGTCTTTAATGTTAATGACGAATTCATTCCCCGTTGCTGGCAAGATATTGCGAATAACTTGTGGAAGTACAACCTTGCGCATGGTTTGTCCATGGGTCATTCCCAGTGCCGTAGCTGCTTCAAATTGCCCCTTATCCACAGCGTAGATCCCACCACGAACAATTTCACTCATGTAGGCACCTGTGTTGATAGATACGATGACGATGGCAGCGAGAGTCCGGTCGATTGAAATACCAAAGGCTTGAGCTGTTCCGTAGTAAATAACCATAGATTGTACAATCATAGGTGTCCCACGGAAGATTTCAATATAGACGTTCAAGAACCAACCAAAGGCAGTTTGGAATCCAGCAAGGACTTTATTTTTTGCTTTTGGAGCCGTCCGGTAAACTCCAATCAATAACCCAATAATCAAACCAGCAATTGTCCCAGTCATAGAAATCAAGAGGGTCATTCCGGTTCCACGTAAGAACTGTGGACTACTTTCTTTTAAGATGTTTACAACTTGGTCAAAGAACGATTCTTTACTCTCAGTAGTATCTGTTGAAACAGGTTGTTTTGTCACCATGTCGTCCATTAGTTTGACCTGTTCTTTAGTGGGAATGTTTGCTAAAGCAGCATTGACTTTGTCAATCCGGCTATCACCTTTTTTCATACCGATAGCGATCGCGGCATCTTCTTCGCCAACTTTAAAACCATTTTTGAATTGAATCATTTTAAAATTTGAATTGGCAGATTCAGCTGTCAATGCTTCGGGACGTTCTGAAACATAGGCATCGATGACACCAGATTCTAAAGCTTGGCGCATTTGGGCAAAGTCGCCCATAGCAGTTACTTTTTTAGAACCTTTTAGTTGTGAAATAAGATTATATAGGTAGACACCTTGTTGAGAGGTGACCTTTGCATCTTTAAAGTCATCTAAGGTAGTAGCATTTGCATATTTTCCATCTTTGCGAACGAGCATAACTGGCTCGCTGGTATAGTAGCTGTTAGAGAAAGCTATTTCTTTTTTTCGTTCTGCGGTAGGACTCATCCCTGCAATGATCATATCAATTTTTCCAGATGATAAAGCTGGGATTAATCCATTCCAAGATGTTTTGACAATTAGTGGTTTTTTTCCAAGTTTCTCTGCTACCTTTTTGGCGATTTGAACATCATATCCATTGGCATATTGATTCGTACCATCAATCTTAACAGCCCCATTTGAATCGTCTTTTTGAGTCCAGTTAAAAGGTGCATAGGCAGCCTCCATACCAATGCGCAGATAACCCTCTTCTTTTACAGGGTGAGTGATCGCCAGAAAAATTAACAGAAAAGTTACTATTCCGACAAAGACCCCAATGATTGTTTTTTTCATGTTTTCTCCTCTTCCTTATTTTAACTTCTCCTATTGTACAGTAAAAAAGGCTGCATTTCAAACATGGTCCTCTTTTTATTTAAAAAATGTTATAATAATACAAAGGAGCGTGATCAAATGAAAAAGTATTTGTATGTTTTTTTCGCCTTTCTGGCCTGCCTTTTTGTCAGTCAGAATGTCCATGCATCTAGTCCATCTTATGATGTACTTTACTATGGTGGAACCTTGACCTTGGACACCTGGGACGACGCCACCTATGAGGAAGAACTGGTTTATTATTTCAAAGATTCTTATAGAGGGCAGTATGTTAGCCTAGGAACTGCGGGGAACATGCCACAAGGCTTTGCAATTGAGATACCGCCAAAGGTTGAGGTGGAAGGTCGTGAGCTTCAAAGAGAACCCGAGATTACGAATCTAGGTGATGGCTACCGAGTGAAAATTTATAACAGTGGTGTAGCGACAGATACAGTCAAAATTAAAGTTACATGGAAATTAAAAAATCTCCTCTATTCACACAAGGATATCTTGGAGTTGAACTGGAAACCGATCACAGATGGGGATCAGAAGGTGGATGAAGTTGAGTTTCGTGTTATTCCTAAGTTCGCGCCCGCCAATGCCCAATCGGAACTGTATATCCATACAGCCTTTATGGGACCGGATGTGACTGTAAAGAAAGAAGATGGAATCTATTCTGCCACTTTCTATAACCTAGGCAAAGGAAAGGCTGTGGAGTTGTATGGTTACTGGTTGAAGTCAGACCTAACTACCTTGTATGATTCTGGTCGAAATACAGGATTGACCAAATTAGATGAATTTCACAAGAACCAAGCTAAAATTGAACAGGAAAAATACTGGACACGCATGTTTTGGAACTGGATCTTACCAGCCTTATTTATTGCACTCTGGCTTCTTTCTCTCTTGGGTCGCAATCGGTTCAAAAAAATGATTTGGCCTGGTGTGACCTATCCGACCGATACTCGTCTTTATGAAATTCCACAGGACATTGCACCTCTGATTATGAGTTCGGTTGTTTATTCAGCTGAATTAGACGAGGCCTCCCCGACCAATAAAGAGAAGGCAACTCCGCCAGTATTCACATTTGAAAAAATGCTTCAAGCTACATTGCTAGATTTGATGGATCGTGGAGTGATTGTCTACGAGCAACAAGGAAATGAAGTCGTTTTAACGAGAAAGTCTCATGGGCATGTAGATGATTTTGAACGCTCCTTTATGAATATGGCTTTTGGGGATCAAGTTTCCTGTCCTGTTAACCGTCTCTTTGAGAATTATGAATTCAGTGATGATGTATACAAACATGCCAAAAAAGCAGATCAAGATGCCATTCGTTCACTAGGAAGTTGGGCTCAGGGTCGCTTTGATACGGCTGTCAACCAAGTGGCCAGAGATGTTCATCGCAAGGTGGAAGATCTCCATTTGCCAAGCTACTATCGCCCTTTAGAAGCAAAAGAAGAAGCGCAAGCTAGACGAAGTCTCTTCTTTGGTTGGGCTGCTTGGTTTATCGCCCTTGGAGCAGAAATCTTTGCCATCTTTGGGATGGGTTGGTTCTCTGTTCCTTGTTTGATAGGGATCCTCATACTTTGGTTTATGCCAGTGCGCTTCAATGGTGTCTTTAAGGCCTGCCTACGAGATGGTGTTGTTAATCTTGCGGGTGCTGAGCAACGCTATTACTGGGATAGTTTTGGTCGGATGTTGAAAGAGATTGCTCACCTCAACGATGCAGAGTTGCAGTCTCTGGTCCTATGGAACCGCTTATTGGTCTATGCGGCCTTGTATGGTGTAGCCGATCAGGTCACAAAGGTCATGAAACTTCGGAATATTCATTTAGAAAATCAAGCCTTAAACGCCTTCGTTTACACCCCGTTCTATCATGATGTGACCCACTCAAGTCATGCCATGTCTACTTATGGATCGACAGCATCGACGGCTAGTCATTTCACAGTTTCCTCTGGTAGTGGAGGAGGTTTCTCTGGCGGAGGAGGCGGAGGAGGTTTTGGTGCCTTCTAAGTAGCACTAAGAATGGTCTTGGTCGCTCTTTCCCTTCTAGTTTAGAAGGCCTGGTCCAGTCCATAGATTTATGATATAATAGAGCAAATGTAAGTTTAGGAGAAAAAGATGTTTCTGATCGAATTAATCAAGGCGGTTCTTTTTGGGATTGTCGAGGGGATTACAGAATGGTTACCGATCTCAAGTACAGGTCACTTGATTCTGTTACAGGATTTTGTGCAGTTTAAAAATCAAGATCCAGCCTTTATGGAGATGTTCAATGTTGTGATCCAATTGGGAGCGATCCTAGCGGTTGTGGTGATTTATTTCGATAAATTGTATCCCTTCAAACCTGGTAAATCTCCACTAGAAGTACGTCGGACCTGGCAATTATGGGCAAAAGTTGCGGTTGCAACGCTCCCGCTTGTCTTTGTTTTTAAATTAGATGATTGGTTTGAGGCGCATTTTCACAATTCGATTTCCGTTGCGATTATGTTGATCACCTACGGGATTGCCTTTATCTATCTGGAAAGACGGGAACAAGTTGAGCCAGCAGTAACGGAATTGCATAAGCTACCTTATCGAACAGCTCTTTATATCGGACTCTTCCAAGTTTTATCGCTATTTCCAGGAACAAGCCGTTCAGGTGCTACGATTGTAGGTGGCTTGATCAATGGTGTTAGCCGCCCAGTGGTGACAGAATTTACCTTTTATTTGGGGATCCCAGCCATGTTTGGCGCTAGCCTCTTAAAGGTTGGGAAATTCGCTCTTGGCGGGCATTCACTAGCACTGGGGCAACTCTTTATTCTACTGGTAGCGATGGGAGTGGCCTTTGTGGTCAGCATGTACGCCATCCGCTTCTTGACAGATTATGTGAAAAATCATGATTTCACCGTCTTTGGGAAATACCGGATCGTTCTTGGTTCCATCTTGCTATTGTATGGACTCTTCCGTGTTATTTTCTAAGAGATCGGTTGAACTCGATCAAATTATTTTTCGAGGTTGGAGACTTTTGTCCCGACCTCTTTTCGATGCATCCTTTTTTTGAATTCTATCCAATTTTTTAGTATAATAGTAAGACTAGAAGTATGAGGTTATGCTATGAAGATGAAGCAAATTAGTGATTCAACAATTAAGATCACAATCCAACTAGAAGACTTAGAAGAACGTGGGATGGAAATTGCTGATTTCCTTGTCCCACAAGAAAAAACAGAAGAATTTTTCTACACTATTTTGGATGAGCTCGAAATGCCTGAAAGCTTCCTGGATAGCGGGATGCTGAGTTTCCGTGTGACACCAAAACCAGATAAATTGGATGTTTTTGTTACCAAATCAAAAATTGACCAACAATTGGATTTTGAGGATTTGTCAGATCTTCCTGATATGGAAGAGTTGTCGCGCATGACGCCAGATGAATTTATCAAAACCTTGGAAAAAACAATCTCTGATAAGACAAAAGGGGATGCAGAAGCCATTCACCATTTGGAACAAGAAGAGTTGCGGGACAATCAAGAACAAGATTCGACATCTGAAGCACCAGTAAGTCAGTATATTTATTACATTTTGCGTTTTTCAAATATCCAGCAAGCAGTTGCCTTTTCAAAAACGGTCAGCTTTCCAGTGGATACCTCTGAATTATACAAAATGGGATCCGATTATTATTTAACCGTCTTGATCGATACAGAGGATCAACCAAATCAATATCCAACCTGGTTACTTGCTATCATTCGGGAGTATGCGGATGATTCAGAAGTGACACGGGCAGTTCTGCAGGAACATGGTCATTTATTAATGGTGTCTGGTGCGATTGAGAATTTGAAGAAAGTTGCTAGCTTATGATGTCCTTTTCCTTGCAATTTGTTCTGGTGCTGATTGGAACTTTTATGATTGCCTTGGTATTGACGCCCTTGGTTCGCCTATTCTCCTTTAAGATTGATGCCGTAGATTATCCGAATGCGCGTCGGATCAATACCAAGCCTATGCCAAGCGCGGGTGGACTGTCTATCGTGATTGCTTTTTCAATTGCGACTCTTGTGTTTATTCCTATGCTGACATCCACCACCGCACCAATCAAAAGTTACCTATCCTATACCTTGCCGGTCGTGGGCGCAGGATGGATTATCGCGCTCACAGGATTGATCGATGATGTAAAAGAGTTGTCTGCCAAGAAAAAGATGATCGGCATCCTGCTGGCAGCGAGTCTGGTCTGGTTTTTGACAGATTTTCGGCTGAATGATTTTAAGATTCCATTCGGTGGTCCCTTACTTCATTTTGAACCATGGCTATCGTATCTTTTGACGGTGATTTGGATTGTTTCTATTACCAATGCGGTCAATCTGATTGATGGATTAGATGGATTGGTGAGTGGGGTCTCTATTATTTCCCTAGTGACAATGGGGATTGTGTCCTATTTCTTTCTTCCAGTACCCAATCTCTTTCTGACCATGACGATCTTTGTCTTGGTTGCGTCCATCGCAGGTTTCTTTCCCTTTAACTACCATCCGGCCATTCTCTATCTGGGAGACACTGGTGCCTTGTTTATCGGATTCATGATTTCTGTCTTATCCTTGCAAGGTTTGAAAAATGCGACAGCTGTTGCAGTAGTTACCCCAATGATTATCCTCGGAGTGCCGATTACAGATACCTTTTTAGCCATTATCCGTCGGACTCTTTCTGGTCAAAAATTTTATAAACCGGATCGCAATCACTTGCACCACCGACTTCTTTCTCTGGGCTTGACACATCGGGGAACTGTACTTGTGATCTATGGAATTTCGATGATCTTCTCCTTGATTTCTCTCTTGCTCAACATCTCGAGTCGCATTGGGGGTGTCCTACTTGTGATCGGGCTCTTGTTTGGAGTAGAGCTGTTAGCAGAATTGATCGGGGTTCTGGGGCCACATCACAGTCCTTTGTTAAATCTTCTGCGCTATATAGGGAATTCTTCCTACCGGGAGGAAGTTCGTCAAAAACGAAAAGAAAAAACTAAATAAGAATAGTTCTAATCAAAAGAAAAGCCATTTAGGCTTTTTTTTGATATACTTGAAAGGTAAAAAAATACTTTGTGATGAAGGAATCGATGCTTTGAGAACCTTCTAGACTTCAAAGTAAAAAGAAAGGGAATGCAATGTCGACATTAGAAATTAAAGACCTTCACGTTGAAATTGAAGGCAAAGAAATTTTAAAAGGTGTAAACCTGACCCTAAAAACTGGTGAGATCGCAGCCATCATGGGACCAAATGGAACAGGGAAATCTACTCTGTCAGCTGCCATTATGGGAAACCCAAATTATGAAGTAACCAAAGGGGAGATTCTCTTTGATGGTGTCAACATCTTGGAATTGGAAGTAGACGAACGTGCACGGATGGGCTTGTTCCTTGCTATGCAATACCCTTCAGAAATCCCAGGGATTACCAATGCAGAATTTTTACGTGCAGCCTTGAATGCTGGTAAAGAAGAGGACGAGAAGATCTCTATTCGTGATTTCATCAAAAAATTGGATGAAAAGATGGAACTGCTCAACATGAAAGAAGAAATGGCAGAACGCTATTTGAACGAAGGATTCTCTGGTGGTGAGAAAAAACGCAATGAAATCCTTCAATTGTTGATGTTGGAACCAACATTTGCCCTTTTGGATGAAATTGACTCTGGTTTGGATATCGATGCTCTTAAGGTCGTATCTAAAGGGGTTAATGCAATGCGGGGTGAAGGTTTTGGAGCTATGATCATCACCCACTACCAACGTTTGTTGAACTATATTACTCCTGACGTCGTTCATGTGATGATGGAAGGCCGTGTTGTGCTTTCAGGTGGGCCAGAATTGGCTGCACGCTTGGAACGTGAAGGCTATGCACAACTTGCAGAAGAACTCGGTTACGACTATAAAGAAGAACTATAACCTGATGACAAGTGATCTAATGTTGTCATAAAATCAAACAGATAGTATCTTTATTAGGAGAAAAAAATGAGTATTGAAAATATTACCCTCTTTTCGGAATTGCATGCTGAGCCAAGCTGGCTGCAAGATTTACGAAAAAAAGCTTTTGACAAGATCGATCAGTTGGAATTGCCAGCCATTGAACGCGTCAAATTCCACCGCTGGAATCTTGGGGATGGAACGATCACAGAAAGCGAGGCTTCTGCCAATGTTCCCGATTTTACAGCCCTCGATTCAAACTTAAAATTGGTCCAAGTTGGAACCCAAACTGTATTTGAACAGGTGCCACAAACCTTGGCAGACCAAGGAGTCCTTTTCACAGATTTCCATTCTGCCCTAGAAGAAATTCCGCAGATGGTGGAAGACTACTTCATGTCTTCAGTCAAATACGATGACGACAAGCTAGCAGCTTACCACACGGCTTATTTTAATAGTGGGGCTGTTCTCTATATTCCAGATAACGTCGAAATTTCAGAACCAATCGAAGGTATTTTCTACCAGGATAGTGATAGTGATGTACCTTTTAACAAACACATTTTGATTATTGCAGGCAAAAACAGCAAGTTCAGCTATTTGGAACGCCTAGAATCAAAAGGTGATGGCTCAGCAACAGCAACTGCTAATGTGACGGTTGAGGTGATTGCCCGCTCAGGTGCCCAAGTGAAATTTGCGGCGATTGACCGTCTGGGTGAAAATGTCACAGCCTACATCAGTCGACGTGGAAAACTAGGTCAGGATGCCAGCATTGATTGGGCTATCGGTGTTATGAACGAAGGTAACGTGGTTGCAGACTTTGACAGTGACTTGGTTGGAAACGGAAGTCATGCAGATTTGAAAGTCGTTGCTTTATCAAGCGGTCGTCAGGTTCAAGGAATTGACACCCGCGTGACCAACTTTGGTTGCAACTCGATCGGAAATATCTTGCAACACGGGGTTATTCTTGAAAAAGGAACCTTGACCTTCAATGGAATTGGTCATATTATCAAGGGGGCTAAAGGAGCAGATGCCCAGCAAGAAAGCCGTGTCTTGATGTTATCGGATCAAGCGCGTTCAGATGCTAACCCAATCCTCTTGATTGATGAAAATGACGTTACAGCAGGTCATGCAGCATCGATCGGTCAAGTGGATCCAGAAGATATGTATTACCTCAT
Source organism: Streptococcus parasanguinis (assembly GCA_018377375.1). Taxonomy (GTDB): domain Bacteria; phylum Bacillota; class Bacilli; order Lactobacillales; family Streptococcaceae; genus Streptococcus; species Streptococcus parasanguinis_N. Next base: position 15,748 of record JAGZZN010000024.1, read on the forward strand.
GAGTCGTGGTCTGGATCAACACACGGCAGAACGCTTAGTGGTGCGTGGTTTCTTGGGATCTGTTATTGTTGAAATCCCAGTTAAAGAAGTGCGTGATGAAATGATTGCCACCATTGAAGAAAAGTTATCTCAACGCTAAGGAGAAACAATGCTAGATAAAAATACGATTGCTCAAGATTTTCCCATTCTCGATCAATTCGTCCACGATGAGCCTTTGGTTTATCTAGATAATGCAGCGACGACGCAAAAACCTAAACGTGTTCTCGAAGCAGTCAATCACTATTATTTGCAAGATAATGCCAATGTCCACCGTGGCGTTCATACCTTGGCTGAACGATCGACAGCAGCTTATGAGAAAGCGCGTGAGAAAGTCAGAAAATTTATCAATGCTCCATCAACCAAGGAAGTGCTCTTTACAAGAGGGACAACGACTGGACTCAACTGGGTAGCCCGCTATGCAGAAGATGTCTTAAAGGAAGGGGACGAAGTCCTGATTTCCATCATGGAACATCACTCCAACATCATTCCTTGGCAGCAAGCCTGCAAGAAGACAGGAGCAAAACTGGTCTATGTCTATCTAAAAGATGGCTTACTGGATATGCAGGACTTAAAGAGCAAGCTTAGTGAGAAGACAAAATTTGTCTCCATCACCCATGCTTCCAATGTCTTAGGGGTGGTCAATCCGGTCAAGGAAATTGCTCAATTAGCTCATGAAGTTGGAGCGATGATGGTCGTAGATGGGGCTCAATCAACCCCTCATATGGCTATTGATGTACAAGACTTAGATGCGGATTTCTTTGCTTTTTCTGGCCATAAGATGGCTGCACCAACAGGGATTGGTGTCCTCTATGGGAAGGAAGAAATCTTAGAGCAAATGTCTCCGATCGAGTTTGGGGGCGAGATGATTGACTTTGTCTACGAGCAATCTGCTTCTTGGAAGGAATTGCCTTGGAAATATGAAGCTGGAACACCTAATATGGCTGGTGCAATCGGTCTTGGTGCAGCAATCGATTACTTAGAAGAGCTGGGTATGGACCAGGTAGAAGCGCATGAGCAAGAATTGATTGCTTATGTGTTTCCAAAATTACAGGCGATCGAAGGCTTGACCATCTATGGTTCCCAAGACTTAGCCCAACGTTCTGGCGTCATTTCCTTCAATCTAGGAGATCTCCATCCGCATGACTTAGCAACAGCACTAGATTATGAAGGGATTGCCGTTCGTGCAGGTCACCACTGTGCACAACCCTTGCTTCAATATTTACAAGTTCCGGCAACAACGAGAGCAAGTTTTTATCTCTACAACACCAAAGCGGACTGCGATAAATTAATTGAGGCATTGGTAAAAGCAAAGGAGTTTTTCAATGGCACTTTCTAAATTAGATTCGCTGTACATGGCGGTCGTAGCTGACCATTCAAAACACCCCCACCACCAAGGACAGATTCAAGATGTTGATCAGATCCAACTCAACAATCCAACTTGTGGAGATGTGATCCAGTTAAGTGTAAAATTTGATGAAAATGATAGGGTCCAAGATATTGCCTTTGTCAATTCAGGCTGTACCATTTCAACAGCTTCGGCTAGTATGATGACAGATGCTGTAATGGGAAAAACAAAAGAGGAAGTTGAAGAATTAGCACAGGTCTTTTCAGAAATGGTCCAAGGTCAATCAGATCCCCGTCAAGAGGAACTGGGTGACGCAGCCTTCTTATCTGGAGTCTCTAAATTCCCACAACGGATTAAATGTGCGACCCTCTCCTGGAATGCTCTTAAAAAAGCGATCGAACGTAGCAAATAATTAGAAGAAGAAACAGAGAAAGAAAGGAAATTATGGCTGAAGAAAGAGTCGAACCGAAACCAATTGATCTCGGTGAATATAAATTTGGATTTCACGATGACGTTCAACCTATTCTCTCTACCGGAAAAGGACTGAATGAAGCGGTTATTCGTGAATTGTCTGCAGCAAAAAATGAACCAGAATGGATGTTAGAATTCCGTTTGAAATCTTTTGAAACCTTCAAAAAGATGCCTATGCAAACCTGGGGTGCAGATCTATCAGAGATTGACTTTGATGATTTGATCTATTATCAAAAACCTTCAGATAAACCTGCCCGTTCATGGGATGAAGTTCCAGAGAAAATCAAGGAAACCTTTGAGCGTATCGGGATTCCTGAAGCTGAACGTGCCTACTTAGCGGGGGCTTCTGCCCAGTATGAATCAGAAGTGGTTTATCACAATATGAAAGAAGAGTTTGAAAAGTTGGGGATTATCTTTACCGATACGGATTCTGCCCTAAAAGAATATCCTGACCTTTTCAAACAGTATTTTGCGAAGTTAGTACCACCAACGGACAACAAATTGGCTGCCCTCAACTCAGCGGTCTGGTCTGGTGGGACCTTCATTTATGTACCAAAAGGCGTAAAAGTAGACGTCCCCCTTCAAACATACTTCCGTATCAACAATGAAAATACAGGTCAGTTTGAGCGTACCTTGATTATCGTGGATGAGGGAGCAAGTGTTCACTATGTAGAAGGCTGTACAGCACCGACCTATTCAAGCAATAGCCTCCATGCAGCGATTGTTGAGATCTTTGCCTTGGATGGTGCTTATATGCGCTACACGACCATCCAAAACTGGTCTGACAATGTCTACAACTTGGTCACCAAGCGGGCCAAAGCTCAAAAAGATGCTACAGTTGAGTGGATCGACGGGAACTTAGGAGCGAAGACAACCATGAAGTACCCATCTGTTTATCTAGATGGAGAAGGAGCGCGTGGGACCATGTTGTCCATTGCCTTTGCGAATGCAGGTCAACACCAAGATACAGGTGCCAAGATGATCCACAATGCCCCTCACACTAGCTCGTCTATCGTATCCAAATCCATCGCGAAGGGTGGCGGAAAGGTAGACTACCGTGGACAAGTGACTTTCAACAAGAACTCTAAGAAATCAGTTTCTCACATTGAGTGTGACACTATTATCATGGATGATTTATCTGCATCAGACACGATTCCATTTAATGAAATCCACAACTCACAAGTTGCTTTGGAGCACGAGGCAAAGGTTTCAAAAATTTCAGAAGAACAACTTTATTATTTGATGAGTCGTGGTTTGTCTGAATCAGAAGCGACAGAAATGATTGTCATGGGATTTGTAGAGCCCTTTACAAAAGAACTTCCAATGGAATACGCCGTTGAGTTAAACCGACTCATTAGCTACGAAATGGAAGGATCTGTAGGATAATTCATTTTCATCAATCAAAAATCACAATGGACCTGACTCCATTGTGATTTTTTTGCTTATAATTTTTCGTTGACATAACGGACGAATTCATTCCACCAAACCTTTAAGAAAAAGCTTTTCTCAATGGTTCTTCCTGCTACCATATCGACCGTAGGCTCCTGATCTTCTAAGTAGCCACGCCCGATCTTATCTGGATCAGTGTAGTGTAATTTTCCGAGGTTAGTGCCTGATTTGACAGGTGCTCGGAATGATTCTTGGTTACTCTTGAATTGAATTTTTGGTTCCGTTTGACTGCCTTGCTTTTCGACGATATAGAAGTCTTTTTTTGCAACAGCTAAAACAGTCTCGGATTTCCCATCCATGACAGTTGCCTTACTTTTTCCGTAGGGATCTCCTTCTTTGACGACAATGGAAGAAACAAAGGTTCGTACCACGTAGTTCATCAGAGAAGAAGTAGCCACAAAGCGTGCATATGGATCACCGTCAACTGCCTCCACTCCTAGGACAACCGTGATCATGTGGATGCCATTTTGCGTCGTTGATGCAGCAAATGTGATACCACCTTTGGTAGAGTTGCTGACCCGAAGGCCGTCGACTCCCGAACGGTAATTCGGCATGCCTTCTAGCATCAGGTTGGGGTTTTCAATCTGCGTGTTTGAAAAAAGAGCAGTGGGTTTTGAAGTATATTTGGTCACTTCAGGAAAATCCTGGAGTAAGTGCTTGGCAATGACAGCAATATCATAAGCACTCAATTGATTTTCGTCTCCTTTCCCGTCAGGATCTCCGCTGATGGTTTGAGTATTTAATCCGGTAGCATTAATTAAATGAGGAGATTGAATGCCCCATTCAGAAAGTTTTTGCTTCATTTTTTCAACGAAGCTTTTTTCGGAGCCCCCCACTTTCTCAGCTAAGGCCAAGGCAGCAGTGCTAGAATTTCCAACTAAAAGAGCAGTCAATAACTGTTCAACCGTATATTGGTTCGCTTCCATAGGAAGAGTACCAGCACCTTCGATATCATTTAAGGCCAGAGCTTTCTCAGACAATTTGATAGGATCTTTTAGAGAAAGTTTTTTTTCATGAATGGCTTCGAAAATCAGATAAGTGGTCAAGAGTGTAGATAGTCCCCCCACATCTCGCTTTTTCTCTGAATCCTTTTCATATAAGATTTTACCTGTATCAGCTTCAACAGCAATAGCGCTTTGAGCAGGAAGATCTAGCTCATCTGCTAGAACGACTTGATAAGGTAAACTGCATAACAGCAGCATGAAGGTTAAAAAAGAAAGAAAGAATTTTTTCACAGTTGTTTCCTCGTTGCTTAGTCCTCTCTATTGTATCATACAAATGATTAATGGAAAATCGTAAAATCATCAATTAGCCTAAAAAGTCAGTCATAGCAAGGTTTTTGAATAGTGATAAATCGAATATTCAGAAAATTTAGTTTACTTTTTTTTCTACTTGTGATATAATCTTAAACAAATCTAAAAAAACTATTGGAGAATTCCTATGAAAAAAGGTAAAGTATTCGCAGTTGCCGGAGTAACACTCCTTGCAGCTGGATTGTTGGCTGCATGTTCTGGTTCAAATACTAGTAAAGCAAGCTCAGGCGAAGACAAAAACTATGGTTATGTCTACACAGATGATCCTCAAACTTTGGACTACACTGTATCTTCTAAAGCTGCTACACATGATATCACTACAAACGTCGTAGATGGTTTGATGGCAAATGACAAGTATGGGAATCTCGTACCATCACTTGCAGAAGATTGGTCTGTTTCAAAAGATGGTTTGACTTATACCTACAAGATTCGTAAAGGGGTTAAGTGGTACGATGCAGATGGTGAAGAACATGGTGAAGTGACTGCCAAAGACTTCGTGACTGGTTTGAAACACGCTGCTGATAAAAAATCTGAAACCCTTTCACTTGTTCAAGGTTCTGTCAAAGGCTTGGATGATTATGTACAGGGAAAAACTACAGACTTTAGCCAAGTTGGTGTCAAAGCGGTTGACGATTACACACTTCAATATACATTGAACAAACCTGAAACCTTCTGGAACTCTAAAACAACAAACGGAATCTTGTTCCCAATTAGCACAGACTTCTTGAAGAGTAAGGGAGATGATTTTGGTCAACCAAACGATGTGAAATCAATCCTTGCAAACGGACCTTTCCTTCTTAAATCAATCACTTCAAAATCATCTGTTGTATTTGAAAAGAATGACAACTACTGGGATAAGAAAAATGTTCACCTTAAAGAAGTGAAACTCACTTATTATGATGGATCAGACCAAGATTCATTGGCGCGTGGTTTCTCTGATGGTGCTTATACAGCTGCTCGTCTTTTCCCGGCAAGTTCAAACTTTGCAACTGTATCTAAAAAATACAAAGACAACATCTATAATACACCGGCTGGTTCAGGGGTAGCGGTTCTTGGTTTCAATATTGACCGTCAATCATACAAACATACTGCTAAGAAATCAGATGCTGAAAAGACTGCGACTAAGAAAGCAATCTTGAACAAAGATTTCCGTCAAGCTATCACTTTTGCCTTGAACCGTGAAAACTACTCAGCGCAAGTAAATAGTAAAGCATTTGCTAAACCAGCTATCCGTAATACCTACACAGCTCCAGCCTTTGTGCAAGTAAATGGAAAAGACTTTGGAGATGTGGTTGCAGATAAATTGAGCACATATGGTGATCAATGGAAAGGTGTCAACCTAGCAGATGGTCAAGATGGTCTTTATAACAAAGACAAAGCAAAAGCACAACTTGAAAAAGCAAAAGCTGAACTTCAAAAAGATGGCGTTCAATTCCCAATTCATATTGACGTACCAGTAGCACAAAACTCTACAAACTTTGTTTCACGGATGCAATCATTGAAACAAACAGTGGAAGATACTCTTGGTAAAGACAATGTTGTCCTTGACCTTCAAATGATGGACCAAGACGAAGTGTTGAACATCACATTGAATGTTCCATCAGCTGCAGATGCAGATTGGGATCTTCAAGGATTGGTCGGATGGAACCCAGACTACGATGATCCATCAACTTACCTTGATACTCTTCAACCATCATCAGAAGACCAAACAAAAGTTTACCTTGGTTTTGCAGGTGGTGTAGATAATGCTTCAGCCAGAGCAGTTGGCTTGGATGAGTATGCGAAACTTCTTGCAGATGCTAATAGCGAATCACTTGATGTAGCTAAACGTTACGAAAAATATGCTACTGCTCAAGCTTGGTTGAGTGACAGTGCCTTAGTAATCCCAACAATGTCAAGCACAGGCGCAGCAACAGTTGTTTCTAAAGTGGTTCCATTCTCTGGCCCATCAGCTCAAACAGGTAACAAAGGATCTGCTTACTTCAAATATGTAGAAGTTCAAGATGAACCTGTTACTAAGAAACAATACGAACAAGCACGTGAAAAATGGCAAAAAGAAAAAGCTGAGTCAAACAAAAAAGCTCAACAAGATCTTGAAAAACACGTTAAATAATTAAATTATTGCTTTTCATTAGAACTTTCTCTTCTAGGGGAGAAAGTTCTTTTGGACATTAAAGGAATGAAATATGAAAAAATATGTTTTTATGCGTATTTTGCGTTCGTTAGTGTCGATCTTTCTCGTCACGACATTAACCTACATGATTATCTATACGCTAACACCGAGAAATCTCATCTTTAAAAATGACCCCAACTACAATAAAGTAGCGAAGACAAAAGATTCGAAGATCAACTACGAAAATACAGTCTATGATCGCATGGGTTATTTGGAATACATGGATTCAAAGAGCTTGCAACAAAAAGCAAGTAAAGAAGATTCTTCTGTAACAGTTGATGCGACGACTGCTAATGAAAAGATCTATAAAGAATACATTAACAAATTAGGTCATGGTTGGCAGTTGAAACGTTTCCCAGAAAGTAAGTCTTTTTATGCGGTGCGTGAAATTCCGGTTTTTGAACGTGTCATCAGCTTCTATGCAAATTTGATTCAGTTTGATCATCCAGGTTGGGTGAAAGATGCCTCAAATCCAAATCTCAAACGCTATATCCGTATTGAAAATGATCCGTCTATTGGTTGGTCAGTTGTAGGTTCTGGTACGAAACACAAATACCTCTTGTACTTTAATGGTCAATTCCCATATGTACACCAAAACTTTGTGACCTTAAACCTTGGAAATTCATATCCAACTTATTCTAATACCCCAGTTCTTCAAGTTATTACACAAGGACAAGGAACGACTAAGAAGAGTGAAGTGAACTTCCCAACAGGTAAAAAGACATCTTCAATCGATATCTACTCACGTACCTACAAATCACCAAGTAAGGCAGACTCACAAGACATCAGTCGATTTGGTAAAGGGGACGCTTATACAGCAACGTTGAGCAACTATGAGAATCCATCCATGATTGCATCTTCTTCAATCATTGGTTTGATTGGTATTGCGATTGCTTACTTGATTGCGATCCCATTAGGGTCTTACATGGCTCTGTTCAAGAACTCATGGTTTGATAGCATCTCAACAGCAACCTTGACATTTATGATGTCTCTCCCAACTATTGCCCTTGTTTACATTGTGCGTCTAGCAGGTTCATTTGTTGGACTTCCAGACTCATTCCCAGTACTTGGAGCACAGGACTGGCGTTCATATGTATTGCCGTCTCTGATTCTTGGTTTGTTGAGTGCGCCATTTATCGCAGTTTGGATTCGTCGTTACATGATCGATATCCATTCGCAAGATTTCGTCCGTTTTGCTCGTTCAAAAGGATTGTCAGAACGTGAGATCTCAAGAAAACACATCTTCAAAAATGCGATGGTTCCATTGGTATCTGGTATTCCAGGTTCTATTATTGGAGTTATCTCAGGTGCGACACTTACTGAAACAGTCTTCGCTTTCCCAGGTATGGGTAAAATGTTGATTGACTCTATTAAAGCATCAAACAACACCATGGTCATCGGACTTGTCTTCATCTTCACATCACTTGGTATCTTTGCTGCCATGTTAGGTGATATCTTGATGACAGTGCTTGATCCACGGATTAAATTAACGAATACGAAAGGAGGCAAATAATGGCTACAATCGATAAAAATAAATTTCAGTTTGTAAAACGCGATGACTTTGCCTCTGAAGTAATCGATGCTCCAGCGTATTCATACTGGAAATCTGTATTCAGACAATTTTTGAAAAAAAGAACCACGATCATCATGCTTGCTATTTTGGTTGGGATTCTCTTGATGAGTTTTGTCTATCCAATGTTCTCGAATTTTGATTACAACGATGTAAGTAAGGTAAATGACTTTTCAGCACGTTTGAATCCACCAAGTGCCAAAGCTTTCTTTGGTACAGATAATAACGGTAAATCCCTCTTTGATGGAGTTTGGTTTGGTGCTCGGAATTCAATTATCATTTCCTTCATCGCCACTGTTATTAACGTGGTTGTCGGAGTTATCGTTGGTGGAATTTGGGGGATCTCAAAATCTATCGACCGTATCATGATGGAAGTTTATAACGTTATTTCAAACATTCCATTTATGTTGATCGTTATCGTCTTGACTTACTCAATGGGATCTGGTTTCTGGAACTTGATTCTTGCCATGTCCTTAACTGGATGGATCGGAATTGCCTATACCATTCGTGTCCAAATCATGCGTTACCGTGATTTGGAGTACAACCTTGCCAGCCGAACATTAGGAACACCAACTTTGAAAATTGTTACGAAAAATATTTTGCCTCAATTGGTATCTGTTATCGTGACACAAACATCACAGTTACTTCCAAGCTTTATTTCTTACGAAGCTTTCCTTTCCTTCTTCGGACTTGGTCTTCCAATCACAGTTCCAAGTTTGGGACGCTTGATTTCTGACTATTCTCAAAACGTAACCACAAATGCCTACCTATTCTGGATTCCGCTTACTGTTTTGATTTTAGTATCCTTGTCATTCTTTATCGTCGGACAAAACTTGGCCGATGCCAGCGACCCACGTACACATAGATAGGAGGAGTAGATATGACATCAAATAACAATATTATTTTATCTGCTCAAGATATCGTAGTGGAATTTGACGTGCGCGATCGCGTATTGACAGCTATTCGTGGCGTATCGCTTGAGCTAGAAGAAGGTGAAGTTCTTGCCTTAGTTGGTGAGTCAGGTTCAGGGAAATCAGTTTTGACAAAAACGTTCACCGGAATGTTAGAAGATAACGGCCGTATTGCCCAAGGTTCGATTAAATACCGTGGTCAAGAATTGACAGATTTGAAATCGAATAAAGATTGGGAAAATATTCGTGGACCTAAGATCGCTACAATTTTCCAAGACCCAATGACAAGTTTGGACCCAATCAACACAATTGGTTCACAAATTACAGAAGTCATTATCAAACACCAAGGGAAAACAGCTAAAGAAGCCAAAGAAATGGCTTTGGACTATATGGAGAAAGTTGGAATTCCAGATGCTGAACGTCGTTTTGATGAGTATCCATTCCAATATTCAGGTGGGATGCGTCAACGGATCGTTATTGCCATCGCCTTGGCCTGCCGTCCAGATATCTTGATCTGTGATGAACCAACAACAGCCCTTGACGTAACCATTCAAGCGCAAATCATTGATTTGTTGAAATCCCTTCAAAAAGAATACCAATTTACAGTTATCTTTATCACCCACGACTTAGGTGTGGTTGCAAGTATTGCAGATAAAGTAGCCGTTATGTATGCTGGAGAAATTGTTGAGTTTGGTAAAGTAGAAGAAATTTTCTACGATCCAAAACATCCATACACATGGAGCTTGCTTTCAAGCTTGCCTCAATTGTCAACCTCAGATGGTGATCTTTACTCTATTCCAGGGACTCCGCCATCATTGTATGCTCCAATCAAAGGAGATGCCTTCGCACTTCGTTCAGATTATGCGATGCAGATTGATTTTGAAGAAGAAGCACCTGCTTTCAAAGTGACCGAGACTCACTGGGCTAAGACATGGTTGCTCCATCCAGATGCACCAACAGTTCATAAACCAGAAGTAATCGAAAACCTTCACGAAAAAATTGGCTCAAAAATGGGCTTCACTCACATGACAGAATAGGAGGAAGGAAATGACTGAAAAATTAGTTGAAATTAAAGATTTAGAAATTTCCTTCGGTGAAGGAAGTAAAAAATTCGTTGCTGTTAAAAACGCCAACTTCTTCATTAATAAGGGAGAAACTTTCTCTCTTGTTGGTGAATCAGGAAGTGGGAAGACAACAATTGGACGTGCTATCATCGGTTTGAATGATACAAGTGCTGGAGAAATTATTTATGACGGTCGCAAGATCAACGGAAGAAACTCTCACAGTGAAAAATCAGAGTTGATCCGTAAAATTCAAATGATCTTCCAAGACCCAGCAGCAAGTTTGAATGAACGTGCTACAGTTGATTATATTATCTCCGAAGGTTTGATCAACCACCATTTGTTCAACAGTGAAGAAGAACGTCAGGAAAAAGTAAAAAATATTATGCATGAAGTTGGGCTTCTTGCAGAACATTTGACACGTTACCCTCACGAATTCTCAGGTGGTCAACGTCAACGGATCGGTATTGCCCGTGCACTTGTCATGGAACCAGAATTTGTCATTGCGGATGAACCAATCTCAGCCCTTGACGTTTCAGTACGTGCGCAAGTTTTGAACCTTTTGAAAAAATTCCAAAGAGAATTAGGCTTGACCTACCTCTTTATCGCCCATGACTTGTCAGTTGTACGCTTCATTTCTGACCGTATTGCAGTTATCTATAAAGGGGTTATTGTAGAAGTGGCAGAAACTGAAGAGCTATTTAACCACCCAATCCATCCATACACTCAATCCCTACTTTCAGCAGTCCCAATTCCAGATCCAATTCTAGAACGTAAAAAAGTTCTAAAAATCTATGATCCAGAACAACATGATTACTCTGAAGATAAACCACAAATGGTTGAAATTAAACCAGGTCATTATGTATGGGCTAACAAAGCTGAAGAAAACAAATACAGACAAGAATATAAATAGAGAGGATTCCCTCTCTATTTTTTTATTTCAAAAAAACTTTCAAAAAAATAAAATTTTTTGAGAAAAAGTATTGACAGTAAGGAGAGGTCATGATATACTAATATAGTTGTCGCGCGAGAGCGACAAAGACCTTTGAAAACTGAACAAGACGA
>JAGZZN010000106.1 GCA_018377375.1 Streptococcus parasanguinis
TTTTTCTTCGCTTTTGATGTGCGACGTGCAGGTACTGCCATTTCGTTTTTCTCCTTTTAAGATATAAATTCAATTAGGTTTGATTTTCATCAACTTTAACAGTATAACAAAACTTTTTTGTAAAGTAAAGTTACTTGACAAAAAATTGTTAAAAAAATCTCCCGCCCCATCAAATGGAACAGGAGTTCTCCTTAAAGGTCTATTTCAAATGGCTCATCAATCGTTTCCGAAACGTATTTGCCATCCTTTTTTCGTTGTTTGACACATTCTGTCAGCAGGTACTCGATCTGCCCATTGACCGATCGAAAGTCATCTTCTGCCCATGATGCGATAGCAGCATATAACTTGGCTGACAATCTAAGTGGAATCTGTTTTTTCTTTTGGTCAGTCATTCTTAATAGAGACTTCCCGTATTAACAATTGGTTGTGCATCATGATTGCCACAGAGAACGACAAGAAGGTTCGAAACCATGGCAGCCTTCCGTTCTTCGTCTAGCTCTACAATCTCTCCTTCGCTCAGGCGTTCAAGGGCCATTTCAACCATCCCAACTGCTCCGTCGACAATCATCTTCCGCGCATCGATAATGGCAGAAGCTTGTTGGCGTTGAAGCATGACAGCTGCGATTTCTGGAGCATAGGCCAAGTAGGTAATACGAGCTTCTAGAATTTCGAGTCCAGCATCTTTTACACGTGCTTGAATCTCTTCTCGAATACGACTGGCCACAATTTCACTGGAGCCTCTTAGGCTACCCTCATCTGCCTGGCCGTCTCCTGTCGTATCGACATTAGGAGCTACATCATAAGGATAGATACGGACAATATTACGAAGAGCACTATCACACTGCAATGAGAGATATTCTTTGTAGTTATCCACATTGAAGACTGCTTTAGCCGTATCCACTACACGCCAAGTGACTGCAATACCGATTTCTACAGGATTCCCTAAGCAGTCATTGATCTTCTGGCGAGAGTTGTTCAAGGTCATCACTTTTAAGGAAATATTCTTTTTACCTGTCTCGATGGAAATATTGTTGCCTTCTGCTGTTTTACTGACAGACATGGGGGACTTGGTGGTGACATCACCACTTTGGCCCAAGCGGGTGTTATTGGCAGGATTGACAGCGACACAGAAGGGATTGACAAAGTAAATACCCGCTTCACGAATGGTTCCAATATAGTTCCCAAACAAGGTCAAGACCAAGGCCTCTTGCGGTTTAATAATTTTGATCCCCGCATAGCACACCAGACTAGCAATAAAGAGAAAAATACAGGTAATAACTGCAATCGCAAGTGGAAAACCTTCTGGTAGACTAGCAATCGCACTAATAAAGGCTAAAACTAAGACAAGATCCCCAACTAGCAAGCCTATAAGGGCAGCTAAGCCATTTTTCTTTTGGGTTAAAATTTTTTCTTCCATGGGACGAACCCTTCTTTCTTTGTGATATCTAAATGATATCACTTTGCTTACAAAAGTCAAGATATAACTGTAAATTATTTTAGCAAGAAACCGAGCAAGCTGAATTGTCTGAAAATTCAAGAATTTTCTTCTGTCGTTGGGCCTTCTTTTATGCTATAATGGTAAAAAATAGAACGAGAGGAATGACATGACAGAATTAGACAAACGCCATCGTAGTAGTGTCTACGACAGCATGGTAAAATCTCCCAACCGTGCCATGCTTCGCGCGACGGGAATGACCGATGAAAGCTTTGAGAAACCGATTGTCGGAGTAATTTCGACATGGGCGGAAAATACCCCTTGTAACATCCACCTCCACGATTTTGGAAAATTGGCCAAAGAAGGTGTGAAAGATGCAGGTGCTTGGCCGGTTCAATTCGGAACCATTACGGTTGCGGACGGGATCGCTATGGGGACTCCTGGTATGCGCTTCTCCTTGACGTCTCGCGACATCATTGCGGATTCTATCGAAGCAGCGATGGGTGGTCACAACGTGGATGCCTTTGTGGCCATCGGGGGCTGTGATAAGAACATGCCTGGTTCGATGATTGCCATTGCCAATATGGATATTCCAGCGATCTTTGCCTACGGTGGGACTATTGCCCCAGGGAATCTTGATGGAAAAGATATCGACCTGGTTTCGGTTTTCGAAGGAATTGGGAAATGGAATCACGGCGATATGACGGCTGAAGAGGTGAAGCAACTGGAATGCAACGCCTGCCCTGGCCCTGGTGGCTGTGGTGGGATGTATACGGCCAATACCATGGCGACAGCGATCGAGGTCCTTGGGTTGAGCTTACCAGGTTCCTCTTCTCACCCTGCTGAATCAGCGGATAAGAAGGCCGATATCGAAGAAGCGGGTCGTGCAGTTGTGAAAATGCTTGAAATGGGACTCAAGCCATCTGACATCTTGACCCGTGAAGCCTTTGAAGATGCGATTACAGTGACCATGGCGCTTGGTGGTTCTACTAATGCGACCCTTCACTTGCTTGCGATCGCTCACGCAGCTAATGTGGACTTGACGCTGGAAGACTTCAACGATTTCCAAGAGCGTGTGCCTCACTTGGCAGACCTGAAACCTTCAGGGAAATACGTCTTCCAAGACCTTTACAATGTCGGTGGTGTGCCAGCCGTCATGAAATACCTTCTTAAGAATGGTTTCCTTCACGGAGATCGCATCACATGTACTGGTAAAACGGTGGCTGAGAACTTAGAAGCCTTCGCTGATTTGACACCAGGTCAAAAAGTTATCATGCCACTTGAAAATCCAAAACGTGCGGATGGTCCATTGATCATCTTGAAAGGGAACTTGGCTCCAGAAGGGGCGGTTGCTAAAGTATCAGGTGTGAAAGTTCGTAACATCACGGGTCCTGCTAAGGTCTTTGACTCTGAAGAAGCTGCCATTGAAGCCGTTCTTTCAGACGAGATCGTGGATGGCGACGTTGTTGTTGTTCGTTTCGTAGGTCCTAAGGGTGGTCCTGGTATGCCGGAAATGCTGTCCTTGTCATCTATGATCGTTGGGAAAGGCCAAGGAGACAAGGTGGCCCTCTTGACAGACGGCCGCTTCTCAGGTGGTACTTATGGTCTCGTTGTCGGTCACATTGCGCCTGAAGCTCAGGTCGGTGGACCAATCGCCTACCTCCACACAGGGGACATGGTAACGGTTGACCAAGATACCAAAGAAATCACCATGCACGTTTCAGACGAAGAGTTGGCAAAACGGAAGGCTGAAACAACCTTGCCACCGCTGTATAGCCGTGGGGTTTTGGGTAAATACGCTCATATTGTGTCTTCCGCATCACGTGGTGCCGTAACCGACTTCTGGAATATGGAACAGTCTGGTAAACAGTAAATACAAGGACGACTTTGTCCCACCTCCGCACAGTTGAGTAGGGCTGTAAAAGCTGATGAAATCAGCGTAGTAGAGCCCACTCAACCACTGCGTCTTGCTCGACAATCCAAAAA
>JAGZZN010000025.1 GCA_018377375.1 Streptococcus parasanguinis
TATGATTCAATCAGCAACACCAGCCTTGGCAGTTCTTCCTATCCTTGCCAATCAAGGTAAAGGCGATGTTGAGTTTTCAACGAATGTGGTCACTCTCAGCACAGTCTTATTTGTGATTGTGGTTCCAATTCTGCAGACATTGTTGGGATAGCATTTATATGAAAATGATGTAGTTTTAGTGCTATACATTCGTCAAAAAGGACGTCGGGTATTATACTCGACGTCCTTTTTAAACGGATGACTAGATCAACACATAGGTTTCAACCGCTTGCCCAGCCCCGTTTTCATTATTGTCCTTTGTCACGACTGCTGCTTCGTCTTTCACCTCTTGAGGAGCGTTGCCCATAGCGACACCGATGCCTGCTTTTTTGAGCATAGGAAGGTCATTGAAGTTGTCCCCCATGGTGAGGACTTCTTCTAAGCTCAAGTGGTAGTGGTTGGCGAGTTCAACCAGAGCATCCTCTTTAGAGACGTGCTTAGCAGTAACTTCTAGGTAGTTGGCTTTGGAGAGATAAAAGGCGGTAGAAGGGAAGTCATCGGCAGAAATAGCACGATAGAGGGCTTGGATCTCTTCTGCTTCTCCAATTAAGAGCAATTTGTGGAGGGGCTTTGTCATATCCAGCAAAGGATCCAATAGGGGAAGAATAAGAGGTTTTTCCCCTGTAATCCGGGCTTCCTCTCGGCTCCATTGGTCGAGATGATCGGTCATCCAGTCTTTTCCGCTATAGAGGTTGATCGAAACTTGAGGGAAGTGTTGGTTGGCCCAGTCGATAAACTGACGAGCTTCATTCTTGTCTAAGGGATGCTCAAACAGAACCTGCTCGCCTTTTTGAATCAAGGCCCCGTTGTAGCAGGCCATGGGGCAGTCTTCTATACCGAGCTCTTTGGCAATAGGAGCCATCCCTTTGGGAGAACGAGCAGAGGCCAGAACGAAAGGAATCTCTTCGCGTTTCAAATCTGGGATGAGAGTCAGTAAATCAGAATCGATCTGGTGTAGATCATTTAAGATGGTGCCATCGATATCGCTGATGATGAGACGGATGTGAGACATAAAATTACCTCCTAGTAAAGAATAGTGGTTTCGTTGCCAACTTGTTTTAGGATTTCCGGGCTTGGTTTTTGGTCGGTAATCCAATAGTCAAATTGCTTGAGATGAGCGAGATAGTAGTTGGCATTTTGGGAGAACTTGATGCTTTCTGCCACCAGCACCTTGGTACGAGCCCGTTCAAAAACGAGAGACTTGACGGCAACGTCTTCGGCATCCTCAAAGGTGACTTCACCATTGGCTAAGCTACTCGCTCCAAAAAAAGCGAGATCAAAGCGAAGATTGTCCAGTATTTGTGCTTGATTCGCGTCATAGTAAAAGCGGTTTTTAGGGTAGAATTTTCCTCCTAAAAGATGAAAGTCAACCTGAGAATGGCTACTGAGCTGGATGGCATTGTCAAGGGAATGCGAATAGACTGTGACTTCCTTGTTAAGCAAGCCAGCAAGCAGGGTCATCGAGGTGGAAACGTCGAGAAAGATTACTTGGTCATCTTGTATCAATTGCAGGGCCTTTTGAGCCATAGCAGTCTTTTCCTTGTTGGCTTTCTGACTACGGTCTAGGTAAGAAGGGCCGGGTTCTTTGTTTAAGGGGAGGAGTCCACCATGGGTCCTACGAACCAGCTGGCGTTGGCTAAGGAGAGCAAAGTCTCTGCGAATAGTATCTTTTGAGACCTTGAAATAGTCGACCATTTCTTTAGCTGATAGCTGTTTTCGCTCTTCTAAAAGTTCTAGGATTTTTTCGAGCCGTTGTTCCTGGTACATGAATTCGCTCCTTATTTCTGTTCTTGTCTTTATTGTACATTATTTTGTAAGCGGATGCAAGTTTTGTTAAGTGTTTTTAAGTGTTTATGATCTTTTTTCTTACAAACCTTATTCTGACGTTTGTTTTAAAGGGGGAATTCTGCTATAATATGTCAAAATAACGTGGAGGTTTCCTTATGGCCAGTGAATATGAAAAAATGATTGCAGGTGATTTTTATAAACCTGCGGACCTTGAATTGCGGGCTTTGGCCCAAGCCTCTCGGGAGAAACAAGAAGCTTTTAACCAAGAGGTGGATCCTAAAAAAGGGGCAGCTATCATCAAAGAGTGGTTTGGATCAACCGGTGAAAACCTCTATCTCAATCGTCAGGTTCTTGTGGATTATGGGGTCAACATCCATCTGGGAGAAAATTTCTATGCCAATTACAATTTGACCATGTTGGACATTTGTCCCATTACGATCGGCAATAATGCCATGATTGGTCCCAATTGCCAATTTTTGACGCCCTTGCACCCACTGGATCCAGATGAGCGCAATTCTGGTCTCGAATACGGGGCGCCGATTACGATAGGAGACAACTTCTGGGCGGGAGGAGGGGTCACCATTCTTCCTGGTGTGACGCTGGGTGACAATGTGGTCGCTGGCGCAGGAGCAGTGGTCACAAAATCCTTTGGAGACAATGTGGTCCTTGCAGGAAATCCAGCCCGTGTCATTAAAGAAATACCCGTCAAAAAGGAGAAGGAATGATCCATAAACATGAAATTCCTATTTTAGAGTTTGATGACAACCCGCAGGCAGTCCTTATGCCGACCCATGAGGGGTTAGACCTGCACCTACCTGAAAAATGCATCTATGCTTTCTTGGAAGATGAGATTGATCGCTTTGCGGAAGCTGTTGGAGCCAAACAAGTAGCTAGCTTTGTCTCAGCTACCAAGACCTATCCGGTCTATGTCATGGAGCACCAAGGAGAGGAAATCTGCTTGGCGCAAGCACCAGTTGGCTCTGCAGCTGCTGCCCAATTCATGGATTGGTTGATTGGCTATGGAGTGAAGAAGATCATTTCCGCGGGTAGCTGTGGGGTCTTGGTGGATATAGAAGAAAATGCTTTTTTAATCCCGACCAAGGCCTTGCGAGATGAGGGAGCCAGTTACCATTATGTCGCGCCCTCCCGTTATATCGAAGTGGATAGTCGTGCACTGACCGCTATTGAAACGGTCTTGAAAGGAAAAGAAATTCTTTATCAAGAAGTCATGACCTGGTCGACCGACGGTTTTTATAGGGAAACACCTGACAAGGTGGCCTATCGCATCGAAGAAGGGTGTAGTGTGGTGGAGATGGAGTGTGCTTCACTTGCTGCAGTGGCCCAACTTCGTGGGGCGATTTGGGGCATGCTCCTATTTACCGCAGATTCTCTAGCAGATCTGGAAAATTATGACCAACGTGACTGGGGCTCAGAAGCTTTTGAGAAGGCCTTAGAATTGTGCCTTGAGATGGTTCATCACTTATAAATCTTTTCTTTTTTTATGATACAATGAAGCTATGTTAGACAAATTATTTTTTAAACAATGGCGGGCCAAATTGACTCGCTTGTCTCCAACAAGGCGGATCTTTCTCAGCTTTGCCTTGGTTATCCTGATAGGCTCTCTCTTACTGAGTTTGCCCTTTGTCCAGCAAGTAAGCTCAACAGCAGGCTACATCGACCACCTCTTTACCGCGGTCTCTATGGTCTGTGTGACAGGGCTCTTTACCCAGTCGGTGGCTTCGACCTATAATGGCTGGGGGCAATTGATTTGTATGCTCTTGATTCAGATTGGAGGCCTAGGGATTTTGACCTTTATTGGTCTCTTCTTTATGGAAAGTCGCCAAAAGCTCAGTTTCAAGGACCGGCAGACTATTCGGGACAGCTTTAGCTTTAGCAATAATCAAAGCTTGACCCGTTTTGTCCGCTCCATCTTTATTACCACCTTTACCATCGAAGGTGTCGGGGCCTTGCTCCTCATGACCCGCTTTATCCCTCGCTTTGGCTGGGGGCATGGGATCTTTAACTCCATCTTTGTTGCGGTCTCGGCCTTTTGTAATGCGGGCTTTGATAATTTTGGAGGCGATAGTATGATGAGCTTCCAGACCGATTGGTTGGTCAATCTGACCTTGTCTGCCCTTATTATTACAGGGGGTTTGGGCTTTATGGTTTGGTTTGACCTGGTCACCAAGGTCCGTAACCAATCCGGACGACGGACTCTTCGCTTTCACACCAAGGTGGTTCTCTGGTTAACAGCTGCGATTCTCCTCTTTGGGACAGTAACCAGCCTCTTGACCGAGTTTAATAATCCGGCAACCATTGGGTCCCTGCCATTGGGAGAGAAGGTCTTGGTCAGCTTTTTCCAAACTGTCAGCATGCGGACGGCCGGTTTTGCCTCCTTAGATTATACAGCAGTTCGGCCAGTGACACTTTTTATCTATCTCTTGCAGATGTTTCTAGGTGGCGCACCTGGTGGGACAGCAGGGGGCATGAAAATTACGACATTCCTGGTCTTAGTTCTTTTGGCTCGCAAGGAATTACTTGGATTACCACATACCAATTTGAGTAAGCGTACCATCGCACCAGACTTGGTGCAACGCTCTTTGGGGACAGCGGTAATCTTCCAGTTGACCTTTATCCTGGGGCTCTTTGGCCTTTGTCTTGTGACGCCGGATGGTCAACGTTTTCTGTACTTGGTCTTTGAGGTGGTATCGGCTTTAGCGACAGTGGGCGTAACGGCCAATGTGACCTCGACCTTAAATGGAGCAGGGCTGGGGATCATCATGGTGCTCATGTTTATCGGTCGGATCGGCCCCTTGACCCTTATGGTCAGCTTGAACAATTACAAAGCCAAAAAAGCAGATGCCTTGCAATATGCCAAGGCAGACATCATTATCGGATAGGAGAGACTTATGGCAAATCGAACCATTGGAATTCTGGGATTAGGGATTTTTGGACAGAGTGTCTTAAAAACTCTGCAGGACCAGGATGTGGATATCATTGCAATTGACGATCATGAAGATGTGATCAACCAGTATGAATCTATGATTACAACTGGAATTGTTGGAGACATTACGGAAATGGACCTCCTGGATGCGGCAGATATTGGAAACTGTGACACAGTTGTCATTGCAACAGGTGAAAATCTGGAATCAAGTGTCCTGGCGGTCATGCACTGTAAGGCACTTGGCGTCGAGCACGTCATTGCCAAGGTCAAGAATGAAGTGACCAAGGAAGTTCTTGAAAAGATTGGAGCTGATCTGGTCATCCTGCCAGAGGTAGAAGCAGGCATGTCCCTCGCTAAAATGATTCTTTTCCAACACCGAATTGAAGTGTTTCAGTTGGATGATGAGGTGGTCGTGGTTGAGTTTACCGTTCCATCTGCCTGGGTTGGAAAGAGTATTCGAGAGTTGGCTGTCAGAGACCAGTATCAACTCAATATCATTGGCTATCGAGATGCAGAAGAGCAGCCCCTGCGGAGCCAGTTAGGACCAGATTTTGTTTGGCCAGCGGAGGTACGCGTGATGGCAGTGACAGACAACCAATATTTAGATAGAATCCAAGATTTGTTAGACTAATAGTGTAATGGAAACGGCCCAAAGGTCGTTTTTTTCTCCTCTCGGTTAACTCTTCTTTAAGCATTGATTGCTAAAGTAAGAGAAACAAAAATACTTCCATTGTGGGAATAGAAGGATGAAAGATGACATTTTTTAACAGAATACGACCCAAACAGCCCTTAAAAGAGCTCAAATGGTTTGATATTGGCATTGTGACGGTCATTCTCTTTGGGCAATTCATTGTCCGCTCGACCCAGCTGTTTTTAGCCAGTTTTCAGCCAGTTGCGCAGACTGCAGTAGCCACAAGCAGTAGCAGTACTGCAAGTGAAGGAGCTGCTTATTCCAGCAATATGACCCTGCAATTGATCTTGCTGGCTCTAGCTCTTCTTTACTTGCTGCTCCGTCGCTTTGATTTTAAACAATTGCCGATCCGCTTCAAGTGGTCCACCTTGATCTGGGTGCCTTTGCTCTTTGCAGCGATGGGACTTTTTGGGGATGTGATTTCAACAGTCTCGGGTGAATACAATTACCTAAGTCCGAGTCTTTGGCCCTATATCGATCCCATGCAGATCCTCCATAAGTTCATGGCTCTGAGTCCCATGGCAATTGCTTATGGTTTGCTCAATGGATTTTATGAAGAATTTTTCTTTTTGGGCTTAATGACTTCGGTAAGTGAGAAGAACAAGTGGAAGGCGCTGGCCTTTTCAACCCTGATCCGCTTTTCTTTCCATACCTATCAAGGGCTTCTCTGGGCCCTTGTGATTGGCGTCATTTATGGACTCTTTTATTACGTCATGTACAAGAAGGTCGTCAAGAATCTCTTGCCATTTTTCCTCATGCATGCCTTGGCAGATATGTTTGGCTCGAGTCTCATGTATCTCTTGATCCATTGGGGAAGTTGATCTTATAAAATTTTAGGAAAGGCTCTGTCAAGTGTTGACAGGCCTTTTTTTGAGTGCTATAGTAAAATCGTAAGCGCTTACTTTGTGAGGCGAAGCAGATGAAAAGAGGGCGAGTCAGATGCCCTATAAAAAGAGGAGGACAGACAAATGGCAGGACCAGTTATAGAGGGAGAAAACTATCGGATCTCCGTATTAACGGAATCTTTGGTGCGCTTGGAATACTCAGAGGATGGTGTTTTTGAAGATGGTCAGACGCAAGTTGTGCAAAATCGTGATTTTGGACCTGTTGCTTATGAGGTCGTAGAGACAGAAGAGGTCCTCGATCTGCATACGGAGCATCTCCACCTTCATTTTGAAAAGGGACCTTTTACACCGGATCGGCTTTTTATTGAGCTCAAGGGTCAGTATGCAGTCTATGGTAGCCGGTGGCACTATGGAGATCAGCCTGAGACCTTGAAAGGGACCAGTCGGACGCTTGACGAGGTCGATGGAGCTATGGAGTTGGAAGATGGGATCTTGAGCAAGGCCGGCTATGCTCTTTTGGACGATTCCAATTCCTACTTGTATGATGTCGAAAGCGGATTTAGAGCACGACCATGTCCAGAAGTGGATCTGTATTTCTTCGGTTATGGGCGCGATTATCTAGGGGCCTTGAAAGATTTTTACCATCTGACGGGACAGCCCCCCCTCTTGCCACGTTATGCTCTGGGAAACTGGTGGAGTCGGTATTGGCCTTATACCAGTCAGGAGTACACAGATTTGATGGATCGTTTCAAAGCTGAAGGGGTGCCTTTGGCTGTCAGTGTGATCGATATGGACTGGCACAAGACAGCGATTCCTGCTCGCTTTGGAAGTGGTTGGACTGGCTATAGTTGGAACCGGGATTTGATTCCTGATCCAGCTGCCTTCTTAAATAGCCTGCATGAGCGTGGTTTAAAGGTGACCTTAAATGTCCATCCGGCAGATGGAATTCGCGCCTTCGAAGATGCTTATCCCATGGTCGCAAAACGCTTGGGACTGGATGCTGAAAAAGAAGAAGCAGCTAGCTTTGACTTTTATAGTCCAGCCTTTCGCGAAGCTTATTTCGAAGATGTTCACCATCCTTTGGAAGATCAAGGAGTGGACTTTTGGTGGATTGATTGGCAGCAAGGTAGTCATGGCAAGATGGATCCCCTTTGGTTGTTAAATCACTATCATTATCTAGACAATTGTCGAAAAGGCCAAGCTGGTCTCATCTTATCGCGTTATGGGGGTCCTGGCAGCCACCGGTATCCGATTGGTTTTTCAGGGGACACTATTGTGACTTGGGAATCCCTAGCCTTTCAACCCTATTTTACCAGCACAGCTTCCAATATCGGCTACACCTGGTGGAGTCACGATATCGGTGGCCATATGCGGGGCTACTATGATGAAGACTTGGCTCTTCGCTGGTTGCAGTTTGGGGTTTTTAGCCCGATCAATCGTCTTCATAGTTCTTGTAATGCCTTTAACAGCAAGGAACCGTGGTTTTACTCTCCTGAGACCTGTCGCTTGATGAAGCAGTATTTGCGCCTGCGCCATAGCTTACTGCCTTATCTCTACACCATGAATGTGGCAACGCACGAAGAAGGGCTGCCCTTGGTTCAGCCCCTCTATTACCACTACCCAAACGAAGAAGAGGCTTATGAAGCGAAGAATCAATATTTCTTTGGCAGTGAACTCATGGTGGCACCAATTACCGAAGCGCTGGATCCTGTCTTTCATAGTGCTTCTGTGAGCGTTTGGTTCCCAGACGGCGTTTGGTATGATTTCTTCCATGATTGGAAGTATGAAGGAAGAGGCAAGCTCACGGTCTTTAGGACCAGCCAGGATATTCCAGTCTTTGCACGTGCAGGAGCCATCATCCCTATGGATGCACAAGCACAGACAGGAGTGGACCTTCCAGAAATGCTGGACTGGCATCTCTTCCCAGGTGACAATCGTTCCTTCGTACTCGTCGAAGGAGAAGGAGCTAGCAAGGTTGAAACCCGCGTAACAGTCGATTGGGATGAAAGAAAGATTAGTCTGGATTTAACAGGTGATCTAGCCTTGCTTCCTGAAAAGAGACAGCACCGTTTCTTGCTCCATACCTTTGAGACGGACCCTATCATAGTGGACAATCAAAGTCAGGAAATTGCGATGGGTGAGCTGCAATCGCGTCCTGTTGCCAAAGAAGACCGGATGTTTGAGCTCTTAAAATCTGCCAACCTGGCCTATGATAGGAAAAATGAATTGTTTGCGGCTTGTTCAAGAGTCAAGGATTGGAAACAGTTGATGAAGATCATTACACCTTTAGAGGAAGGTTTGCGTCAACGTCTCTTTGAAGTGATTTATTCCAGTGAAGAGAATGAAGACTTGTAAATTCTTGCAATTTTACCCCTATTTTTGTATGATGAAAGTGATTTCACAATCATAAAGGAGAAGAAAAAATGGAACAAAAATGGTGGCATAATGCCGTAATTTACCAAGTTTATCCAAAGAGTTTCAAGGATAGTAATGGCGATGGCATCGGAGATCTCAAGGGGATCACGAGCAAGCTAGACTACTTGGAAAAATTAGGGGTTACAGCGATCTGGCTCTCACCAGTCTACAAGAGTCCCATGGACGATAACGGCTATGACATCTCGGATTACGAGGATATTGCCTCCATCTTTGGTAGCATGGAAGATATGGAAGAATTGATCGCAGAAGGCCATAAACGCAAGATCAAAATCATCATGGATTTGGTGGTCAACCATACCTCTGATGAGCATGCTTGGTTTATCGAGGCGCGTGAAAACCCAGACAGTCCAAAGCGGGATTTCTATATTTGGCGCGATGAGCCCAATGGCATCATTTCTGCTTTTAGTGGCTCTGCTTGGGAATTTGATGAAGCATCAGGCCAATACTATCTGCATAACTTCAGTAAGAAGCAACCAGACCTCAACTGGGAAAACGAGGAGCTTCGTCATCAGATCTATGACATGATGAATTTCTGGATTGACAAGGGAATTGGTGGCTTCCGTATGGATGTCATCGATATGATCGGTAAGATCCCAGATCAGGAAATCATCAGCAATGGTCCCATGCTCCATCCTTATTTGAAGGAAATGAATCAAGCTACCTTTGGCGATAAGGATCTGCTCACCGTGGGAGAAACTTGGGGAGCGACTCCAGAGATTGCTAAGCAATATTCCAATCCAAAAAATCAAGAATTGTCCATGGTCTTCCAATTTGAACACATTGGTCTTCAATACCAACCGGGTCAACCAAAATGGCACTACGCTAAAGAATTGGATGTGCCAAAATTGAAAGAAATTTTCACCAAGTGGCAGACGGAATTAGGAAAAGACGAAGGCTGGAATTCCCTCTTTTGGAACAACCACGATCTCCCACGGATTGTGTCAACTTGGGGGGATGATGGCGACTACCGTGTCAAATCTGCCAAGGCTTTAGCAATTCTGCTTCACTTGATGAAGGGGACTCCGTATATCTATCAAGGGGAAGAAATCGGGATGACCAATTATCCATTTAAGACCCTCGAGGATGTAGAAGATATCGAGTCAATCAACTATGCCCATGAAGCCTTAGAAAAAGGAGTGCCACTCGAAGTGATCATGGATCAGATCCGCCATATTGGTCGGGACAATGCACGGACACCGATGCAGTGGAATGATGAAGCAGAAGCTGGCTTTACGACAGGTCAACCATGGCTTGCGGTCAACCCAAACTACAAAGAGATCAATGTTGAGGCTGCCTTAGCAGATCCAGACTCCATTTTCTATACCTACCAAGCTCTGGTGGCCTTGAGAAAAGAGCATCCTTGGCTTGTGACGGCTGATTATGAATTGGTGGACGCAGTAGACAAGGTTTTTGCTTACAAGCGGGTAGAAGGAGAGCAAGCCTACCTCGTCGTTGTCAATCTCTCAAGTCAAGAGCAAGACTTACCACTTGTCAATGGAGTTGAAGAGGTTCTCATTGCCAATACCAAGGTAGAGCAAGTCCTCGAATCGGGCAAGTTAGCCCCTTGGGATGCCTTCTGTGTCAAATTAGCCTAATGAAGCAAATGAAAAAATTAAGGAACGAACTTCCTTATAAAAGCAGGTCTTTCTCAATAGAGAAGGCCTGTCAGATTGGGAACGACGTCATCTAAAAAACTTTCCTTAGGTGAGTTACGGACGTCAGCGAACTTCTACGAAGTTCCAAGACTAATTATTGAGCCTTAGGTCTCAATAATTCCGAGTGCTAGAAACACTATTGTTTCTAGCACTTTTCTCACGGCGGAAAGTTTCAGTAGATGATAGAATAATTCTAACTAATAAATTTTTATAGAATTTATTAGATTTATTAGATTTGTAAACAAGAGCAGTTTGTTTATGCTCCCACGGGTCTTTCTTGGTAGAGGAGGCCTGTTTTACTTTTTAGGGGCTGTTCTTCTAGCAGAATCCGCTCAGAAATCCGCTCAAAAATGGTTCGGTAATGCATGGGCTATAGGAAATATTTATAAGCAGTCCTAGTTTTTGCTTTTGATCTCTGGTCCCAAGGCCTATTAAATCCGTGTTATAGTTTTTACCTATATCAAAATTCGTGTAAAAGCAATTATACAAGATGGCTATCTTCTGATATGATAGTGTCAATTAGAATTTTTGGAGGACACAACATGTCAACTACAATTATCGGTTTCCCACGTTTGGGTGAATTCCGTGAATTAAAATTTACAACTGAAAAATACTTTAGAAAAGAAATCTCAGCAGACGAGCTCTTGGCAGCTGCCAAAGACTTGCGTGCAAAACACTGGAACATTGTTAAAGAACAAGGCATCTCAGAGATTCCTTCAAATGACTTCTCACACTACGACAATTTCCTTGATGCAGCCTTCCTTTTCAACGTCGTGCCTGCATCTGTTCAAAACTTGGATTTGACAGACCTTGAACAATACTTCGCTTTGGCGCGTGGTTACCAAGGTGAAAAAGGGGATGTTCGTGCCCTTCCAATGAAAAAATGGTTCAACACCAACTACCATTACATCGTTCCTAAATTTGAAAAAACAACAGAAGTGAAATTGGCTGGTCACAAGATTTTTGATGAGTACCAAGAAGCCAAAGAATTGGGGATCAACACTCGTCCAGTAGTTGTTGGACCATTCACATTCCTTCAATTATCTGACTTTGAAGATGGTGTGAAAGCTGAGGACTTCGTAGACAGCTTGGTTGCTGCTTACCAAGAAGTTTTTGCCAAATTGGCTGAGCTTGGTGCGACTCGTATTCAACTCGATGAGCCAGCTCTTGTTAAAGATTTGACAGCTGAAGAAAAAGCTCTCTTCTTGAACCTCTACAACAAACTCTTGGCTGACAAGAAAGGTCTTGAAGTCTTGATCCAAACTTACTTTGGTGATGTTCGTGATGTCTACAATGACCTTGTAAACTTGCCAGTAGATGGTATCGGTCTTGACTTTGTTGAAGGGAAGAAAACACTTGAATTGGTGAAAGGTGGCTTCCCAGCTGATAAGACCCTTTATGCTGGTATTGTGAATGGGAAAAACATCTGGCGCAATAACTATGAAAAGAGCTTGGAAATCTTGGATCAAGTTCCAGCTGAAAAGGTTGTCTTGACGACTTCTTGCTCCCTTCTTCATGTGCCATTTACAACGGCTAACGAAGATTTTGAACCAGCTATTTTGAACCACTTCGCCTTTGCGGTTGAAAAATTGGGTGAATTGCGTGACTTGGATGCCATCCGTAACGGTCAAGGTGCAGAAGCTCTTGCTGCCAACAAAGAACTCTTTGCAACAGAACGCGTTGGAGCAAATGCTGAACTTCATGCTCGCATCGCAGCTTTGACAGAAGCAGACTACACTCGTTTGCCAGCTTTCGCAGAACGTGAAGAAATCCAAAAAGAAGCCTTCAAGCTTCCAGCACTTCCAACAACTACCATTGGTTCATTCCCTCAAACCAAGGAAGTACGTGCTAAACGTTTGGCCTTCCGTAAGGGTGAATTGACTCAAGAAGAATATGATGCCTTTCTTGCTGAAACGATCGACGAATGGATCAAATGGCAAGAAAAAGTTGGATTTGACGTACTTGTACACGGTGAATTCGAGCGGAACGACATGGTTGAGTACTTCGGTCAAAACTTGTCAGGTTACCTCTTCTCTAAGAATGGTTGGGTACAATCATACGGTATGCGTGGGGTGAAACCACCAATCATCTGGGGTGATGTGACTCGTCTTAACCCAATCACTGTGAAATGGTCTAGCTACGCACAAAGCCGTACAGACAAACCGGTTAAAGGGATGTTGACTGGACCTGTTACCATCCTTAACTGGTCATTCCCACGTGAAGATATCTCTATCAAGGATTCTACTCTTCAAATCGCTCTTGCCATCAAGGATGAAGTTCTTGACCTTGAAGCTGCAGGCGTGAAGATCATCCAAATCGACGAAGCTGCTCTTCGTGAAAAATTGCCACTCCGTCGTAGCGACTGGTACGAAGACTACCTTGACTGGGCGATTCCAGCCTTCCGTTTGGTACACTCAACTGTTGCACCAGACACACAAATCCACACTCACATGTGTTACTCAGAATTTACAGATATCATCCCAGCTATCGACAACTTGGATGCAGACGTGATCTCATTTGAAGCTAGCCGTTCAAACCTTGAAATCTTGGATGAGTTGAAAGCCAAAAACTTCCAAACAGAAGTTGGACCTGGGGTTTACGATATCCACTCACCACGTGTCCCACAAGACGGTGAAATTGATCACACCATCGAAGCAATCTTGGCTAAAGTACCAAGTGGCAAAGTTTGGATCAACCCTGACTGTGGTTTGAAGACTCGCGGAATTAAAGAAACAAAAGAAAGCTTGATCAAACTGGTTAATGCCGCTAAAGAAGCGCGTGAACACTTGTAAGAAATGTTTCGAGGACCTTCTATCATCGTGTAGAGGGTTTTCGAATCGTTCCCTTATCCTAGAAATAGTGGCTCAGAGTTCTTGATCAAAGAAACAAAAGAAAAGGATAGAATATGTCACAACACACACCGTCTCTGTCATTTGAAGTTTTTCCTCCAAATCCTGAAGTAGGCAATGCCAAACTCTTACGTGCTTTGGCAAATATGCAGGAGCTAGCTCCTCACTTTATTAGTGTGACAGCTAGCAATAATAAATACAATATCAAAGAGACGACGGTTGCTTTAGCCAATTACATTCAAAATGAATTGTCTATTCCGACGATTGCTCACTTGCCAGCCGTCTATTTGAGCAAGGAAAAAGTGGCCGATACTCTTCATGAGTTAGATGAAGTAGGGGTTCATCGGATTTTGGCTCTGCGTGGGGATATTATCCCTGGTGTGGAACCTTTAAAAGACTTTCGTTATGCAACGGATCTGATTGAATTTATCAAAACAGAAGCGCCCCATTTTGAGGTGATTGGTGCCTGCTATCCTGAGGGACATCCGGATTCTCCAAACCAAATTTCAGATATTCAAAATCTTAAAAAGAAGGTAGATGCAGGGTGCTCTAGCTTGGTCACTCAACTTTTCTTTGACAATGAGCGTTTCTATGATTTTCAAGATAAGTGTACCTTGGCTGGGATCAATGTTCCTATTCATGCAGGAGTGATGCCGATTCTCAATCGTAATCAGGCCCTTCGTCTCCTTAAGACTTGTGAAAATGTTCATATCCCACGGAAGTTTAAAGCCATTCTAGACAAGTATGAGCATGATCCAAAGTCTCTTCGCGCAGCTGGCTTGGCTTATGCAGTCGATCAAATCGTTGATTTGGTTACTCAAGATGTGGCAGGTGTCCATCTTTACACCATGAACAATGAAGATGTCGCTTACCACGTCTACCAAGCGACAAAGGATTTATTTGCTCATCAACCGAATTTTGAAGTGAATTAATCAACACTTTTAGTAGGAAGTGTAGAGATTGAGAAAGAATCGTTCTCAGTCTCTTTTTATTTGGATAAATTACTTGCTAAAAGCCAACTTTTTTTTTATAGTATTAATATGAAGTTTTGGAGGCGCTTGCAATGAAGAAAGATCTCACGTTAAAGTTATTTGGACCCCCTAAGGTTGTTTTCAATCAAAAAGATATTCGGTTTTCTTTCTCGAAGATGGAGGCCTTGCTTTATTACTTGGCGGTCATGGGCCAAGTTAACCGTGATGAAATAGCCGGTATCCTTTGGGGAGATAAGGAAAACCAAGTAGCTCGCAAAAACTTACGGAATACGGTTTATCAGGCCAATAAAATTTTTGAGGGAGATATCATTGTCTCACCAAGCCGGAGTAGTTTGGCCCTTAATCCTGACTTGAATCTTTCGTTGGATGTTCAGCTCTTTGAAAGAGATCCACTAAGTGCCTTAGATCTCTATCGGGGAGACTTTCTAGAGGGCTTCTATGTCAAGGATGATGAAGACTTTGACCAGTGGGCTTCTCGCAAACGAGATGCTTATAGGAAGCTCTATGTCGAAAGTTGTTATCAAAAAATTGAGCAGGTCGGTTTTGCAGATCCTAGGATAGAACTCTTGCTCCATCATTTGGTAGAGTTGGATGAATTTGAAGAGAAAAACTACCAGCTCTTGATGGAGTATTATAGCTTCCATCATCAGCTAGGAAAATTTTTTGAGACCTATTATAAGCTAGTCGATTTATTGGATCGCGAGCTCAGTGTGCGTCCCAGTCGAGCGATTGAGGAACTTTATCACTCCGTTTTGGAAGCCAAACGAACTCATAAACTGACCAATCGCTTGAATATCCGTGAACTTTCCTTTTTTGGTCGGAAACAAGAACTCTCGCAACTCGAGGAATACCTTTCCTTAGTCGAGACAGGTGAAGCGGTAGGTCCTTTTCTCGTGATGGGGCAATCTGGAACAGGTAAGAAACGTCTGTTGCGACAGTTGGTCTTGATGTCCAATCGCAGTTTTAACTTTATCAAGGTGGAAGGAAAAGCTACCAGTCAGCGATACGAAGGAAGCGCCTGGAATGATCTCAGACAAGCGCTAGAGAAACTGGGGGATGAGATGGGGATTTCCCTTCTGGAAGAGGAGGATGATCTCATTTCGGTATGGAATCAGCTTCAGAGCCTTAGCAAAGAAAAACCGCTCCTGATCCTGCTTGAAAACGCCCAGTGGTTCGATGCAGTGTCTCTAGAAAAAGTGAAACAACTAGAGGAGCGAAGAAACCAGGAGAAATGGCAACTGATTTTTACAGCTGAAGAGCCTCTGCCAGCTTTCTTCGTCAACTTCTTGGGGGGCTTGAAGGTAGAGAAACGCTTGTCCCAACTAGGGTTGACCAATTTTGCCCCAAGTGAAAGTCGTGCTCTCTTGAAAGGGGAACTGGGAGCAATAGAGCCGGCAGTGATGGAGCAGATGGTCGAATGGAGTGAAGGCAGTCCGTTCTTACTATCCAGCTATATCGAAGAGTGGAAAGAAAATGAAAATTTAGAACCCTTGCCTGATATCATTCAAGCTTATCTTTCTCAGGAGCTTGGGGATATGAGCAGCGAGGAAGAGGCTCTTCTACACTACCTATCTTGTTTTCATAAGCCAATCTCCCTGTCTATCTTGGCAGAATTGACGGCTACAGAGCTTCCTGTTTTGACTGAATTAATCGAGCCTTTATCTGAAAGAGCGATCGTCTCAATCGTAGAAGAAGGGGAGGATCTCTTGGTTCAATTTTGCAAGCAATTGGTAGCCATGTACTTTTACCATCTCCTCTCGCCGGCTAGACGGCGCCTCTTCCACCAACAAATTGCGCAAAAATTGGAAGAAACTTTAGAAGATTCGACGGACCTTCTCTTTTATAAGGAAATTGCCTACCAATACAAACAATCGCAAAATCCCTTGCGTTCCTTATCGTTTGAGTTGACCTACTTAGAAGAAATCCTTCAGCTGGAGCATGAACTGTTTCCGATTTATTCCAAGGCAGATGAGGGGTTCCTATCAGATGGTACAAATAGCTATTTGGACATTTTGGAAGAGCTATCCCACCTACGCCAAGAATTAGATAACCTATTTTCAAGGCACCAAAGAGATAGAGAATATAAGTATTTGCAACTGCGTTACTTGTACCTAGAAGGCCGCTATTTTATTCGAAGTGGGGAGTATCAAAAGGGGATTCATGATATCCAAAAAGTCATCTCCTATGCGCGGGAACTCAAACAGTCAGACTTCCTTTTAGAGGGTTATCGGCAAATCATTTATTATTGCATTCAAACAGAAAATATTTCTGAGATGGCCTATTATACAGATTTGGCTCTGGAAGATGCTATCCAAGCTAACAATCATGAGATCATCGCGATCCAGTTGCGCTTGAAAGGCTTGTATCATCTAATGGTTGGGGATGAGGAGCAGGCGACCCGGCATCTGTATCGCTCCATTGATTGCTTTAGTTTGACCAATAGTATGCAGGCCAAGTATGCCATTCAAATTGCGGCTTCTTTGGCCTACCTCGCTGAAATAGAGCAAATTAGGGGGCATTTCCAAGTAGCCGTCACCCACTTAGAAGAGGTCTTGCGTTTGGTGGGAGATCAAGCGGTTGATTCTGTCCGTGTCGTATTTGATATTGATCTGGGCATCGCCTATTATTGGAAGGGAGATTTGGTTCAAGCACGCCTTTGTTTTGACAGAGCCCAGAAGATTTTATCCAGTGTTCGCTTCCCTTGGAAGGAAGAATTGCTCGAATTTTATCAATCCTTAATCGCCTGCCAGCAAGGGGATCAAGAGAAACTTGCAGATTATCTGGCTCGAAAAGAAAGGATGATGAATCCATCTGCTAATTCACGGGATAAGGGGATGGTTCATTATCTATTAGCTTTCTTATCTAATCAAAAGGAGAAGGGAGAAGAGCTCGATCCTGCCCTGAGTATCTTCTTGAAAGAAGAGAAGAATTACTATAAGAAAGTGGCAGAGCAACACTTGAATCCCTACAGAGATCGTCAGTTTCTTAAGAAATTAAAAGACCTGTAGTGTCTCTTGCCTAAATCATAAGAGAGGGCTAAGCGGCCTATCCTCCTTTCAGACAAAGATCATTGTGCCTGAAAACGAAGAAAAAGCATAGAAATACCCTAGCAATGGGTGTTTCTATGCTTTTTATGTGTGTAGAAATCTTCTTAGTTCAGTTTTTGTTGCGCCAATATTTGGGTCAAGTAAAAGATAAATGTCGCAGCAAGATTTGAAGTATGATTGTCAATGTCATGAGGAGGAGAAACTTCCACGACATCAAATCCGATTAGCTTACCACTAGCAGCAATGTGTTGGAGAAGTAGGAGGGCTAGTTTAGGATCGACACCAAGTGATTGGATGGCGCTAACACCAGGAGCAGAGCCGACCGCAAAGCAATCCATATCGATAGACAGATAGATCGCGGTTTGGTTTTCTAAAAATTGATCGATTCGATCCAGAATGGCTTGGTGGCTCATCTGGAAGAGGTCTTGCCCGGTTAAGAAATCAATACTTGGTGTTTTAGCAACGTAATTAAAGAGGAAGAGGTTGTTATTGTGCTCTTGGATCCCAAGGATGAGGTAAGGGAAGTCCTGACCTTTTTCTTTCGCATGATCAGCCATTTGACGAAAACCTGTTCCAGAATTGGGACCGGTTTGGTCGTAAGGCCGCAAATCAAAGTGGGCATCTAGATTGATCACAGCCAGTTGTTCATCTTTTTTCAAACTGGATTGAATCCCTAGATAGTGGCCGTAAGCAGTTCCGTGACCGCCTCCTAGGACAATGGGTTGGATCCCTAATTGGTACATGCGCTGGATCGCTTGTGAGAGACTTTCTTGGAGTTCTTCTAGTGAATGGTTAGGCCCGTCAATATTTCCCACATCATACACTGTCACATTGGTTCCCCAGTGCCATGGAAGTTTAGCGATTTGAGAACGGATGGCTGTAGGACCCTCGACTGCTCCCACACGCCCATTATTGATATAGACTCCTTTGTCGCTCTTAAAGCCGATGATCCCAAAGGTCATCCCCTCAAATGGAGTGAGGGTCTCGTCGTTTAGGTCTAAAAATTTGGTGACCATTCCCCATTTGGCCGTGTAGGGATTGTCCTCGATGCTACCTTGGTAGTAGCTGTAGGTCATTGGATAGTAGTTTGTGAGCAAGCTTGTCGCCTCCCTTATTTTTCTGAAAGCAGGCAGAGGCTGAGAAGATCGCCAGCCTCTGTTTTGCTTTATTCTTACTGTATCAGTATTGAATGCTTAAGTCAACTGCTTTTTCGATGGTTGCTAAGAATTCTTCGCTTTCGACAACAGCAGATGCTTTATTAAGTTCTTCAAAGATTTCGATATCTTTGTCAAATTCAATGAAGTTCAGTTTTTGACGAATCAGCTCATAAGCTGGTTTTGTACCTTTACCAAGTTCATGATTTTCTGGCTTGAGATCCAAGGCTTGGCAAGCTGCCATGATTTCAGTAGCAACGATGCGACGTGAGTTTTTAAGAATTTCTGCTGCTTTACGAGCGGCAGTCGTTCCCATGCTGACGAAATCTTCTTGGTTTTCACAAGATGGAATAGAATCGACACTAGCAGGGTGAGCCAAAATTTTATTTTCCGATGCAAGGGATGCACAAGCATACTGGGTAATCATGAAGCCTGAGTTGAGTCCAGGGTGTTTGACTAAGAAGGATGGCAATTTACTGAGTTGGCTGTTGACCAAGCGTTCCACCCGACGTTCAGATACGTTCCCAATTTCAGAAAGGGCAATGCCTAAGAAGTCAAATGGTTGCGCCATTGGTTCACCGTGGAAGTTACCTCCTGAGATGACGTGTCCTTCTTTGGTAATGATTGGGTTATCTGTGACAGAGTTGATTTCGATTTCAACTTTTTCTTTTACGTAAGCAATAGAATCCTTGCTGGCTCCATGTATTTGAGGGATACAGCGAAGTGTATAAGGATCTTGTACCCGTTGTTGAGTCGCAACAGTGGTATTCTTGCTTCCTTCAAGAAGGTTACGGATGTTGCGAGCAGTTGCCAATTGTCCACTTTGTGGGCGGATGGAATGAAGGTCTTCTTCGAATGGACTGGTAATTCCATTGTGAACTTCCATTGAGAGAGCACCAGCGATATCAGAGAGTTTGAGCAATTGGATACCATCATAAGTCGCAAGAGCACCGATACCGGTTAGGACAGTCGTACCATTGATCAAGGCAAGCCCTTCTTTGGCAGCTAATTGGATCTTTTCAATTCCAGCACGATCTAAGGCTTCTTGACCACTGAGAAGTTCTCCTTTGTAGTAGGCGCGTCCAAGACCCAACATTGGTAAAACCATATGAGCAAGTGGTGCTAAGTCTCCAGAAGCTCCGAGAGAGCCTTTTTCAGGGATATAAGGAGTGACTCCTTTGTTGAGCAATTCTAACAGTTTTTCAACGGTTGACAGACGAATGCCAGAATAACCTTTCAAGAGTGAGTTGATACGGATCAGCATGATGGCACGAACAGCATCTTCAGGAAGTGGATCACCGAAACCAGATGAGTGAGTTCGAATCAGGTTTTCTTGCAGTTGAACAGTATCTTCTGGAGAGATGCTGACATTACAGAGGGAACCAAAGCCAGTGGTTACACCATAGACGACTCGTTTTTCCCGGACAATGTCATCAACGATTTTACGGGATGCGATAACGGCTTCTTTGGCTTGTTCATCAAGCTCACATTGGGCACCGTGCCGAGCTACAGCGATGACTTCTTCGAGTGTTAAGCTATTACCATCTAAATGAATCAATTGAGTCATATAAAACCTCCGATTATGAATAGTTGTTCTGTGGAAGTAGATGTGTTTACTTCGGTTTGAATACCAAACATGGGCCCATTGTCTATTGATCATAAAAATTGAAAAGAGTCATAGAGAAAAGGGCTCAGGTTTGATATTCGTGGAGTCCTAGATGGGATAGGGAGCAAAACCGAGCTTCGCTCCCGTCTCTGTTCCCATCTACTGTGTAAAGAAAATTAGTGAGGAAGGGTTTTCGATTTATGTAGTTTATCGCCGTGGAAAACAAAGTAAAGTCCACTTGCAATCACGAGACCGATGGCCCCCCAAACAAAGTTCATTAGGTTGTCCCCTGCGATCATCAAGATACTGATCACAACAGCTAGAACAGGGATAACAGGACCAAATGGCACTCGGAAGGTAACCTTTTTGTCTGGGTACATTTTTCTGAGTTTGATGGCTGCCAAAGCTGTTGGAATGTATTGGAAGAAACGGAAGACAACACTAAAGGTTGCTAAGGATTCAAAAGAGCCAGATAACAAGAGTAAGAAAGCGAAGATACCAGAAATGATAATGGCAATGACAGGAGCATTCTTAGAGTTTGTTTTTCCAAGACCCTCTGGTAAGAGTTTTTCAGTTGCTAATGCGGCACCGAAACGAGGGACCATGATGGATTCACCAATGTTTAATCCAGCAATTGAAATGAGGGCTCCGTAAGAAACGAGTGGAGCTCCGATAGGGCCAATCATTTCGACAAATGCGTCTTGTACTGGTGCACCGGTTTGCATAATGCGACCACCAAGCATGGCGATTGTTCCAGCGATGATCAACATGTAGAGAACAGATACAATACTAATAGAACCTAGAATAGCGCGGGGAACATTCTTTTCAGGGTTGCGCATTTCCCCTGCAACGATAGACATGGTTTCAAATCCGATGAAACCGTAGAAGATGTAGACGGCTGTACTAGAAATAGAACTGAAGAGGCTTGTTCCACTTTCCAATTGAAGGAAAGGTGTGAAGTTGCCCTTGCTCACGCCACCGGAAATGAAGAAGATGGCAAAGAGTGAAAAGAGGACAATTGGAATTAATTTTGCAACAGTAGCTGTCAGAGTAAACATCTTAGAGGTTTTCAGACCAGCAATGTTCATCAGACTCAAGAGAATCAGCATACCGATACTGATCGGAAGGTTGTAGCCTTCAAATGCTGGGAAAGTGATGATGAAGATCTTAGCAAAGCCGGCTAACATGGCAGCCCAAGCGATAACAGTAACGGCCCAACCGAGAATCCCAACGTTAAAGCCAACGAAGTCTCCGAAAGCGGCTTTTGAGTATTGCATGGCTCCACCGTTTTTGTCGAAGTAGCCAGCTGTTTCAGCCAGACAGGCTGATAGTAGCATGACGAGAATAGCAACCCCGAACATGACAGCTAGAGAAGCTGGTCCGAGGCCAGAATAAATTTTTTGAGGGAGGAGGAAGATACCAGATCCGATTACGGCGTTGATACCGTAAAGAGTGGCACCGCTAAAGCTGAATTTCGCTTTTTCTTGTTCCTCAATCGACTGTTTATGTGCTCCGTTCATAATGTTTCTCCTTTGTGAACATTATTGTAGTCCAGTCCAGATAGCAATCGGTTGCTCCCCAGACTGATGGGGTAAAAACGTGATTGTCATCTCTTGAAGAGGAGATGCTTGTTCGATCACCAGGAGCTCGTGAGTTTGGAGAGTTTGAGAATGATTGGTTCCCCATTCGAGTGTTAGTGGACAGAGAGCGTAGATCAATTGATAGCGACTCTGACTTTTGACACTCTCTTTTGGGGATATAGCACTCATATGCCCCTGATAAGAAGGTTTGTAGATCAAATTAAAGTCTTGACAAGTCCCTTGGCTAGATACAGGATCTCCCCCATCAAAGAAGTAGCTTTGAAAGGGGTTCAAAACCACTTCTTTATGGTGATGGGTGAGTCTAATGGAGGCATTCAAGGGCATCAAGATTCGGTGGTAGCCGGTGAGATCGGTAAAGTTACTTTTTTCAACCTCTACCGTTGCAGTAGAGAGGCGGAAGTCAAAGGTCCGATCTGGATAGCTTCCTCCCTCTGGGGAGAGAAAGAGTTGGGTGGTTTGGCCACCAGACCAAGTAGAAATTTGATAATCTGCGGGGGTAAGATGAAGGAGAGTCACCATAGGACGCCTTCTTTCTTAAAAGAGACCAGTGATATTGCCGTGGGCATCGATATCAATCTTTTCACTGGCAGGAACTTTAGGTAGGCCAGGCATGGTCATAATGGTACCAGTGAGAGCTACGATGAAGCCAGCTCCGGCAGCCACCTTAAGGTTACTGATTTTAACTGTGAAATCTTTTGGTGCTCCCATTTTCTTCGCATCGTCTGAGAAGGAATATTGGGTTTTGGCCATACAGATTGGGTAGTTCGAGAAGCCAAGAGCTTCTAATTCTTTCAGTTCGCGTTTGGCTGCTGGTGTTAAGCTGATGCCTTTACCACCATAGACTTTTGTGACGATCTTGGTCAATTTTGTTTCAATGCTGTCTTCTTCATCATAGACATAAGAGAAGTGGTTTTCTTCTTGAGCCAGTTGAATGACTTTTTCAGCCAAGTCACGACCACCAGCCCCACCTTTTGCCCAGACATCCGAAATGACCACATCTACATTGCGTTTCTTACAAGATTCATAGACAGCTTCTAGCTCAGCTTCTGTATCCAGTGGGAATTTGTTAATGGCAACGACCACTGGTAGACCATAGACTTCTTGAATGTTGGCCAAGTGTTTGTCTAGGTTTGGTAGTCCATCGATAACGGCTTGGACATTTTCGGTAGCCAAGTCTGCTTTGGCAACTCCACCATGCATCTTGAGAGCACGGATGGTTGCGACGAGGACAACGGCAGCAGGTTTGAGCCCGGCCATGCGGCACTTAATATCGATGAATTTTTCAGCACCGAGGTCTGCTCCAAAACCAGCTTCTGTCACAACATAGTCTGCATATTTGAGGGCTAGCTTAGTAGCCAGCACACTGTTACAGCCGTGGGCAATATTGGCAAATGGTCCGCCGTGGATGATGGCAGGAGTATGCTCCAAGGTTTGTACCAAGTTCGGATGGATGGCATCTTTGAGAACAGCTGCCATGGCCCCTCCAGCCTTGAGGTCTTTGGCTGTCACTGGTTGTCCTTGGTAGTTGTACCCGATAATGATGCGATCGAGACGTTCTTTGAGGTCAAGGATATTTTCTGAGAGACAGAGAATAGCCATGATTTCAGACGCCACCGTGATGTCAAAGCCATCTTCACGAGGAACTCCGTTTGTCTTTCCTTGAAGGCCGTCGACAATATGGCGGAGTTGACGGTCGTTCATATCGACCACCCGTTTCCAGGTGATGCGACGAGAATCGATGCCCAACTCATTGCCGTGATGGATGTGGTTGTCAATCAAGGCAGCAAGGAGGTTGTTGGCAATCCCAATGGCATGGAAGTCTCCGGTAAAGTGAAGGTTGATATCTTCCATTGGAACCACTTGGGCGTAACCACCACCGGCAGCTCCACCCTTGATCCCAAAGACAGGGCCAAGAGAAGGTTCGCGCAAGGCAATGACGGCTTTTTCACCAATAGCTGAAAGAGCATCGACCAAGCCAACAGAGGTGGTTGTCTTTCCTTCTCCAGCAGGTGTTGGTGAGATGGCTGTCACAAGGATCAGCTTTCCATCTTCCTTGTCCTTGAGTTGTTCCAGTTGGTTGCTATCAATTTTTGCCTTGTATTTTCCGTAGAGCGAAATATCGTCTTCGGTCAATCCAAGTTCAGCAGCGATATCGGTGATGGGCTTCATTTGGATAGAATTGGCAATTTCAATATCCGATAAAACCATAGAATCCCTTCTTTCTTTATTTTTATTTGCTAAGTTTAAGATAGACTTTCTAAAATGGTTTGGTAAATGTTATCTGCAAGATCAGAACCGGTTTGGAGGAGTTTGAGTCCCTTGCCGTGGTATTCTTGGACGAAGTCTTGGTCCTTGATTCCTGAAATGTTGATCAAGACATTGAGCCAAGCACCTTGAAGACCAGCTTTAAGAGTCAGAGCAGCTACCCCTAGGTCACTAGCCGCATTGGTGTTGGACTTGCCAACAGCTTCTTTGGTGGTTTCAAGAGCTTCAACGATGAGCTCCATCATAGAGAAAGGAGATACTGTTGCGTGTTTCAAAGCTTTTTGCATGGCTTCACGACGAGCAGCTTTCTCTTCTTCCGTTTCTTTTGGAAGATCAAAGACAGCTGATACGACGTTGAAGGCTTCTGTATCCTTGTCGATGGCTTCTAGTAATTGGTCTTGGAGGTGAGCGCTTTTTTCGTGAACCCCTTTGATGTGGTCTTCGAATTCAGCGTATTTTTTCTTTCCAATGGTCAGTTCACAGACCATTTTTGTAAGGGAAATCCCATTCGCAGCAGATAGAGCAGCAGCAGAACCACCACCTGGAGCTGGAGCATCTGAACCAAGAACCTTGGCAAACTCCGTAATACTTAAGTCAACTAGTTTCATAGAACTTCCTTTCTAACCCAACAAGTGATTTTCCAAGACTTGTTTGCTATAGTCAAAGTCTTCTAATTGCAAGTAGTATTCAGCAGAGTCGATCAAAGCCTTAGCAGGAGCCAGTCCGATAAGTTCTGTTCCGATGATGCGAACACCGTAGCGTTGTGCTTCGAAACGAACGGTTTCCACAACACGATACAATGGGAATTGTTCCAAGTTGACCATATTGATGGAGACTTGGGCGATGTTGCGATCTTCTAGCATGACACCGATCGCTTTACAGTATTTGTATCCACCGCTTGATCCACGAATGATTTTAGAAATCTTATTGGCAATCTCTAGATCGTCTGTATCAAGGTTGATATTGAAAGCAACGAGTGGCATCCGGACACCGACAGCTGTAACCCCTGCAGTTGGGTGAATCTTGCGTTCACCGTAGTCTGGCTTCCAGTCTTCTTCCAACAATTTTTCTGGCATTCCTTCAAATTGTCCTTTACGCACTTTCGCCAAGTTCTTCCGTTCTGGGCGAGTTGCAGCATCTTCATAAAGGAAGATTGGAATACCTAATTCACGATTGATGCGTTCGGCTACTTTGTTAGCAATCTCAACGCATTCAGCTGTAGTGATATCTTTAACGGGAACGAATGGACAAACGTCTGTTGCCCCCATACGAGGGTGTTCGCCTTCGTGCTTGGTCATATCAATGTTTTCAGAAGCGTATTTCACCAATTGGAAAGCCACTTCTTGAATGCTTTCTTCATCCCCAACGAGTGTAAAGACGCTGCGGTTGTGACTGGCGTCAGACGAGTAGTCTAGTAAAGTGACACCTGGAATACTTTTTGCTGTTGCTGCTAATCCGTCGATCACAGCTTGATTGCGTCCTTCAGAGAAGTTTGGAATACACTCAACAATTTTTGCCATATGATTACCTCTTTTTATAGGAGAAGTTGGGGAGGAGGAGTCTTTGCATTTTCCTCCCCTTTCTCAGTTTTTATTTTTTGATGTTAAAACAATTTTTGAACGGCTTCTTTGACCAAATCTTCATCTGCCAGATACGGAATGGTGATGTGGTCTGTTCCTGCATGGAGACGGTTGTACTCGATCGCTGTTTCAATGGCATGGTTATTCCGTGCCCAGTTCCGACGAGCAACTCCACCCATAGTGTCCCAGGCAATGGCAGACTTGATGATTTCATCGATCCGGTGGCTACCGTCTAGGACGAGACCAAATCCACCGTTGATAGCTTTACCGATACCAGTACCACCACCGTTGTGGAGAGCGACGAGACTCATACCGCGAGCAGCGTTACCAGCGTAACATTGAACCGCCATGTCACAAGTGACGTTCGAACCATCTTTGATGTTTGATGTTTCACGGAATGGAGCATCTGTACCAGATACGTCGTGGTGGTCACGTCCGATCATGACCGGTCCGATCTTGCCTTGGCGAATGAGTTCATTGAATTTCAAAGCAATGTTGACACGGCCCATACAATCTTGATAGAGGATACGTGCTTGTGTACCAACCACCAGTTGGTTCTTTTCCGCATCGCGAATCCAGTTGTAGTTGTCGCGGTCTTGGTAGCGACGAGTTGGATCGATCGCTTCCATGGCTGCATGGTCAGTTGCAATCAAGTCTTCGTGTTTACCGCTGAGGCAGACCCAACGGAATGGACCATAACCATAGTCAAAGAGCATAGGTCCCATGATATCTTCTACATAAGATGGCCAAATGAAGCCGTCTTTGTCATCCAAGCCATTCTTAGAAATTTCCTTGATGCCTGAGTCGTAAACAGATTTCATGAAGGCATTACCGTAGTCGAAGAAGTAAGTACCTTTAGCTGTCAAGGCTTTGATCACTGCAAAGTGACGAGCCAAGGTTTCATCAACCA
This sequence comes from Streptococcus parasanguinis, assembly GCA_018377375.1. Lineage (GTDB taxonomy): Bacteria > Bacillota > Bacilli > Lactobacillales > Streptococcaceae > Streptococcus > Streptococcus parasanguinis_N. The sequence goes on from JAGZZN010000025.1 coordinate 26,403, forward strand.
AACGGCGGAAGGTTTCTTTGTCTTCTGCCAGCAAACGTGTCCGTTCTTCAAAACTAATGCCAACTGGGCAATAGCCACCATCATAAACGTTGTGGCAAGAGGTTTGGTCAGACAAGAGATGAACATGGACTTGGTGTTCGTTGACATATTCGAGCAAGTCTACGATATTTCCATGATAGGCAATCGAAGTGGATTCACCAGCTTCCAGTGCTGCTTGAGCTAATTTCACAGCTTCTTCGGCACTGTCTGTCACTTGGCTAATCCAGCCTTGAGAGTGACGAGTTTCGATCCGAGAGCGGTCCACTTCAGCGACGATGGCCACCGCTTTTGCGATTTCAGCTGCTTTCCCTTGAGCTCCGCTCATTCCACCGAGACCAGATGAAATAAAGAGTTTACCGGTCAAGTCGCCATCATCAGGCACACCGAGTTTGAGACGACCAGCATTGAGAAGGGTGTTGAAAGTACCGTGAACGATCCCTTGAGG
>JAGZZN010000107.1 GCA_018377375.1 Streptococcus parasanguinis
TGCAGCTGGTAAGAAAGTTGCTGTCATCGAGCGCAGTAAAGCGATGTATGGTGGTACTTGCATTAATATTGCTTGTATCCCAACTAAGACTATGATTGTAGCGGCTGAGAAGGGCTGGTCATTTGACGATACCATGAAGGAACGTGGTGCAGTGACTGGTCGTCTTAATGCTAAGAATTATAAAATGTTGGCAGACAATGGCGTTGACGTCATTGATGCAGAGGCACATTTTGTGTCAAATAAGGTTATTGAAGTAGTGGCTGGTGATGACCGCCAAGAGCTAACAGCTGAGACTATTGTCATCAATACAGGTGCCGTGTCTAATGTCTTGCCTATTCCTGGCTTGACAACAACTAAGCATGTTTACGATTCAACTGGTATTCAAACCCTTGAAGCCTTGCCAAAACGTTTAGGTGTCTTAGGTGGTGGTAATATCGGTCTTGAATTTGCTGGCCTTTATAACCGTTTGGGAAGTCAAGTGACTGTCTTGGATGCAGCGACTAGCTTCTTGCCACGTGTGGAGCCATCTATTGCTAAGTTGGCCAAGGAATATATGGAAGAGGACGGCATTGTCTTTGAGCAAGGTGTTAAAACTTCCGAAGTGAAAAATGACGGTGATGAAGTTGTCGTTGTTACTGACAAAGGCGAGTTCCGTTTTGATGCACTCCTCTATGCGACAGGACGCAAGCCTAATATCGAACCTCTTCACTTGCAAAATACTGATATCGCCTTGACTGAGCGCGGTGGTATCCAGGTCAATAAACATTTGGAAACAAGTGTTCCTGGTGTCTTTGCAGTGGGTGATGTTAATGGTGGCCTTCAATTTACCTACATCTCACTAGACGATTTCCGTATTGTCTTTAATTACCTAACTGGTGATGGCAGCTATAACCTTGAAACACGTGGAGCTGTTCCAACTGCTATGTTCCTCAACCCACCTTTAGCTCAAGTTGGTCTTACTGAAGAGCAAGCCAGAGCAGCAGGTGGACCGGTTGCTGTCAAGGAACTTCCAGTTGCTGGCATGCCTCGTGGTCATGTTAATGGTGATTTGCGTGGTGCCTTCAAAGCTGTGGTAAATCCTGAAACTAAGGAAATCTTGGGAGTGACACTCTTTGGTCAAGAATCTCATGAAATTATCAATCTAATTACCCTAGCTATGAATCATCACATTCCATATACAGATTTGGCTAAACAAATCTTTACTCACCCAACTATGGCTGAGAACCTAAATGATTTGTTTGCGATTTAAAATGAAAAGAGCCGAGAGGCTTTTTTTTTATGTAGAAGAAAAATTTTTAAGACTTTCCTTAGGTGAGTACGGTCGTCAGCGACCTTCTTCGAAGTTCCATGACTAATTTTTGAGCCCCTTCACTTTTTAATTTCTAGGCTCAGGCTAAAACAGTTCCCCGAACTGTTTTACTCTCAAAAATTCCGAGTTCCTGAAACTTAATAGTTCCAGGAACTTTTCTCACAGCGGAAAGTCTTGAAGAAAGTAGATCTCAAATAATAGTTTAATCTATTCGATAAATTCTATAGAAATGTTTGGCCATATTGTATTCCAATTTTTCTTCTTTACTCTCTCGTTATAGACCGTTTGTCGTTCTTTATCTGAAAAGTAATGTGGTGTGGGTGAAATTCTGAAGTTAATCAAATCGTCTGTTCCAAAAGGAATAAATACCTCTAGCTCCTGATTGTCATTTAGTCTAGCAGCTATGGCAGTACATTTTTCGGGAAATTTTGAAACAGCATCGGTAGAGCTGACATACTTTTCAGTATTAGGACTATGTATATTCATATAAAACTGATTTTTTATTTCCCAATTGTATTCAGGATATCTTCTCTTTATTTGATTTTCTATTTCAACAGTTTGTTCATATGATATATTTTTATCAAAGAAAATGACATCGATATCTGAGAAATTGATATTTGAAGATGTATTTCCGGTACTTAAGTAGTCCCAAATATAATTGCGTATAGTTCCAGCACAAAGCCAACAGTCATTTAGTTGAAAAGAGTGGATAATCTTTAATAGTGCCATTATTTCGTAGTTCTGTTTAATTAGTTTTTTGACATCAATCATTTTAAAACCTCATTGGTATTGTACTAGTTTAAGATAGAAATATCAAAATAAGACCAGATCTCTAATACAAAGCGACACTCTAGGTTAGATGTCGCTTTTTTTGCGCTTTGATGATAAGATAGAAGTGCTATAAGAAAATTCTTTAGATTGGTGCTCTTTGTCTCCTTTGAATGCTTGATTGACCTTGAGTCACCACTAGAATATGTATGAAAAATCTAGAAAGACACTCGCCTGCAAATTCGTCTGTGAGTGTGTGTAATTTATGACTAAGAAAGTAGGAGTGGGCAAGGCTCACAGTAAGATTATTTTGATGGGGGAGCACTCGGTCGTTTATGGTCATCCTGCCCTTGCCCTCCCTCTTAAGGATATTGAGGTTGTCTGTCAGATTCAGGCGGCTGAGACTCCTTTGACGCTCAAGGCTCAAGATCCCTTGACGACGGCGATTTTTTCAGCGCTTAATTATCTGGAAATCAAGAATCAGCCTATCAGCTATGCTATTAAGTCTAGTGTCCCTGAAAAGCGTGGCATGGGTTCGTCTGCGGCTGTAGCCATTGCGGCAATTCGAGCGGTCTTTGATTATTTTGATCAGGAGCTTAGCCAGGAGACCTTGGAAATGCTAGTTCATCAGGCGGAGACCATTGCCCATAGTAAACCTAGTGGTTTAGATGCAAAGACCTGCTTGAGTGACAAAGCCATTAGCTTTACGCGTAATATCGGTTTCAAGGAAATCGAGGTCAATTTAGGTGCCTATCTGGTCATTGCTGATACGGGTATCCATGGAAATACCCGTGAGGCTGTGGAAAAGGTTGAGGCCATTGGTTTAGATGCCTTGTCAGATCTCAACCAACTGGGCGAATTAAGTCAGAAGGCAGAACGCGCCCTCAAAGCCAAGGATCAAAAGCTTCTTGGTCAGCTCATGTCTCAAGCCCATAATCACCTTAAATCTTTAGGGGTGTCTTGTGATTTGTCGGATCTTCTAGTAGCAACTGCTCTGGAGCATGGTGCACTAGGTGCCAAGATGTCAGGCGGAGGACTGGGTGGCTGCATTATTGCCCTAACAAGTACCAAGGATCAAGCCCAAACGACTGCTAAAAAACTTCAAGAAAAAGGAGCCGTAAACACGTGGATAGAGAGCCTGTAAGCGTCAAATCGTACGCAAATATTGCTATTGTTAAATACTGGGGTAAGGCGGATGCGGAGCGTATGATTCCTTCAACCAGCAGCATTTCACTGACTTTGGAGAATATGTATACGGAAACCAAGTTGTCTTTTCTGCCTGAGGATGCGACTGGAGATGTCATGTATATCGATGACGAGCTCCAAGGG
>JAGZZN010000026.1 GCA_018377375.1 Streptococcus parasanguinis
ATCTTGACTGACAACGGTGCAACTGTTGTTGAATCAAAAGATTGGGAAAAACGTCGTCTTGCATACGAAATCCAAGATTTCCGTGAAGGACTTTACCACATCGTAAACGTTGAAGCGAACGACGCTGTAGCTCTTAATGAGTTCGACCGTCTTTCAAAAATCAACGGTGACATTCTTCGTCACATGATCGTAAAAGTTGACGCGTAAGAAATCATCAGAGGTGACTTATGATTAACAATGTTGTACTTGTCGGTCGTATGACCCGTGATGCTGAACTTCGCTACACTCCAAGCAATCAAGCAGTTGCTACTTTCAGCCTAGCTGTCAATCGCAACTTCAAGAGTCAAAATGGAGAGCGCGAAGCCGATTTCATCAACTGTGTGATCTGGCGTCAGCAAGCAGAAAACTTAGCCAACTGGGCTAAGAAAGGTGCTTTGATTGGGATTACCGGTCGCATTCAAACACGTAATTACGAAAACCAGCAAGGTCAACGTGTTTATGTCACTGAAGTCGTAGCAGACAGCTTCCAACTATTGGAAAGCCGTGCAGCACGCGAAGGGCATGCAGGTGGTGGTTATTCATCAGGCAACGGTGGTTTTGCTGGAAATGCAACCCCAAGCTTTGGTGGATCTGAACCAAGCAATGCAGCGCCAAACTTTGGTCGTGAAGAAAATCCATTTGGAGCTAATCCAATGGATATCTCAGACGACGATCTTCCATTCTAAGAATGGGTTTAACGAATTAAAACTATAAAGGAGAATTAAACATGGCTCAACAACGTCGTGGCGGATTCAAACGCCGTAAAAAAGTTGATTACATCGCAGCAAACAAAATCGAATATGTCGATTACAAAGATACTGAGCTTCTTAGCCGTTTCGTTTCAGAACGTGGGAAAATCCTTCCTCGTCGTGTAACTGGAACTTCAGCGAAGAACCAACGTAAAGTAACAACAGCTATCAAACGCGCTCGCGTAATGGCTTTGATGCCTTTCGTAAACGAAGATTAAAAAAAAGACCCTAACGGGTCTTTTTTTCATGAGCTTGAAGACAAGAGAGCGAATTAAGACCCTTACGGGTCTTTTTTTCACGAACCTAGAAATGTAAGAGCGAGTTGAGGTCCAGTGGACCTCTTTTTCAGACCTGGGTGGGTCTTTTTTTCACGAGCCTGGAAATATAAGAGCGAGTTGAGGTCCGTGTGAATCTCTTTGACCTTTCCCAAGCTCTGATTATGCTATAATGAGGGGAGAAAGGTATCAAGGAGGGAACCATGAAGGAAGGTGTAATCATCAGGAGGATGATAAAGGCAGATATTGAGCACATCTCTCAAGCTTTTATCCACCAAGGGTGGCCGGGTAGAGAGGATGTCTTGACTAGCTATTTTCAGGAGCAGGAGAATAGAGAGAGGGACGTATTAGTAGCTGAGTCGGATGGATTTGTGGCAGGCTATATCACTATATTGCCTGCTGCCAAGCACGGCCCTTTCGTGGGAGTCTATCCTGAACTATCTGATTTTAATGTTTTTGAACCATTTAGAAATCGAGGAATTGGGAATCAACTCTTAGAAGAGGCGGAAAAAAGAGTCCGGCTACTATCAGAGATTGTTACTTTAGGGGTTGGTTTACACTCGGGTTATGGCCCAGCTCAAAGACTGTATGTCAAACGGGACTATATCCCAGATGGATCTGGAGTTTGGTTTAGGGATCAGCCCTTGGCCCCTTACAGTTCTTGTGAAAACAATGATGACTTAGTCCTCTATTTTTCAAAAAGGTTGAACAGGGAAATACAGTAAAACAAAAACGGATGAAAACTTCATCCGTTTCTTTTTAGCGTCGAGTTGCGGGTGCTGTGCTCGAACTTTTAATATTAAAGCGTTTCTTAAGGTAGAAGCGAAGGACAAGTGCTAAAGCTCCTAAAACGATGGCGAGGACATCTGGAATAGTTGGGTTGAGAACTTGTGGGAGTAAGGAAGTAAAGGACAAGACAATGACCCAAAGGAACATGACTCCAACAAGAATCGGCATGGATTTCCAAAGAGAGGGACGCTCGCTACGATCTTTTGTGCCATCCATATACTGATAGAAGAAGTAGTACATGAGATATAAGAGCAAAGCCCCTGTCAAACTTCCAAGGATCAAGGTGATCAAACCATAGCCAGTACGACGTGGTGCGACCAAGTTCATGAAGGCACTAATCGCAGCAAAGACACCAAAGATAAAGAGGAAGGAATCCAAAATCATAAGAGAGGGAGCATCGTTTAATTTCGGATGCTCTTTTTCATAGCGTTCTTTCTCGCTGAAAGAATTCGCCCATACAGTTGGAGCTCCAAAAAGGGTCCGTGCTGGAATTCCTTTTCCTTGGTTTTCATGAATAGCTGGAAGAATTTCTTGGATGAGGCTTTCTGCTTCTTCCTCAGTCTTTCCATTTTCAAGCAATTGGTGTTTAGCGATGCGAACGAATTCTTGATTTTTCTTGCTTAGTTGATTCAAATCAAATTGAGACATAAATACTCCTTAGTGTTATTAGTTGGTGTTAGAACCATTTTTTATGGATGAGGTAGACGACGAGAGACCCAGTCAGGGCAAAGGCGATGAAAATAATCAGCCAGAAGGCATGGGGTTCGCCATTGAGCGGAAGCTCATTGTCCTTGAAGTTCATCCCGTAGGCCGAAAAGATCATGGTCGGAATAGACATGACAATGGTAACGAGAGCCAGAGTTTTCATGATGTTGTTCTGGTTGTTGGAGATGATCGATGCAAAGGTATCGGTCATGGAGTGCAGGATATTTCCATAAATATCTGCCATCTCGATGGCCTGCTGGGTTTCGATCAAGGTATCTTCCAACAGATCCTCGTCTTCTAGGTATTTCTTGATGTTACTAGTAGCACTGGTCAATTTCTTGATCACGCGCTCATTGGTTTTTAGAGAGGCCTTAAAGTAGACGATGGTTTTCTCCAACTCCATCAACTCAATCAGTTCTTCATTACGCGTTGATTTGTGCAATTGGCTCTCAATCTGTTCGCTTTTGCGATCCAAGGTACGAAGCGCTGACAAGTAGAGTTCAGCGTTACGATAGAGGATCTGAAAGATAAAGCGCGACCGCATAAAGGTATAGAAATTCCGCAAGCGTCGGTTGATAAAGATATCGAGAAGTGGCAATTTCTCCAAGCAAGTCGTGATGATAGCCTCTTCTGTTAGGATGATTCCCAAAGGGATGGTGACATAGTAGGTCTGATTGTTCCGCTCTTCCTTGATGGGAACGTCGACGATGATCAAGGTATACTCATCTTCGATGGTCATACGGGACATTTCTTCCGCATCGAGTGGTGCCCGCAAGTCTGCAATATCAATATTAAAAGCAGAGGCGATTTCCATCGATTCACTTTGAGAAGGGTTAACAAGGTTGATCCAGCTACCGGGTTCCAGCGTCTCTATTTCTTTAAATTCAGTCGTTGTCGATAAAAAGACCTGTTTCATGGTGCCTCCCCTTGTTTTTTTACACCTTAACATTATATCAGAAAAAGGACGGTTTTGGATAAAAGAATACTAAAAAATTTGTTATAATGGAGGTTAACAAAAAGGTGATTAGAGTAAGAATATGCAAGATAAAATTGTCATTCATGGGGCACGCGCCCATAATTTAAAAAATATAGATGTGGAAATTCCCCGGGACAAATTAGTCGTGGTGACGGGTTTGTCTGGTTCTGGAAAGTCCAGTCTGGCCTTTGATACCCTCTATGCAGAAGGCCAGCGCCGCTACGTGGAGAGCTTATCAGCCTATGCCCGGCAGTTCTTGGGAAATATGGAAAAACCAGATGTGGACTCCATTGACGGCTTGAGTCCAGCCATTTCCATCGACCAAAAAACGACCAGTAAAAACCCCCGTTCTACAGTGGGGACGGCAACAGAGATCAATGACTACCTGCGCTTACTCTATGCGCGTGTAGGGACGCCTTATTGTATCAATGGGCATGGAGCGATTACAGCTTCTTCGGTTGAGCAAATTGTCGATCAAGTCTTAGAATTACCAGAGCGCCAACGCCTGCAAATTCTAGCCCCTATTATTCGCAAGAAAAAAGGCCAGCACAAGAATATCATTGAAAAGGTGCAAAAAGACGGCTATGTCCGGGTGCGGGTCGATGGGGAGATCTATGATGTGACAGAGGTTCCAGAACTATCTAAAAGCAAGCAGCACACGATTGAAGTGGTTGTGGACCGAATCGTGATCAAAGAGGGAATCCGCTCGCGGCTCTTTGATTCGATTGAGGCAGCTCTTCGAATAGCGGACGGTTATGTGGTGATTGATACCATGGATGGCAAGGAGCTACTCTTTTCTGAGCATTATGCTTGCCCAGTATGTGGCTTTACCGTTCCTGAATTAGAGCCCCGCCTTTTTTCTTTCAATGCGCCTTTCGGATCTTGTCCAGACTGTGATGGGCTGGGCATAAAGCTAGAGGTGGACTTGGATTTGGTGGTGCCAGATAATCGCTTAACCCTTCGCGAAGGAGCGCTTGCTCCTTGGAATCCGATCTCTTCCAACTACTATCCACAGATGTTGGAGCAGGCCATGATCCATTTTGGCGTTGATATGGACCAGCCGTTTTCCGATCTTTCTCAAGAAGAAAAGGACTTGGTCCTCTATGGTTCAAATGGCAAGGAATTCCACTTCCACTATGAAAATGAGTTTGGTGGGGTTCGCGATATTGAGATTCCTTTTGAAGGGGTCGTAAACAATATTCACCGTCGTTTCCGTGAGACCAATAGTGATTTCACCCGCAACCAAATGCGCTCCTATATGAACGAATTGACCTGTGCGACCTGCCATGGCTACCGTCTCAATGACCAGGCTCTCTCAGTTCGTGTCGGAGGAAAAAAGGGGATGCATATCGGGGAAGTGTCAGATCTATCAATTGCGGACCACTTAAAAGTTGTGGATCAGTTGGTTTTAACGGACAATCAAGCTACGATTGCAAGACCGATCCTAAAAGAGATTAAGGATCGCTTGACCTTCTTAAACAATGTGGGGCTCAATTACTTGACCCTGTCACGATCGGCTGGGACCTTATCAGGTGGAGAAAGCCAGCGTATTCGTTTGGCAACCCAGATCGGTTCCAACCTCTCTGGTGTCCTTTACATCTTGGATGAGCCGTCTATCGGCCTCCATCAAAGGGACAATGACCGTCTGATTGCCAGCCTCAAGAAGATGCGCGATTTAGGTAATACCTTGATCGTCGTCGAGCATGATGAAGATACCATGAGAGAGGCAGACTACCTGATCGACGTCGGCCCAGGTGCGGGTGTCTTTGGGGGAGAGATCGTTGCAGCAGGGACTCCAAAGCAGGTAGCGCGCAACAGCAAATCCATCACTGGCCAGTACTTGTCCGGCAAGCGCAAGATTCCGGTTCCAACAGAGCGCCGTTCAGGAAATGGTCGCTATATTGAAATTACAGGAGCCAGTGAGAATAACTTACAAGACATCACAGCGCGCTTTCCTCTAGGAAAATTCATCGCAGTCACTGGAGTTTCCGGTTCTGGGAAATCGACCTTGATCAATGGCATCTTGAAAAAAGCCATCGCTCAAAAGCTCAACCGCAATTCGGAAAAACCAGGGAAATACAAGACCATTCAGGGGATTGAGCATATCGATCGCTTGATCGACATTGATCAAAGTCCGATCGGTCGGACCCCTCGTTCCAATCCAGCAACTTATACAGGCGTCTTCGATGACATTCGAGATCTATTTGCTCAGACCAATGAAGCCAAAATTCGGGGCTATAAGAAAGGTCGCTTTAGTTTCAATGTCAAAGGTGGGCGTTGTGAAGCCTGCTCAGGAGATGGCATCATAAAAATTGAAATGCACTTCTTGCCAGATGTTTTTGTTCCTTGTGAGGTCTGCCATGGACGTCGCTACAATAGTGAGACCCTCGAAGTCCACTACAAGGAAAAAAATATCGCAGAAGTGCTAGATATGACGGTCAATAAGGCAGTCGAATTCTTCAAGCACATTCCGAAAATTGAACGCAAACTCAAGACCATCCAAGATGTGGGCTTGGGCTATGTAACACTGGGGCAACCAGCGACCACCCTTTCAGGTGGGGAAGCGCAGCGGATGAAGTTGGCTTCTGAATTGCACAAGCGCTCTACAGGAAAATCCTTCTATATCTTGGATGAACCAACGACAGGACTTCATACCGAAGATATTTCTCGCTTGATCAAAGTCTTAGAGCGATTTGTGGATGATGGCAATACGGTCCTTGTGATTGAGCACAATTTGGATGTCATTAAGACAGCAGACCATATCATTGATTTAGGACCGGAAGGTGGTATCGGTGGCGGAACCATTATTGCGACCGGAACGCCAGAAGAAGTAGCAGCCAATCCTGCTAGCTACACAGGACAGTATTTGAAAGGAAAATTACAATGAATCAACGGATCAGCAACCTAAGAAACAAAATGAAAGCCCAAAACCTTAAGGCGGTATTGATTAACAATTTGAAAAATGTTTACTATTTAACCAATTTCTGGGGTTCAAATGGGACTGCTTTGGTGACAGAAGAACGCGTGGTCCTCTTTACGGATTCGCGCTACACCATTCATGCTCATGCGACTTGTTTCCCTTTTGTAGAAATTGTGGAAACCCGCGATGAGTTGACTGCAGCGGCAGAGATTGTCAAGGATCTTGGAATCAAAGAACTTGGTTTTGAGGACGAAGTGACGGTGGCCTACCATGCCCGTATGGCTTCTGTTTTTAGTAGCATTGCCCTTCAATCCCTAGCGAACTTTGTGATGGAATTGCGCTTGATTAAAGATGAAACGGAGATTGCGGCCATTAAAAAAGCTTGTAGCATCTCTGACCAAGCCTTCCATGATATTTTAGACTATATCAAGGTAGGGAAAACGACAGAGTTGGAAGCAGCAACTTTCCTCGATTTTAGAATGCGGGAGTTGGGAGCTTCTGGTGTATCTTTTGATATTATTTCAGCAGCTGGTGAACGCTCTGCTATGCCTCACGCGACTCCAAGTGACCGGGTGATTTCAGCAGGAGATGCCTTGACCCTTGATTTTGGTTGCTTGTATGACCACTATGTCAGCGATATGACACGGACCATCTATGCGGGACATGTCAGCGACAAGGAAAGAGAAATTTACGAAACAGTTTTGAAAGCCAATCAAGCTTTGATTGCTGCTGCTAAAGATGGACTTGGCTTCCGTGATTTTGACAAAATCCCACGTGATGTGATCGAAGCAGCTGGCTATGGCCAATACTTTACTCATGGAATCGGTCATGGAATTGGGCTAGATATCCACGAAGAGCCATACTTTAGCCAAACTTCTAAAGAAGCTATTCAAGCAGGGATGGTTTTAACAGATGAACCAGGGATTTACATTGAAGGTCTCTCTGGTGTGCGCATCGAAGATGACCTCTTGATCACAGAAACAGGCTGTGAAGTCTTGACACTTGCACCTAAAGAATTGATTGTCCTATAAAATAGACAGTATTTTCTTAACCCCTGTGTAACAAACAAAGATAAGAAATGAGGCCTATGAAAAAACGAATTTTAGTATTGGGAATTCTTCTAGTAGCCCTTCTATTTGCATTTGCTCCTTCTGCTCATGCTGGTGTCGGCAATACGCATAGTGGTGGTAGTAGCACTATTCATTCTGGCGGTGGTGGTGGTAGTAGCTGGTCTGGAGGGGGAAGTAGCTGGTCTGGTGGCAGCAGCTGGTCTGGTGGATCCAGTAGCTACAGTTCTAGTTCTGGATCAGACTCTGGTGGGGCGGTAGCAGTTGTCGCCATCATTGGATTGATTGGATTTGTCTATAATATTGCAAAAGAGGCTAATGAGAGTGATGATTCGTCCTATTCAAATAGTGGTCCAAAACGGACAACCGAAGAACGGGCGGGTCGACCAATTGAAAACAACTATGAAGCGATTCGCCGTATCCGTAAATTGGATCCAATGTTTGATGAAGACCGCTTCTTGTCGCAAGTCAAGCTGGTTTATCTTCAATTGCAGTCTGCCTGGACAGAAAAAGATTGGAATTCTGTGCGGAACTTAGAAAGTACCAGTCTTTATGAGCAACACTTGACGCAGTTGCAAGAGCATATTCGCGCCAAAACAACCAATGTTCTAGAGCGCGTATGTGTGGAAGATTCCAAGATCAAAGACTTTATCGAAAATCCAGAAGGCAATGACCGCATTGAAGTCATTCTGTCATCGACGATGAGAGATTACATCCGAAGTGATGAAACGGGCCGTGTGATCGAAGGGGATCCAACCAAAGATCTCTTTACCGTTTACCGCATGGTCTTCCTCCGTGAACATGGAGCTCAGACAGAGATCATTAAGAATTCAGAAGTCGTTAGTGATCACTGTCCGAACTGTGGTGCGCCACTGACCATCGATTCAATCGACAAGTGTGAATATTGCCAAGCATCCTTGAAGCACAATCCAAAAGATTGGGTCTTGGATGTCTACGAAGTTGTGGATGAAATTGAATTCTACAGATAGGAGAATGTATGGGATTTATTAAAGCAGCCCTTTCAGCGGGCATTTCAAGTTTTCAAGATAGTAAATTTAAGGAAGCCATTACCCTGCCAGAAGCTGTTCCAGCAACAGCTTTGGCCATTAAGGGACAGCTCTTAACCAAAGATCCAGATGGACGCTCTCGTCAGAGCAACCAAAATACGGGCCTATTGACAGATGGTTCTGTCGTCATCGTTCCCCAAGGCTATGTTGCTCTCTTGGTCAATAATGGAACTTTTCTAGGAGACCTTCTAGAAGCAGGGAGTCACGAATGGCAAGCTGGTGAAAATGCCTGGTTGTTTGAAAAAGGTGGTGTGAAAGGAACGTGGGATCAGTTCAAGAATCGTTTCTCCTTTGGAGGCCAAGTGGTCACCCAACAAGAAATCATTTTTGTGCGGATGCAACCTTTTACAGGAAATAAATTTGGCACTCAAAATCCAGTTGAGTACTTTAGCGACCGTTACCAACAACTTCTTAGCATTCGTTTTTATGGTCTTTATGATGTTAAAGTAGCAGATCCAGTACTCTTTTACATCAGTGCAGTTAGTCGTCAAATCACTGCAGATAAGCCCTTTACCTTGGAAGATGTGGCTCAGGGAACCTTGCGACAAAATCTGGCACCAAAAATTGCAGTGGCCATTTCAAAATATACAGCAGAAAATAAGGCGGATATTTACAATATCAATGCGGACCAAGATGTCTTCAATGAAGTTGCAAAACGCGAAGTCAACAAAACGTGGACAGAATTATATGGTATCGAATTAACCAATGTCCTCATCGAAGATTTGAGCTACGATGCAGACAGTATGGCCAAGGTCAATAAACTGGACAGTGAATTGGCAGCGATGAAGTACAATACCATTGAAATCGAAGAACGTCGTGCTCGCAATGAAGCCTTGGTCGCAGCTGCTAAAAATGAAGGTGGCAATGGCATGAACATGATTATGGGGATGAACCTAGGGCAAGCCCTTGGCAATGACCTTCAAAAACAAGCCTCTCCAGCTCCAGACAAGCCGCATACCTTCTACATTGAAGTAGATGGAAAATATGTCCATGTCACCAAAGATGCGGATGGCAATATTGTACCTGTGGACCAATAAGGATTAGGGAAGCGATAATGAGAGGTCTAGAGATTTCATGGACTCGTCCCTGTCCTCTCTTCCTGCTTTCAGTCCTTCCTAAAAAGAGGAAATTGCTGTTTGAGAAAAATCAAATAGTGTGTTACAATAAAGAGTAATCTATTTTTAAAAAAGAGGTAATAAAACATGATCGAAGCAAGTAAATTGAAAGCTGGTATGACTTTTGAAACAGCTGATGGAAAATTGATCCGCGTTTTGGAAGCAAGCCACCACAAACCAGGTAAAGGAAACACTATCATGCGTATGAAATTGCGTGATGTCCGTACTGGTTCAACATTTGATACAAGCTACCGTCCAGAAGAAAAATTTGAACAAGCAATTATCGAAACTGTTCCAGCTCAATACTTGTATAAAATGGATGATACAGCCTACTTCATGAACACTGAAACATATGACCAATATGAAATTCCAGTGGTGAACGTAGAACAAGAATTGCTTTACATCCTTGAAAATTCAGAAGTAAAAATTCAATTCTACGGAAGCGAAGTGATCGGTGTAACGGTTCCTACAACTGTTGAATTGACTGTTGCAGAAACTCAACCATCTATCAAAGGTGCTACAGTGACTGGTTCTGGTAAACCTGCTACAATGGAAACAGGTTTGGTTGTAAACGTTCCGGACTTCATCGAAGCTGGACAAAAATTGGTCATTAACACTACTGAAGGAACTTACGTTTCTCGTGCATAAGAGACATCTCAGGGTGTCAAATAGAAAGGAACTTCTATGGCAACTGAACAATTTGGTGACATCGTTATTGCACCACGTGTATTAGAAAAAATTATTGCGATTGCGACAGCAAAAGTAGAGGGTGTCTATTCGCTTGAAAACAAGAGTGTTTCAGATAGCTTATCCAAACGCTCCCTTGGACGTGGCGTCTACCTTCATACAGAAGAAGATGGTCAAGTTTCAGTAGACATCTATCTCTATTTAGAATATGGAGTGGCTGTACCATCTGTCGCTGTAGCCATTCAAAAAGCAGTCAAGTCTGCAGTTTATGATATGGCAGATGTAACCTTGGATGCTGTCAACATTCACGTTGTCGGTATCGCAACGGAAAAATCTCCAAAACCGGACTTGAAAGACTTGTTTAATGAGGACTTCCTCAATGACTGATGAAATTTTATTAGAATCACGTCGAGATTTGCGTGAGCGCGCCTTCCAAGCCCTGATGGCCTTGGAATACGATGGAGACATTGTTGAAGCTTGTCGCTTTGCTTATCTACATGACAAGGACCTGGCAGAAGACAAAGAAGTCGATCTTCCTGCCTTTCTCATGAATCTCGTGACGGGTGTCTATCAGTCAAAAGATCAACTAGACCAACAAATCGGTCAACATTTGAAAACCGGCTGGACTGTTGAACGCTTGACCTTGGTAGAGAAAAACATCCTTCGTCTGGGAATTTATGAAATGACAGAGTTTGATACACCACAGATCGTCGCAGTCAATGAAGCGGTGGAATTGGCCAAGGCCTTTTCAGATGAAACCTCTTCACGATTTGTCAACGGTGTCCTCAGTCAATTTGTGACAGAAGAATAATTAAAAAAGAGCCGATGGCTCTTTTTTTGTGAAAAATATCCCCACAGTTTCTAGTGAGGGGATACTGCTTTTAGACACTTTTTCCAGAGTGGAGACTAACGGGCAAGAAATAACCGGTAGTCGCCACTTTTTTTCCTTCGATCTTTTGGAGTAAAAGATCCACCATGAGGATAGCAATGTCTTCGAGGGGTTGTTGGATGGTTGTCAGTTCAGGTGTATAGGTCTCGATGAACTGGGTTCCATCATAACCAATCACTTTCAAATCCTGAGGAATCTGAATATCTAATTCTCTAGCGACTTTCATGATCAAGATCGCCGTCAAATCATCGGAGGCAAAAATAGCGTCTGGTTTGTGGTGGGTTAAAATCTGTTTGATTTCCATTTCTTTGCGAATAGGGGAGAAATCACTGGAAACATTGATGATCATGGACTCAGGTAGAACTGATGCAAATCCCGCATGACGCAAGCCAGTTGGGGAGTTAGAGTTGTCATTACCTGTGATCATGATAATATTTCGGGCTCCGGTTTTTACTAAAGTTTCTGCTGCTAGCACTCCACCAGCATAGTTGTCTGAAGAAACAACCGGAATTTCTGGGGAGAGGTTGCGGTCAAAAGCAATGATAGGAGCAGTTACCCGGTTGTAATCTTCAATGCCCAAATTATGACTTCCTGAAATGATGCCATCTACCTGGTTAGCCTCCAACATCTCAATATATTCGCGCTCTTTCTCGGAGTCGTGCTCACTATTGCAGATGATGGTTTTATAGCCATGTTTGAAGAGTTGGTGTTCTAGTTTGTCGATTAATTCAGCATAGAAAACATTGCTGATGTTGGGAAAGATCAAGCCGACTAACTTAGCTGATTTTCCTTGGAGGCTACGAGCAACATTGTTAGGTTTATAGCCCAATTCTCGCATGGCTTCTTGGACTTTTTGGATCGTTTTTTCAGACAGGTATCCTTTTTTATTGATAACCCGTGAGACAGTAGTAGGGCTGACACCGGCGAGTTTGGCGACATCAGTTAGCTTTGCGACCATAATCAAGTTCGTAGTAAGTTCCAGTAGGGGTTCCAGACTTGATCAAGATTCCATTTTGATCCGCATGTGGGTAGACCCGACCAGAAAATACTTTTTCTCCTTTATTAATAAAGATTTCAAATATCGAATTGTCAATGAAAATATTAGCGGTTGTCGTTTGGTTAGCGATTGGGCAGCTACGGCTCGTACCGAATTCTTGGGCATATTGCTCACCTGCCTGGCTTCGATCGACTGTGACCAATCCTTTAGCCAGATCGAATGAGAGAACTAAGCCCTTTCCTTCTGCATCGGCAAAGAGGACGATTTCGTTCTGGCTATCCTTTTCAAACTGCAATTCCAATTCATAGCAGTTCTTGGTTTGTGCCTTGTTGGCAAATTCCTCACTCTCAGCGCGCAAGTCCTTGATCGCTTCAACTGGGTATTGGTAGAGTTTGCCATCTTTGATGGTTAATTCTTTGACCAGTGAGAGAGCTCCTTGGTAGTCATAGGAATCTGTTGGATAAGAAACGTCTGGAAGACCTAGCCAGCTGACAGCATAGGCACGTCCATCGGGAGCATTAAATCCTTGAGTCGCATAGGCTTCAAAACCATAGTCGAGATTATGCAATTCAGATACATCAACCATTTTGGCCTTTTCTGGGTCAAAGTTTGCAGCGATTTTGTACATATTTGGATAGATATTGTCATAATCGAGAACGGATTTATCTAAGCCTTGAGGGCAGTAGAGGAGAACGGGTTGGTCTCCAACAAAGACTAGGTTGGGACATTCCATCATATAAGCTGTCCGATCGTTTGCAAAATCCAAGTCACCGACTGCAACCCAGTTGGTATAGTCGTTATCTACAGCCTTATAGAGACGGATGAATCCTTTCTTCTCAAGGTCTTGACCACCAACGATAGCGTAGTATTGACCCTTGAAATTAAAAATCTGTGGGTCACGGAAGTGATCCGTAGAGTCAGCCGGTTGATCAATCAAGATTTTGTCAATTTTTTCAATCTTGCCGTCTTTGTCCATCAAAGCACCGACTTGGTATGGATGACGAACCCATTCTGCATCCCGAACATTACCAGTGTAGAATAGGAATAGTTTGTCACCAAACTGCATGGCTGATCCGGAATAAGCTCCGTGGCTATCCAGATCTGTGTCTGGAAGAAGCGTTACACCAGTTTCTTTGAAATGAACCAAGTCTTCACTTTCTGTTTGTACCCATGATTTTAACCCATGGGCTGCACCAAATGGGAAATTTTGGTAAAACAAGATCCATTTTCCATCAAAGTAGGAAAAACCGTTAGGATCATTTAAGAGACCAGCTTTTGGCTCAACATGATAGTGTGTGTGCCAAGGAGATTTGGCCATATGATCTTGGATGGCTTGCTTTTCCTCTTTTGTCCAGTCTTCGTAACGTCTGTAACGACGTTCAGTTGTCCATTCCATTTTATTCCTCCGAATTTTTTCTTACTTCCATAGTACCGATTTCCCATTAAAAATGCAAGCGATAAATGAAAAGAATGGCAAAAAATGTCAAACGATTGACACCTGCAAGAAGGAGTTTTAAAGAGGATTAAAAATGAAAACGAATGAAAATATGAAAGTTTTTGAAAGTGAAAAAACTAGGAAGGGTCCTTTGATAGCGCCACTAAAGCGATTATGTGAATGAAAATTCTTACATCCTATCAAAAGCTGTCAAAATAGTTTAAAAAGTTTCAAAAAAATCCTGCAAAACGCTTGACATATTTTCAATACGTGGTACAATTAAAAACGTAGAAACGATTTAACCGTTTACATTACAAAAAATAAGGAGATTTTTGCAAAATGTCAAATACAGAAATTGCAAAGCAGGTCATCGATGCAATCGGTGGGGTTGAGAACGTTAGCAGTGTTGCTCACTGTGCGACTCGTCTTCGCGTGATGGTAAAAGATGAATCAAAAATCAACAAAGATGTTGTTGAGAATATCGAAAAAGTACAAGGTGCTTTCTTTAACTCAGGTCAATACCAAATTATCTTTGGTACTGGTACTGTAAACAAGATTTACGATGAAGTCGTAGCTCTTGGATTACCAACCTCAACTAAGGCTGAGATGAAAGCTGAAGCAGCTAAACAAGGGAATTGGTTCCAACGCGCGATCCGTACTTTCGGTGATGTCTTTGTACCAATTATTCCAGTTATTGTTGCGACTGGTCTTTTCATGGGTGTCCGTGGTTTAGTGAATGCCCTTGGTGTGACTCTTCCAGAAGATATCACAACTTACACCCAAATTTTAACAGATACAGCCTTTATTATCTTGCCTGGTCTTGTTGTTTGGTCAACTTTCCGTGTATTTGGTGGAAATCCGGCAGTGGGTATTGTACTTGGTATGATGCTTGTTTCGGGTTCACTTCCAAATGCTTGGGCTGTTGCTAGTGGTGGTGAAGTGACTGCCATGAAATTCTTTGGCTTCGTTCCGGTTGTAGGTTTGCAAGGGTCTGTTCTTCCAGCCTTCATTATCGGGGTTCTTGGTGCAAAATTTGAAAAATCACTTCGAAAAGTAGTTCCGGATGTATTAGATCTTTTGGTGACTCCTTTTGTGACACTCTTCGTGATGTCAATTCTTGGATTATTCGTTATTGGACCAGTTTTCCACGTAGTTGAAACGTATATCTTAATTGGTACAAAAGCAATTCTTAACTTGCCATTTGGTCTTGGTGGATTGCTCATTGGTGGAGTTCACCAATTGATTGTCGTATCTGGTGTCCACCATATCTTTAACTTGCTTGAAGTTCAATTGTTAGCAGCCGATCATGCTAATCCGTTTAATGCGATCATTACTGCAGCAATGACAGCCCAAGGTGCTGCGACAGTTGCAGTAGCTGTGAAAACTAAAAATGCAAAATTGAAAGCTTTGGCTTTCCCAGCAGCACTTTCTGCCTTCCTCGGTATCACTGAGCCTGCTATCTTCGGGGTTAACTTGCGTTTCCGTAAACCATTCTTCCTTTCATTGATCGCAGGTGCAATCGGTGGTGGATTGGCATCTCTCCTTGGACTTGCTGGAACAGGTAATGGTATCACTATCATTCCTGGTACAATGCTTTATATTGGTAATGGTCAACTTGCTCAATATTTGCTTATGGTAGCAGTTTCATTTGCGCTTGGATTTGCATTGACTTACATGTTTGGTTATGAAGATGAAGCTCCTGTGGTTGCTTCTGAAAATGCGACAACTGAACGTCTGGTTGAAGAAGAAACAACTGGAAATGTTCCTGCATCTCTTCAAGATGAAACGATCATCTCACCTATTGTTGGTAGTACAGTAGCACTTGCTGATGTGAATGATCCTGTCTTCTCAAGTGGAGCGATGGGACAAGGAATTGCCATCAAACCAACTGAAGGCGTTGTCTATGCACCAGCTGATGCGGAAGTAACTATTGCTTTTGCGACTGGACATGCTTACGGTTTGAAAACAGCTAATGGTGCTGAAATCTTGATCCACGTTGGGATTGATACAGTATCAATGAATGGTGAAGGATTTGATCAAAAAGTAGCTCAAGGCGATAAAGTCAAAGCTGGTGAAGTCCTTGGTACATTTGATGCAGCGAAAATTGCCGCAGCTGGTCTTGAAGACACAACTATGGTGATCGTCACTAACACAGCTGACTTTGCTTCTGTCACACCTGTTGCAACTGGATCTGTTGCGAAGGGTGATGCGATCATCGAAGTCAAAGCTTAATCGAAACAATAAGTTCTCAAGGACTGGTCTATCATCTCCAGTCCTTGAATTTTATTTCTCAAAAAAAGGTGTGTTTTTTCTTTAGAGAAGAGAAAAAGATTGACTACAAAATATGCTATAATAAATACAGGATATTTTTCATAATAAAAAAGGAGCCAACATGACAAAATTATATGGAAGTTTGGAAGCTGGCGGTACAAAATTTGTTTGTGCGGTTGGTGATGAAAACTATAATGTTGTGGAAAAAGTACAATTTCCAACAACCAAGCCAATTGAGACGATTGATAAGTGTATTGAATTTTTCTCAAAATTTGAGGATCTAGTTGGGCTTGCGATCGGATCCTTTGGACCAATTGATATCGATCCAAATTCAAACACTTATGGTTTCATCACAACGACTCCAAAACCAAATTGGGCCAATGTAGATATCGTTGGGGCTTTCCGTCGTGCCTTGAATGTACCTATCTATTTCACGACAGATGTGAATAGCTCTGCCTATGGAGAAGTGGTCGCACGCAATAACGCGGGTGGTCATATCGAAAACTTGGTTTACTATACAATCGGAACAGGAATCGGAGCTGGTGTCATCCAACGTGGTGAGTTTATCGGGGGAGCTGGACACCCAGAAATGGGACACTACTATGTGGCTCAACACCCAATGGATGTGGAAAAAGAATTCAAGGGTGTTTGTCCTTTCCACAATGGCTGTTTGGAAGGCTTTGCGGCTGGTCCTAGTCTCGAAGCTCGTACAGGTATTCGTGGGGAAAACATTGAACTCAACAGCAATGTGTGGGATATTCAAGCCTACTACATCGCACAAGCAGCAGTGAATGCGACAGTTACCTTCCGCCCAGACGTCATTGTCTTTGGAGGAGGAGTCATGGCTCAACAACACATGTTAGATCGTGTTCGCACGAAATTTACTGCTCTCTTGAACGGTTACCTCCCTGTACCTGATGTGAGAGATTATATTGTGACACCTGCAGTTGCCGGCAATGGTTCAGCGACCTTGGGGAATTTTGTTCTTGCAAAAGAAGTGAGCGAGAAGCTTAAAAAATAAGAAGCAATTGTCTCTTAGAGGTTAGAAACAAGAGCGAGGAGGCTGGGACAAAAGTCCTAGCCTCTCAATTATTTTTGGATTGTCGAGCAAGATGCAGTGGTTGAGTGGGCTCTACTACACTGATTTCATCAGCTTTTACAGCCCTACTCAACTGTGCGGAGGTGGGACGACGAAATCGAATTCTAACGAATGACCGATTTCTGTCCCACTCACTTCTTTCATCTATCTATCAAGAAGTGAGGAAGAAATGAAAAAGAATATTGTAAAGGATGTCTTATTCTTGGGTCAAAAGTCAGAAGAAGCGACACCTGAGGATCGCACCTTGGCTTTGGATTTGCAGGACACCTTAAATGCTCATCTCCTTGAGTGTGTCGGTTTAGCGGCTAATATGATCGGGGTGAAAAAACGGGCGATTATCATCCGAATGGGAAGTGAAAATCTGGTCCTGTTTAATCCGGTTCTCCTTGAAAAGAAAAAGCCTTACCAAACAGAGGAAGGATGCTTGTCCTTGATGGGGTGTCGGCCGACCACTAGTTATGAGGAGATTTCAGTGGCCTATCGAGATGTGAATTGGAAAGCAAAAACAATTCAATTGTCAGGTTTTCCAGCCCAGATCTGTCAGCACGAAATGGATCATCTAGAAGGCATTATTATCTAGAAGTCATTAATGGAGTCGATTGGGCTCCATTTTTTTAGTTCTTATAGAAACTTTTTTCTTGACAGGGATCTTTTTTGTACTAAAATAGTTCTCA
Organism: Streptococcus parasanguinis; assembly: GCA_018377375.1. Classification (GTDB taxonomy): domain Bacteria; phylum Bacillota; class Bacilli; order Lactobacillales; family Streptococcaceae; genus Streptococcus; species Streptococcus parasanguinis_N. The sequence goes on from JAGZZN010000026.1 coordinate 17,755, forward strand.
TAGCAACTTTAAAGTTCTTATGAGAACTATTTGGAGGAATGATGGAAAAGCCATTACAAGAATTAAAAAAAATTGGCCATCTCATTCACCTCATGGTGGAAAGAGAAGCTAAGAAGCGTGGGTTTGAATTTAGCGCAGGACCACAAGGTCAGGTATTGAGATTCTTATCTCATCGTGAAAAGGAGGGAAAAGTGACCTTGATTCGGGATGTTGAACAGGAACTTCATATCACAAAATCCGTGACCAGTAATCTGATCAAGCGAATGGAGAAAAATGGGTTTATTTATTTAGAGGCTAGTCCGACCGATAAACGGGCCAAGTATGTCTACCTAACAGACAGTGTGAAAGCCAATTTGAATGACATGAAGCAATTCTTTGAAGAGGTAGAACGGAGTCTAGTAGCGGGTGTATCAGAAGAAGAATTGGCTATCTTTTTCAAGGTTATGCAGCAATTTTATGAGAATATGAAAAAAAGGAGCGAGGAATGATCAATATATTTCGGCGCTTAACCGCCAAAGAATGGGGCATGATTGCCCTTAGTACGGTCTTTATCTGTCTAGCGGTTTGGATGGATTTAAAGACTCCTGAATACTTATCTGATATCACGACCCTCTTAGCTAAGGAGGGGACCAAGGTTTCGGATATTATGGATCCGGGAAGCAAGATGTTGCTCTTCTCTTTTGGAAGCTTTTTAATGGCAGTTTTTGTAGGCTTTTTGGCTTCAAGAGTCGCTGCCAGCTTTACGACGCGACTTCGAGGAGAGATTTTCCATCAAGTGATGGATTACTCTGATGCCGAGATCAAGAAATTCTCCGTTCCCTCTCTCTTGACCCGGACGACCAACGATTTGACCCAGTTGCAAATCATGATTGTGATGGGGATGCAAGTTGTGACGCGTGGTCCCATTATGGCGATTTGGGCCTTAACCAAGATTTGGGGGAAGAGCAGTGCCTGGACAACTTCTGTTGGGATTGCGGTCTTGATGGTCTTGATTCTTCTCTCTGTTCTGGTTCTTATTGCCTTTCCGCGCCAGCAAAAGGTTCAAGGTTTGACCGATGCTTTGAATGCGACGACACGGGAGAGTTTGACTGGGGTGCGAGTGGTTCGCGCCTACAATGCGGAAGCGTATCAAAATGAGAAATTCCAGGCTGAAAACAAGGGCTTAACCCGTCTAAATCTCTTTGTTTATCGGTTGATGTCTTTGATGAACCCGGTCATGACAGTGGTATCAAGTGGGTTGACCCTGGCTATCTACTGGATTGGGGCGCACTTGATCAATGATATCGCCATGCCAAAAGATCCTACAAAGATCCTCGCCAGTCCTGCATTAGCGGATCGGACCAAGGTCTTCTCAGATATGATCACCTTCTCCTCTTACGCCATGCAGGTTGTCATTGGCTTTATGATGATGGTGGCCATCTTGATTATCCTTCCTCGTGCCTTGGTATCCGCAAAACGGATTAATCAGGTCTTGGCTCTTGAACCGTCTGTAGCCTTCCCAAGTGAGTCAAAAGAAACAACAGGCCAAGTAGGTACAGTAGAATTTCAAGACGTTTCCTTCCGATATGGACGGACTTCCCGTGCTGTGATTGAGCACGTGACCTTCTCAGCTCAGAAAGGACAAACCGTTGCCTTCATCGGATCAACTGGTTCTGGTAAATCCACTTTGGTCAATTTAATCCCGCGTTTTTACGATGCGACAGAAGGAAAGATCTTAGTGGATGGGGTGAATGTCAAGGACTATAGCCACCAAGAATTGAACAATAAAGTCGGCTACATTCCACAAAAAGCAGTGCTCTTTAGTGGCACGATTCGCTCCAATATGGAATTTGGGGAAAGTAGCCAAGGAAAATTAGAGGATGAAGCCATCTGGAAAGCTCTTGAATTGGCCCAAGCCAAAGAGTTTGTTGCCGCAAAAGAGAAGGGCTTGGATACAGAAGTAGCGCAAGGAGGAAGCAACTTCTCTGGAGGACAACGTCAACGTTTGGCGATTGCGCGTGCCCTTGCACGCAAGCCCGAGATCCTCATCTTTGATGATTCCTTCTCAGCCCTGGATTATAAAACAGATCGGATCTTGCGACAAGCCCTAAAAGAAAAGTTGGCAGATACGACCAAATTGATCGTTGCGCAACGGATTTCGACCATTATGGATGCGGATTTGATTTTGGTCTTGGATCAAGGGAAGGTCGTCGGTCAAGGTACCCACAAGGAATTGCTTGCGACCAATGAAGTCTATCAAGAAATTGCCTATTCACAATTGTCTAAGGAGGAGTTGGAACATGCATAAAACAAAACAAGAATCGTCCCTTTGGAGACAACTTTCTCCCTATTTGAAGGGCTTCCACCTATTTTTCCTAGTTGCTATCCTCTTTTCGGTCGTATCGAGTATTATCACGGTTATTGGACCGGATAAGTTAAAAGAAATTACAGATACCATTACAAAAGGGATGGGAGGCGCCATTGATATTGATAAGATCACTTCGATTGCCCTGACCTTAGCCATCCTTTATGGAGTTGGAGCACTGGTGTCCTACAGCAGTAGTTTCATTATCTCAACGATGATTCAGCGCTTTGCAGAACGCTTGCGCAATGCTATTGCTGAGAAGATCAATCGCGTGCCCCTCCAATATTTTGATAGCCATGAACAAGGAGATACCTTGTCTCGTGTGACCAATGACGTGGATTTGATGACCCAATCCTTTAACCAAAGCTTGGTTCAAATGGTCTCTTCTATTGTCTTATTGATTGGCTCCATCTTTATGATGTTTAAGACGGACTGGCACTTGGCGGTGACAGCGATTGTGTCCATCTTTGCAGGTTTTGCTCTTTCCGGCATTATTATGGTCAAGAGCCAACCTCTCTTTAAGCAACAACAAGATAATCTTGCTAAAGTTTCAGGTTATGTTGAAGAAATCTATAGTGGCCACAATATCGTCATTTCCTACAATGGCCGTCACCAAGCCAAAAATCATTTTGATGCCATCAACCAAGATTTGTACCATAGCATGTGGAAATCCCAATTCTTCTCTGGGATCATGATGCCCTTGATGCAGTTTGTAGGGAATTTCGGCTATGTCATGGTCTGTATCGTTGGGGCTGTCCTCACCATTAATGGAGACATTACCATCGGGACCATTGTGGCCTTTATGACCTATGTCCGCATCTTTACCCAACCAATCGGTCAAATGGCGCAAGGAATTACCCAATTGCAATCAGCCAGTGCTGCTATGGGGCGTGTCTTTGAATTCTTAGACGAAGAAGAAATGGAAGACGAATCCCAAAAAACACGTCAATTGGAAACACCCGAAGGTCATGTTACCTTTGAACATGTGCGTTTTGGCTATTCATCAGATAAGACTATTATCCATGACTTTACAGCTGAAGCGAAGCCAGGACAGAAGGTGGCTATTGTTGGTCCGACAGGTGCAGGTAAGACGACCATGGTCAATCTCTTGATGCGTTTTTACGACATTCAAGCTGGTAAAATTACCATCGATGGTGTGGATACTAAGGCCATGAGCCGAGAAGAAGTTCATGATGCCTTTTCTATGGTGTTGCAAGATACCTGGCTCTTTGAAGGGACCATTCGGGAAAACTTAGTCTTTAATCAAACCGATATTTCAGATGAAGCGGTCGAAGCGGCAACCCGAGCGGTTGGGGTCCATCACTTTATTCGGACCTTGCCGAATGGCTATGATACTGTATTAGATGATTCAGTGACCTTGTCCGTCGGTCAAAAGCAACTCTTGACCATTGCGCGTGCCCTCTTGAAGGATGCCCCGCTTCTTATCTTGGATGAAGCAACCTCATCTGTCGATACCCGTACAGAAGAGTTGATTCAAAAAGCCATGGACAAACTCATGGAAGGCCGAACTTCCTTTGTCATTGCCCATCGCTTGTCCACTATTCGGAATGCGGATCTGATTCTCGTGATGAAAGATGGAAATATTATCGAGCAGGGTAACCACCAAGAACTCATGAGCCAAAATGGATTCTATGCTGATCTCTACAATAGCCAATTCACAGAAGAAGTGGCATGAAATCAAGATACAAGGCTTGTGAAATGTAAAGTAAAATAATAGGATAGAAGGCAATTCTATGTGCTTCTATCCTATTTTTTATGCTGGAAGAAGGGATGGGAAAGACGATTCTTAGGTACAGAAAAATGACAAAGCGTCAAAAATAGATCGCTTCTAATGTGAAAAAGAAGAAAGAAAGGATAAAAAAGAAGCCTGGCTTGACAGGCTTTCTTAGGATCGCGTATACTAGTAGTACAAAAATGAGATGACAGACAGGAGTGCCGACATGAAGCCCAATCTTCAAGATTATCCGAAATTTTATCGTTGGCTAACCCTGCCTTTTACGAGAAAACCACATCGTGTGCAGGTTCTTCAAAGGATGAATCGTATCTTGACGTTCGCCATGCCAGGCATCTACGGCCTTGTCTTTTGTTGGCTGTTTTTAAAGAAAACTTCAATGGGAGGAACCTGGCCTTTTATCTGGATCCCTGCTTCGGGTTTTGTCTTGTTTAGCCTCTTTCGTCATTGGGTCAATGTTCCGAGACCTTATGAAAAATGGGAGATTCAACCATTATTAGAAAAAAATTCATCCGGTCATTCCTTTCCTAGCCGACATGTTTTTTCGGCGACCATTATTTCGATGTGTGTCTGTCAGTTGTCGCTTCCACTAGGAATGTGCTCCATGCTCCTATCTCTTCTATTAGCCCTTATCCGAGTTCTTGGAGGGGTTCATTATCCCAAGGATGTCCTCGTTGCTTGGGGGCTGGGACTCGCCTGGGGAGGACTCTTTTTGCTGGTTTGAATGAACAAATTGCTGAAAATTGACCTTTGTCTAAGAGCGAGGGATAGTGTATACTGGAAAGTGGACTTAGAATAGGAGAGAAGATGAAGTACAGAAAAGCAAAAAAAGCAGATCTGGATCAGGTGGTTCGAGTAGCCAGTACAGCCTTTGAGGACTATCTATTTTTAAAAGTCATCAAGGATTTGGTTCGGGATCCCAAGCAATACCCAGCCTTTGTTGAGGCAATGATGCGCATCCTGGTAAAGGTTTTTCTTAAGCACCATATTTGCCTTGTGGCAGAAAAAAATGATGAAATTTATGCAGTTGCCTTGTTGCAAAAGGGACCGATCCCTTTTCGGGCCTATCTCTTAAATGGGGGATTTGGTTTGCTCAAATTTATTTCCTTGAAAAATATGTTGGCCTACTTTAAATTTATGGAGGATACGGATAAGGAATTGGAGCAAAATGTAGACTTTGATTGGTATTTGATGCTTCTCGCAGTCGCCCCTAAACACCAACGGCAGGGCTATGGCAGTCGCTTTATGACAGAAGGAATTGAGCCTTTCTTGGAAGAGATCCAAGGAAAAAAACTAGCCTTTTATACCAATACCAAAGGAAATGTCTATTTTTACACGAAAAATGGTTACAAGGAAGTCTATTCAAGTGAGATTAGCTTTAACCAAGTAGAAATGGGAAGTTGGTATTTTTTGAAGGAACTAAAAAAACACTAAGGTTACAGCCTTAGTGTTTTTTCATTGTAGCTGTGAATCTGCTTGAATACCGAATTTTTCAAAGAAAGCAGTTCGTTCTTCTATGATGGCATCAGTCGGATGTTTGATATTCCGTAAGAGCTCAACAAGGTCCGGCGTGACTTCACGAAGCAGTTGCCCTAAAGACCAGATAGCCGTTGCAATATGGATCTGATTTTGTGAAGTTTCGATGATGTTCAGGAGCTTAGGGATGGCCGAGCGGTCATTGGCATTGGCTAATGCAATGATGGCATTGCGCTGGAGGATGTTCTTGCCTCGCCAACTTCCAGCAACATGTCCGAATTTTTCCTTAAATTGTCCGTTAGACAGTTCAATAAAGGGGATCAACTCTGGATGAGCCAGATCAGGATCGATTTCTGTTGCCAAGGGATTATCCAGCCCTTTGTTATAAGGGCAGCTAATCTGACAGATGTCACATCCATAGATGACCGTTTTAATTTTCTTGCGAAATTCTAGGTCCATCATGCCCTTATCTTGGGTTTGGAAGGACAAACAGCGTTTGGCATTCATAGAGCCGTCCCCGATTAAACAGGAGGTTGGGCAAGCATCTAAACAACGTCGACAGTCTCCACAACCATAGTCGACTGGCTGATCTGGTTCGATTTCGAGATTGGTAATCAATTCCCCCAGAAACATGTAAGAACCGTATTCTTTTGAAATGACCAAGCCATTTTTTCCGATAAAGCCAATCCCTGCTCGTTGGGCGACGGCCGTATCTACTAGTGCTCCAGTATCGACCATGCCCTTGTATTCAAAATCTTGCGTCATTTCTTCAATCCCAGCAGCTAAGCGGTTGAGCTTGTCTTGAAGGACATAATGGTAGTCTAACCCCCAGCTGTTGGGAGTGAATTTTCCTCTTTTATAGGCTGTTTTTTGAGGTTGTTGCTTGAGTTTGTGGGGGTAGGCGACAGCGATTGAGATGATGGTCTTGGCGGAGGAGAGACTTAATTTGGGGTGGATGCGCTCTTCAATATTCTTATGCTCGAATCCAGAATTCCGTCCTTCCTCAACGGCCAAGCGGAGCGATTTTTCCAAATAAGCGAAGTCATCAGCAGTTGTAAATCCAATTTTTGAAATCCCAATAGAATGCGCCAGTTGGATAATGTTTTCTTTTAGTGTCATCCCTTTCATTATACACAAAAATGAAGTTTCTGGCGAGAGAGGAAAGTGATGGAAAGGGCTTTCAAAAACTTTCTTTTTTTTGTATAATAGAAACATGAAATGCGAGGAGGATATTATGGGACAACCATTATTTTTACATTCAGTCATGCAGGAAAAAATTTGGGGAGGAACTCGTCTGAAAGAAGAATTTGGTTACGAAATTCCGAGCGACCATGTCGGTGAATTTTGGGCGATTTCAGCCCATCCACATGGAGTTTCTAAAGTAGCCAATGGTCCATACGAAGGAATGGGATTGGATCAGCTCTATCAAGAGCATCGGGAATTATTCGGTAATCGTAAAGAGCCTGTCTTTCCTTTATTAACAAAGATTTTGGATGCCAACGATTGGCTCAGTGTACAGGTGCACCCGGATGATACCTATGCAATGGAGCATGAAGGAGAACTTGGAAAAACTGAGTGTTGGTACGTGATTGCGGCTGATGAAGGATCTGAGATTATCTATGGACACAATGCCAAGTCAAAAGAAGAACTCCGTCAGCAAATTGAGGACAAGAACTGGGATGCCTTGCTGACAAAAGTTCCTGTTAAGGCTGGAGATTTCTTCTATGTGCCAAGCGGGACCATGCACGCTATTGGTTCTGGAATCTTGATTCTTGAAACTCAACAGTCGAGTGATACCACTTACCGGGTTTATGATTTTGATCGTAAGGATGCTCAAGGAAACTTGCGGGAACTTCACTTGGAAAAATCAATTGATGTCTTGAACATTGGAGAGCCTGCCAATAGCCATCCAGATACAGTTGTCATCGATGATCTTCGAATGACCACCTTGGTTGCCAGTGATTTCTTCACCGTTTATAAGTGGGAACTGACTGGAAAAGCTGATTTTGAAAAGACTGCTGATTACAGCTTATTGAGCGTCTTAGTCGGAGAAGGGAAATTGACGGTAGATGGAACGGATTATCCTATTCAAAAAGGAAGCCACTTTATCTTACCGAGCGATGTTGAATCTTGGACTTTGGAAGGGCAAGGTTTAGAATTAATCGTAAGTCATCCATAAAAAAGAAGGGGTTTGAGTTAAAAGTTGTGAAACAACTCAAGCCTTTTTTTATCTGAAAACAATTTTTATGTTTAGCCTTGACTCTGACCTAAGGGGAGGGATTATACTATCCATGTAATACTCTTCGAAAATCAAATTCAAACCACGTCAGCATCGCCTTACCGTATATATGTTACTGACTTCGTCAGTTCTATCTACAACCTCAAAGCAGTGCTTTGAGCAACCTGCGGCTAGCTTCTTAGTTTGCTCTTTGATTTTCATTGAGTATAAGGAGGAAATCATGTACCATATCAAAGAAGCTGCAGAGCTGTCAGGTGTCTCTGTCAAGACCTTGCACCACTATGACAAGATAGGACTTCTCGTCCCTGTCAAATCTGAAAATGGTTATCGGACATACAGTCAAGAAGATTTAGAACGATTACAGGTGATTCTCTACTACAAGTATCTAGGATTTTCCTTAGACCAAATAGCAGAACTCTTAGCCGAAGAAAAATCTAACTTATTGCCCCATTTGACCAAACAGTTGGACTATTTGACTCAAGAAAGACAACGTCTGGATACCTTGATTTCTACCTTGCAAAAAACCATTCAAGAACAAAAAGGAGAAAGAAAAATGACCATTGAGGAAAAATTTACGGGATTTAGTTACCAAGATACTCAAAAATACCACCAAGAGGCGGTAGATAAGTACGGTCAAGAAGTCATGGACCAAGCGCTTGAGCGCCAAAAGGGGCGTGAAGATGAGGCTACGGAAGCCTTCAACCAAGTTTTTCAAACTTTGGCTCAAAATCTCAAAGATGGACTACCCGTATCAGCAAATGAAAACCAAGATCAAGCCGCCAAACTTTTAGACGCGATTCGAACGTATGGATTTGACTGCTCTATAGAGGTTTTTGGCCATATCGGCAAAGGCTATGTCTATAATCCAGAATTCAAGGAAAACATCGACAAGTTTGGAGTTGGCACAGCCCAGTACACTTCGGATGTCATTGCCTTTTATGTCGAAAATCAAGCAAAATAAAAAAGTGAGAGTGGGACAGAAATCGGTCATTCGTTAGAATTCGATTTCGTCGTCCCACCTCCGCACAGTTGAGTAGGGCTGTAAAAGCTGATGAAATCAGCGTAG
>JAGZZN010000027.1 GCA_018377375.1 Streptococcus parasanguinis
CGCTCAGTTGGAAGTGGGATTGGACCCGCAACTTGTGCACCTGTACGAGTAGCTGATTCTACGATTTTTGCAGCCGCTGTGTCAAGTGTACGGTGTTCGTATGCTTTCAAACGGATGCGGATTTTTTTGTTTGCCATCTTTTTCTCCTTTTCGTCTATTTAAGATAATAGGCTAGCTCCACAAGAAAACCGACGCGCGTTGCGTGGCAATGCAACCGAGCGTGTCGCAACCTCTTGCATCAAAGCTAATAGCTGTTTTTCACAGCACCATAGTAGTTTAACACAAACAAAGGCCCAATGCAAGGGATTTGAGAAGATTTTTTTCGTTTTTTTAATGAAAGTGTTTTCGAAAAATTTAGAGTGCTAAAAAAGTTGCTCTTATATAGAAAAAAGTTCTACTTTTTTAGCTAAGTAGAACTTTTTAACGTAAAGAGATACGCTGATTACATCCTTACATCTTTTCACTTTTTATTTATTGATTTTCATGGCCGCTTTTATTTCACCAATTGTTGATGCAGTGCTTGTATCTTGGAATGATTTTAACTCTTTGTTTCCTCTCTCATCAATAGTTTCAACTGGATTACTATAATCATCCGTGGAACTCGTTGTAAATCCACCGGATTCATCAGCAATAATTACTTTACTATCAGGTAAATTACCAAAATAATCATTTATTTCTTTTTCTGATTTACCTCTTAAGAGTTTTTTATAAATTTGTATTGTTTGGTTTTCCTTTTGATCGATTCCTGTTGATTCAGCAATGGCGTTTTTTTGTAATGCATACGATACAATCCCAATAGATAGAACTGTTGCTATTAGAGGTATGATTTTTTTAGTTTGATTAGCCATTTTTTCACCTACTTTCTTAAACAGGATTACTTACTTTATATCTTGAACCTGATCTAGGATTATATGTCTTGAAAAATGTTCCTTTTCGACTATCGACCGCAACATAACCGCCATCATTAACTACCACTGAGATTCCATATCCATCTTCTACCAAACCACTATCACCTTGAGCTTGCCAATAAAGGTAGTCTCCGCTTCCCCAGGAAGGTTTAAATCGTTCTTCCCCATAACGCCACCCCTTTGCATAGAAGGCATTTGATAGATATTCTTGGTTTGGGTATAAGACATGAACACGTGTTGGAATCCATGCTCCAAAAAATACCGTTCCTGATGAAGCAACTTCCATTTTCCCAGGAAACAACTGTGTAGCTAATAGTTGTTTATATTCAGCTACTGTCATGATTTGACCCTCGCTTGCGACCTGTTCTAATGGAAAATTTTTGCTCCCGTCTTTATTTACTATAATTCCTCCACCCGCAGTTGTTAAAACATATTGATCATCTTTCAAACCTTGAGTAACCTGCTCAATTTGTTCTCCTGTCATATATTCATCTGCCTTGACACTATTTTTTCCAGCTATTAAGAATAAGCTTATAAACGCTATAACAATTATTATTTGCTTGAATTTTATCATCATTTTTCTCCTCTAAACGATTTCTACGGAATTATTTCTAATTCATTTGCTATTTACACCACCAACAAGTTTCAACAAATAATAGTATCAAATTAACCATATCACCCTCCATTTTCTTCTTTTGTGGTTATTATAGAATCTTTAAACATAGTTTAACAGGACAAAAATGTCCTGCTATTTATTTAATATCCTGTTGCCATTCCTGTTTTAGTTTTTTTAATAGCATATCTTCTTTAATCATTTCTGCAAAGTGTATAGCTGATTCGTAATACTCTTTAGCCTCTTTTTTATCATTCTTATAACTGAGATAATATTTCCATTCAAACATATCTATCAAAGATTTTTTCTGATAGTCTTGAGTTAGTTCCATAATTTGAATTAACCTGTCCAATATTTCTCTAACCTTTTTATAATCACCTAATCTAAAAAATAACCCTAAGGCTAGAAAAAGTGTATCTCTCAATACAAATTGCTGATAGATTAATAATTCACCATCATCTACCAATAACCTTTGTACAATTTGCGGTAACAATTGCCATCCTGGATTACAGTATATGTCATCATCGTGTATCATTATTATTAAAAGCAATTTAATCAACAAAAGATCATTTAAGGTATATGTATTCTTCTTTTTTAGTTGATCAAGATAATCCTCCAATAAATGATTTCCAAGTTCAATTAATTCACTTTCATTAACATCAGATATAGTGGTTAAGATATCAACAATCAATTGCTCCTCTTCAGGCAAATCTTCATAATAATTCTCATATATGATTTCGAAACGTTTTTCCTCTTCATAAATCTTTCTTTTATCCGAATACGTCGTATTTCTTAATAATTGGTATTTTAAGTCTAAATATTCTTTTGGTAATTCTGTATAGTCTGGCATCAATGAAAATAAATTCATGTCTAGTCGTTCAGCTAAAAAATTTATCTTAGTTAATGTTGGTCTCGACAAGCCTGACTCTATTCGAGTTAATTGACGCACAGTCAACTCACTCTCATCCTGACACAACTCTTCTTTGGTCATTCCTTTTTGTTTTCTATATTTTTTCACAAGAGTTGCAAATTTTCGAAGATCTTCTACCATAGTTATCATCCTTCCTGAATACATTATACCCAATAACAAATTTGCTTACAACAATATCGATGCTCTATGAAATTTAATCAAAAAAGTTCTACTTTTCCGTAGAACTTTTTATTCTTTTTCAATATGAAACTGATCTTGTGATGTATTGACCAGGATATCCGCTTCACCTTCCATCGGTTGGTAGTACTGATGGTATTGTTCTCGCCTGATCTGATGAGTTCGATAGATGAAGTCCATTTCTCGATTTCGTTGGGCGACGTCTCTGCTTAATCGTCTTTCTAGCTCCGTATGATCATCTGTGTAAAAACAAATGGTTTGATCAAACAAAGACTTGGGTAAAAAAGCCACTGACATCCCTTCTACGATGAGAATAGACTTGTTCCCAGATAATATGTGGCTTGGAGACCATGGCTGATCAATCGTTCGTATATCCATTCCCGCTTGAAGGGCTTGAATATCTCGTTCTAGACTAGCCAATTCGTGAGCACTCGACAGACATGCGGTCACTTTTTGACCTGGGGAGTCTTTTGGTACAACCAATCCTCTTGGACTTCCAATAACATAGGGATCCGTCTCTAAAAGATTAACTTTCATGAGGTCCAATCGCTCACAGAGTGCTTTTGCAAAGGTTGTTTTCCCTGACCCTCCATGACCATAGATTCCAAGTGTTCGTAATTCTCCCGATTGTATCTTTTTTACTATGGAGTTTAGTAGTCTTTCACGATCCATCCTAGAAATTCCGTCCTGATTTGTTATAGCCATATTTTTCTACGAAATGCTCACGGAATTCTAAGAGATTGTCATCCATGATGGCTTGACGGACCTGCTTCATGAGGTTGATCAAGAAATACAAGTTGTGGTAGCTAGTCAAGCGAATACCGAAGGTTTCATCTGCCTTGAGGAGGTGGCGAAGATAAGCTCGGGTATAGTTTTTACAAGTGTAGCAATCACATTCAGGATCCAGCGGTGTAAAATCTTCTGCAAATTGCGCATTTTTTACTACCAGGCGTCCTTGACTGGTCATGCAGGTACCGTTTCGAGCAATCCGCGTTGGCAAGACACAGTCAAACATATCCACTCCACGAATAACCCCATCGATCAGGCTGTCTGGAGCTCCTACTCCCATGAGATAACGCGGCTTGTTCTCTGGTAAGAGCGGAGTTGTGAAATCAAGTACTGCATTCATCTCTTCATGGCTTTCCCCAACAGCTAATCCACCGATGGAATAACCTGGAAAGTCCATGCTGACCAGATCCTGGGCGGACTGACGGCGCAAGTCTTCAAATCCAGCCCCTTGGACAATCCCGAAAAGACCTTGATCATGGGGACGACGGTGAGCCTTAAGGCCACGTTCTGCCCAACGACTGGTCCGTTCGATTGATTTTTTCACATAATCATAAGGCTGATAGAACTGAGGGCATTCATCAAAGGACATCATGATGTCGCTCCCTAGATTGTTTTGGATGGAAATAGCCTTTTCTGGAGAAAGGAACATTTTCGAGCCGTTGAGGTGGTTTTTAAAGGTCACCCCTTCTTCTGTGATATTGCGGCTATCCGCTAGTGAATAGACTTGGAAACCTCCACTATCTGTCAAAATGGGCTGATCCCAGTTCATGAACTGGTGCAATCCTCCTGCTTTTGCGACCAAGTCATCTCCTGGACGAAGCCAGAGATGATAGGTGTTGGCCAAGATAATTCCGGAACCCATTTCCTTGAGTTCTTCTGGCGATTGGGTCTTAACGGTTGCCTGAGTCCCTACAGGCATAAACATTGGGGTTGGGAAGGTCCCGTGAGGGGTGATAATTTCTCCCAGACGAGCACCTGTATGCTTTTCTTTTTTGATTAATCGATATTGAATCGGTGAATCTGTCATGGTTACCTCCGTACTGGGAAAGACAGTCCCAGCCTTCTTATTCCTGTCACAGTTTTCCTGTGAGCACCTGTACGATTGTACCAAATTTTACCGGCTCTGTCACGGACTTATGTTATAATAAAAAGTACTACTATGAAGAGAGTGTCATCTATGAACCTTAAATTGATTCGCCTCCGGGCACGTACCATGCAAGTCCAGCAACCGGGCTTAGCTATCCTTTTTGCCTTGCCGGTCCTGTTGACCATTCTTGCTAACTTTCTCGTAAGTGGGCAAGATCTGATCGATCTACTACCGGATATGACCTTGCAGCAAGCAAGTGTCTACATGATCCAGCGGCAGCTCTTTCCTTCTGTCGTCTCCTTTGTCATCTCTATTTTAGTGGTCGGTGCAACTTTTAGCTATTTAGATACGATCAATCCCAAGATCGAACACCGAACACGCGTCTTAGATATCTTTAAACAAGATCGCTTTACCTCTGTATTTGCTACCTTGATCTTGAAGCAAGCCGTTCTCTTTTTATGGGGAGTCATCCTCTATGTGGGGAGCCTCATCAGTACCTACGCCAGCATTCGATTTTTGGCGATCTACGATAAGGTGAGCAACCCAAGCACTTTGAGTGCTTCTAGTCCTGAATTCCAATCTCTCATGCAACAAATGCCTCTGATGACTGCTGGTGTTGTGTTGGGCCTACTCGGCCTCCTCTTTTACCTGCCACAATACTACAGTCTCAGCCTGGTCGAATTGATCCTCTATGAGCAATTACGAGACGGCGACTACAAGGGAGCCTTTGGAGTCCTTCGCCAAAGTCGTGAAACCATGAAAGGGTTCCGCAGCAATCGCTTGGTGCTCGATCTAACCTTGATTGGTTGGTACTTCCTGAATTACTTCACGCGCGATGTCATCGGCTTTTACACCATGCCTTACTTTATCAACTGCCAAATTGCCTTTTATGATCAAATCAAGCAGATTAAACAAGGGCCACGTCATTTTACAGGCCATCCAAGCCATGAAACTGAATAAGAGTAAGAAGAAAACCCCAGCAAGCTGGGGTTTTCTTCTATGATCAATTGTTTATCATTTATAAACCGTATAGGGAGTCTCCTAAGATCAGTCGGGTGTGTTCCCGTTTGATACAGCGGTTCATGACGATATCTTCTCGTCCAGCTCCACGAAGGATTTCTTCTGCTTCTTGATTTTCCAGCTCCAATTGTGCCCAGAAAATGTTCGCATCCGTCTCAATAAAATCACGTGCCACATCTGGTAAAAACTCACTGCGTCGGTATACATCGACGATATCTACTGGGAAAGGAATCTCCTGCAAGCTAGCATACACCGTTTCTCCAAGAATCTGGCCACCAGCTGCACGAGGGTTGACAGGAATAATCCGATAGCCCCGCTCTTGCATCTCTTTGCTGACACGATGACTGGTTGTGTCTTCACGATCAGATAATCCAACTACAGCGATGATCTTGCTCGTTTCTAGGTAATGTTTGATAATGCCATCACTAGGATTGCGAAATGAATAAGCCATAAGAATCTCCTTTTGTATGCGTTTCCTTTCTTTAAATAGTATAACAATACGGAAGGCATTGCAAGTGTTTGTCATTAAAAGCGGTAGGAAACTAAAAAGTCTCCTACCGCTTTCTATTTTGAATAAACTCAATCTTATTTGGCTTCATACCATGTTTTGCCTGCATTCTCATCGGCTTCTAGTGGTACCGCAAGCTCAATAGCAGATTCCATGGTCTCTTTGACGAGTTCTTTGATCGCTGCCAGTTCATCACTTGGCACTTGCAGAACGATTTCATCGTGCACTTGAAGAAGCATCTTGGTCTTGTATGCTCCTATTTCTAGCGCTTGGTCCAAGTGGATCATGGCAATTTTCAAGATGTCTGCTGCAGATCCTTGGATCGGTGAGTTAATAGCTGTCCGCTCCGCAAAGCCTCGAACATTGAAGTTGCGAGAATTGATATCTGGAATCTCCCGACGACGCTTGAAGAGGGTCTCCACATAGCCTTTATCACGCGCTTCCCGTACCACTCTCTCCATATAGTCCTTGATGCCAGGGTAGCGTTCGAAGTAGGTCTCAATGTAAGCCTTGGCTTCTTTTCGACTGATCCCTAGGTTGTTAGACAGTCCAAAGTCGGAAATTCCATAAACCACGCCGAAGTTTACTGCTTTTGCATTGCGACGGTCGTTCGGCGTCACATCTTCTGGTTTTGCAATATTGAAAACGCGCATAGCAGTCGATGTATGGATATCTGCCCCATGTTTAAAGGCGTCAATCAAATGCTCATCTCCCGAAATATGGGCCAAGACGCGCAGTTCGATTTGTGAATAGTCCGAACTCAGCAAGACACTGTTTTCCTCTTCTGGGACAAAGGCTTTACGAATGAGACGACCTTGTTCCAAACGGACAGGAATGTTTTGCAGGTTGGGATCCACACTGGACAAACGGCCTGTCTGCGTCAAATCCTGTACATAGCGGGTATGGATCTTCCCATCTTCCAAAATCCAATCTTGAAGACCGATGACATAGGTCGACTGGATCTTAGCAATTTGGCGGTATTCAAGAATCTTAGACACGATCGGTGCGATAGGAGCTAGGCGTTCCAAGACATCAACGGCTGTGGAATAGCCGGTTTTGGTCTTCTTCGTATATTCAAGAGGGAGTTCCAATTTTTCAAAGAGGATGACGCCCAATTGTTTTGGAGAATTGATGTTAAACTCTTCGCCCGCCAGCTCGTAAATTTCTTGGGTCAAGCGCTCCAAGACTGCTTCGTTTTCCACCTGCATGTCTTGGAGGGTCTGGCGTTCCACCTTAATCCCTGCGATTTCCATCTTGGCTAAAACAGCTGCTAGCGGTTGCTCCATATCATAGAGCAAATCTAGTTGGTCATGGGCCTGCAACTGCTCTACCATGGGCTCTTCGGTATCCAGTAGAACAGCGACTTTCCGTGCCAAATGCTCTAATAGGACCGCCTTTTCTGGGATAGCTCTTTTGGCTCCCTTGCCATAAACGACTTCGTCCAGCGGCAGCGCAATCTGACTATAGAGACTCGCAATGGTTGAAATTTCATTGTCCTCTACGGTCGACAAGAGATACTTGGCCAATCGACTGTCAAACGCGGGATTTTGAAGGGAAATGCCCAAGTGGCTGAGCAAGACCTTGGCCCGCTTGAAGTCATAGACCTTGAGGGGCGTTTTTTCGAGAAATTCTTTGAAAATCGGTGTTTGTAAAAGACCAGTATCTGTACTCGCGTAGAGCTGACCTTCGGTCCCCCATGCAAAACCGATGATGGGTTCCGTATGGTAATTGTCCCCAAAAATCTCAAAATGGAAGAAACTATCTTCCGTGAGCATATCTGAAGTGACTTGCTCGACTTCTGTATAGTCAATGGCTACAGGAGCTGCTTCTTCTCCACTGAGATCCAAGGCCTGACGGAGTTGCTTGAAGCCCATCTCCTCATAAAACTTGGCGAGATTTTCTAGATGAGGGCCCGTATAGGTGATATCGTCAAGTCCAATTTCAATAGGCGCATTGGTATCAATGGTTGCGAGAGTCTTGGATAGGTAGGCCTGCTCCTTGTCATTGATGAGGTTTTCCTTCATCTTAGAAGCCTTCATCTCATCGATATGCTCGTAAATACCATCGAGAGAGCCATACTCTAGGAGTAGTTTGATTCCTGTCTTTTCTCCGATCTTAGTCACACCTGGGATATTATCCGATTTATCTCC
The DNA here is from genome assembly GCA_018377375.1 of Streptococcus parasanguinis. Classification (GTDB taxonomy): domain Bacteria; phylum Bacillota; class Bacilli; order Lactobacillales; family Streptococcaceae; genus Streptococcus; species Streptococcus parasanguinis_N. The sequence goes on from JAGZZN010000027.1 coordinate 8,184, forward strand.
CATCAAGGCCTTGAGGTCGATAAATTGCTCTGGTGTCAGCCCCATCTTTTCTTTGAGATAGGCCGGAGTGAATTCCTCAAACTCCGCTACCCCTTTTTTGGAAATCTCAACCACCGTATTGTCATCTGTCAGCTGGATCAAATCCTTATCCCCAGAGACAATGGTGACTTCAAATGGCACCGAAGTAGTTTCTGCCATCTTATCTAGTGTTCCAATAATATCATCCGCTTCATACTGGGCCAGCTCATAATGGCGGATTCCCAAATGATCCAGTTGCTCACGAATGAAAGGAAACTGCTCGCGGAACTCATCTGGAGTTTTTGCACGGCCCCCTTTGTAGTCGGCATACATCTCCGTCCGAAAAGTCGTCTTTCCTGCATCAAAAGCAACGAGGACATGGGTCGGTTGGATGCGCTCTAAGAGATGGCTCAACATGAGGTTAAAGCCATAAACCGCATTGGTATGCAGACCATTGGCATTTTTGAAGCGATCAATTTGATTATAGAGTGCGAAAAAGGCACGAAAAGCGACGGAAGACCCGTCGATGAGTAGTAATTTGTTCTTTTTTTCCATAGGCCTATTATACCACGAATCACAAGGTCTCTGGTACATAAAAACTCTACCCTTTCGGGTAGAGCCTTCTTTAGGAGTTTCTTATGAAAAATGAAGAGAAGTGTTTATTCGCCGTAACAAGAACCTTGTTGTGGCAATTTCTTAAAGCGTTTTGGATAATTGACTGAGATTTTCATTTTCTGTACCTCATTTCTTATTGGATGAGTACAGTATACAAGAGAAACCTAAACGATTCCTTATAGAAAGCTTCAAGAAAACTAAAAGCTGAGGCGCAAAACACGCGGTTGTTTTTTGCTGCAAGCTGGTAACTGAAGATGGAGCCCTGTCTCATCTTGGCTCCAAGAAAGGGGCTGATTTTCTCCAAGGAGCTCTAGCTTTTGAATGCGCGCATGAAGAATTCTCGGTTGCTTGAGATCATAGGCGAGAGACGGTAAGGTCAGCTCTTCTATCCTTCCACTTGGTTCCAGCTGGATAGCATAAAGAAAGCCATCACGCATGGTATAGCGGAAATCTTGGCTGGTATAGAGTGGCGCTTCTCCATCTGAGAAGGAACCTTCCTGGGCCTCGGTTGGTCCGTCCGATGACACCCGCCAAGGCCGACTCTGATAAATGGCTTCTCCATTTACTGCCAGCCAGTCCCCGATCTCTGTGAGGATGTCTCGGTCTTGCTCAGGGATGGTACCATCTGCCTTGGGGCCAATATTGAGCAGAAGATTGCCATTTTTTGCCACAACATCGACTAAATTTTGTAGCAATTCCTTACTGGTCTTGTAGGCTAGATCCTGGGTATAGCACCAAGAATTACGGGCGATCGCGGTATCCATTTGCCACAGAAAGGCTTGCGTCTCTCCGTAGCCTCCCCGCTCCATCTCGACGATTCCTGAACCGAAAGGGAGGGCATCCTGTTTGTAACAAACAGCCACCTTGCGATCCTCTTGTGCTGCTAGATTGTAATAATACGCTAAAAAGCGCATCAAGTAGGGACGGAAACTCTCATGCTGGATCCACCAGTCAAAATATAGGAGCTCTGGTTGGTAGTCCCGCACCAGTTCACAGGTTCGCAAAAGCCAATCTTCCAAGAATTCTTTGCTTGGATAAGGCTTGGAAGTCAGATCAAAATGATCCTTGGGCTCTGGCTCGGCTGGCCAATAAAGGCTGTCTCTTGGGACTTCTTGCGGAATGTCACTAGTGAATTCCTTGCCATGTGAAAAGAAAAACTGGTGTTCTGCCCGGTGAGAGGACGTACAGAAGTGCAGGCCACGTTTTTCTGCTTCCTCCCTCAGCTCTCCTAAGACATCTCGTCTCGGCCCCATTTCTAAACTATTATAAAGCGAGAGAGTAGAGGCATACATCTGAAAACCATCGTGGTGCTCCGCAACTGGGAAAAGATACTGAGCTCCCGATTTTTGAAAGAGATCTAGCCAAGATGCCGGATCAAAGCGATCTGCTGTAAAAAGAGGAATGAAATCCTTGTAACCAAAGCTAGCCTGGTCTCCAAAATGCTCTCGATGGTAGTCATAGCAAGGATTCCCTTGGATATACATATTTCGCGAATACCATTCCGAACCGAAAGCAGGTACACTGTAGACACCCCAGTGGATAAACATTCCAAATTTGGCATCTCGATACCAATCCGGACAGACTTGATGGCTAAGAGAGTCCCAGGTGGGATCAAAAGGACCTGACTGGACAACTTGATCAATCTCTTCAAGGCTTATCATTCTCTTCTCCTCTTTTCTTGTTACTACCTCTATTGTAACGAGAAACCCTCGTTTGTAAAGACAAACGAGGGGAATGTTTAAAATAGTAGACAAAGAGCTTGATCTAGGAGAATCAAGCTGATGATGAATGAAATGAAGCTTCTAGCCCTTCACTGCTTGAGAAATAAAACGAGCGATGGCGTCTGTCTCCCCTTGGTGGAGAGCCTTAACAATTTTGGACCCCACAATAACCCCATCTGAGACCTTGTTGAAACGGTGAACATCCTCCATGCTGGAAACTCCAAAACCTGTTAAAACAGGAATGGACGCTATTTCGTGTAATTGGGCCAAGTGGTGATCCAAATCATCTCGATAGCTACCAGCTTTCCCCGTCACCCCATTGACAGCAACGGCATAGATAAATCCTTCTGCATCATGGATTAATTTCTTCTGGCGCTCGATTCCTGTGGTTAAGCTCACTAGCGGCACCAAAGCGATGTCTTTATCCACTAAGAGAGGCTCTACCAGATCTGCATGCTCATGAGGAAGATCCGGAATAATCACTCCCTTGACCGCTGTTCCTTCTACATCTCTAAAGAAGTTTTCGAGCCCATATTGGAACAAGGGGTTGAAATAGGTCATGATGACCAAAGGAACACTTGTCTCCAGACGCTGGATCGTTTGCACCAGACCCTCTGTCGTCGTCCCATGGGCTAAACTTCGTAATCCTGCCTCTTCAATCACAGGGCCATCTGCCACCGGATCTGAAAAAGGAATGCCAACTTCAATGGCTGAGACACCAAGCTCCTCCAAAAATTGGATGGTTTCCTGCAAACCTGCTAAGCCTTTTTCATGATCTCCTGCCATAATATAAGGAACAAAGATTCCTTGCTGCTGGTCTTTCAGCTTTTGTAAATGCTCTGTTAAGGTCTTTCCCATCTTACTCTCCTCTCTCTTGTTCTAGGCGGTCTTTGACTTGTACCACATCTTTATCCCCACGACCTGATAAGCAAACGATCATGGATTTTTCAGGCCCCATCTCCTTAGCCAATTTCACCGCATAGGCGATAGCATGGCTCGATTCCAGAGCTGGAATGATTCCTTCTACTTTCGAAAGCAATTGAAAGGCTTCTAGGGCTTCTTTGTCTGTCACTGGCACATAGGTTGCCCGCTTGATTTCATGGAAATAAGAATGCTCCGGCCCAATTCCTGGATAATCGAGACCTGCTGAAATCGAGAAGGCTTCTAAAATCTGTCCATGGGCATCCTGTAAAACATCCATCAAGGCACCGTGAAGGACTCCCGGACGTCCCTTGGTCAAGGTTGCTGCATGCTGGTCTGTATCCACTCCAAACCCAGCAGCCTCTGCCCCATACATGGCAACAGAGGTATCCTCAACAAAAGGATAAAAGAGCCCAATAGCGTTCGATCCGCCTCCTACACAGGCTAGGACGGCATCTGGCAGCGCACCGTCATTTTGCTCTGCAAATTGGCGTTTGGCTTCTCGGCCAATGACACTTTGAAAATTACGGACAATTTCTGGGAATGGGTGAGGTCCTAGAGCAGAACCCATGATATAGTGGGTATCCTCCACATTTGCTACCCAGGCTCTAAGGGCAGCATTGACCGCATCCTTGAGAACACGTGACCCATCTGTTACTGATTGAACCTTGGCGCCCAATAACTCCATCCGAAAGACATTGAGGGCTTGGCGTTTGACATCTTCTTCCCCCATGTAGATGGTACATTCCATATCAAATAAAGCAGCTGCCGTTGCCGTTGCAACACCGTGCTGTCCGGCCCCTGTTTCTGCGATGATCTTCTTTTTGCCCATCCGATGTGCCAATAAAACTTGTCCTAGGGCATTATTAATTTTATGAGCCCCTGTGTGGTTGAGGTCTTCTCTTTTAAGAAAGATCTTGGCTCCACCGACGTACTTGGTAAGATTTTTAGCGTAATAGAGCGGTGTTTCCCGACCGACATATTGTTTCAGAAGCTGATCCAATTCTGCTTGAAAAGAAGGATCTTTTTGACTTTCTCTGTAGGCTTCTTCTAATTCTAAAACTGCTGTCATCAAGGTTTCAGGGACAAATCGTCCCCCGAACCGCCCGTAAAATCCGTTTTTATCTGGTTGTTTATATGCCATGCTTGACCCTTTCTATAAATCGTTTTATTTTTTCTTGATCTTTTTTTCCATTTGTCTCGACCCCACTGGATACATCCACCGCATAAGGATGAAAGAAGCGAATGGCATCTGCTACATTGTCTTCCGTCAAGCCTCCTGCAATAAAGAAGGGCTTTGTGAAATTTTGGGTTTCGAGCTTTTGCCAGTCAAAAGTCTGCCCACTTCCTGCTACAGGAGCATCAAAGAGCAGATAATCGCCACTGGTCTCAGAAAGAGCTGTATCTTTCCCCACTTGAACAGCGCGAATCGTTTGTTGGGGAAACTCTTGCAAGATGGTTTCATCCATCGGCCCATGCACTTGTATCAGGTCCAAGCCCACAACTTGGCAAGCTTGCTCCACTTCTTCTCTTTGTGGTGATACAAAAACACCGACTTTTTGAACCCCCTTTGGAATCCCTGTAGCCAACTGCCGAGCTTGTTCCAACGTGACTTGCCGTTTGCTTGGTGCAAAGACAAAACCAATGTAGTCCGCACCGGCTTCAACAGCCGTCTGCACGGCTTCTGGAGTGGACAATCCGCAAATTTTAACCTTTGTCAATCTGCAACTCCTTTACTTTTTCAGCCACATTGTCTGCCTTCATGAGGGCTGTCCCAACGAGAATGCCATTAAAATAAGGAGCCAGCATACGCGCATCTGCTGCTGTGAAAATAGCAGACTCCGAGATGTAAACCGGTTCTTGTTCAAAGCTTGTCGCCAATTCCAGGCTAGTATGAAGATCTGTCTCAAAGGTCACCAAGTTGCGATTATTGACCCCTATGGTCTGAGCCCCAATCCGGTGAGCGATCTCTAGTTCTGTCAGATTATGGGTCTCCACCAAGACCTCCAGGCCAAGATGGGTCGCAAACTCATAGAGCTCCTTCAGACGAGCCTCTGGTAAGGCTGCAACTATCAACAAGATCACGGTCGCCCCTGCGTTTCGCGCCCGAATTATTTGCTTTTCATCCACAACGAAATCTTTGTTGAGGGTGGGGATACGCACCTGACTAGATATTTCCCGGAGATACTCGATACTGCCCTTGAAAAACACTTCATCGGTCAAGACAGAAATCATCACGGCCCCATTTTCTTCGTAAGTCTTAGCCTGCGCGACGATATCCACATCAACATGAATATCTCCCAGACTCGGGCTGGCCTTTTTCACTTCCGCAATGACCTGAAGCTTTTCTGGATGACTCTTTAGGTAATCATACAGGCGGTAGGTCTCGCGCAAAGGTTGGAGCTCCTCTTCTTTCATCACAGCCACTTCACGCGCCTTTTCCTTTAGAATCTTTGGCAAGAATTCTTGACTCATTTTTGATACTCCTGTAATAATCTCAATTTCTCAAGGGCGGCCCCACTGGCAATCACTTCACGTGCCAAGGCAATCCCCTCCTTGATAGAATCTACTTTGCCGTTGGCATAAAAACCAAGGCCAGCATTCAAGACAGTCACCTCTAAGAAGGGACTCGCTTCATTCTTCAAGACACTGAGCAAAATTTCTGCATTGCGTTTAGCGTCTCCACCACGTACTTGATCAATTTCGATGCGCTCCATTCCCATATCTTCTGGTTGAAAGCTGGATAAGGTAACTTGTCCATTTTCCAGAATAGCGAGCTGGGTTTCTCCATCAAGGCCTGCCTCATCCAAACCTTGTGGACCACTCACCACCACTGCGCGTTTCCTTCCCAAATTCTTTAGAATCTCCGCCGTACTTTCCAGCATATCTGGACGACTGGTTCCCAATAGCTGGGTTTCTAGAGGAATCGGATTGATAAGAGGACCGGTTAAGTTCATCACCGTTGGAACCCCTAGCGCCAAGCGAGCGGGCATAATATAGCGCATGCCAGGATGCAGATTTTTGGCAAATAGGAAGACAATTCCCGCCTTTTCAAACACTCGTCCCAAGTCTTCTGGACCCAAATCAAGGTTAATTCCTAGAGCTTCTAGTACATCCGCAGAACCGGATTTAGAAGAGATCGAACGATTTCCGTGTTTCGCCATCTTGATGCCACCACCAGCAAGGACGAAGGCAGCTGTTGTTGAAATGTTGAAACTATAAGAACGATCGCCCCCAGTTCCACAATTGTCCATCGCTCCTTGAACTTCTGTAGGAATAGCGACTGCATAAGCCTGCATCACTTTTGCAATAGCCGTCCGCTCTTCAACCGTTTCTCCCTTCATTTTGAGACCTAGAAGAAGGGCCGTCACCTGGGCTTCTGAAGCACGACCAGCAACGACTTCCTCCATAGCAGCTTCTAACTCTGCACTGGTTAGATCCATTCCTTCCGCCACTTTTGCAAGCACTTGTTTCATCTTCCGCTCCTTGACTAGTTTGACAAAATTTTCGATGGTCTTGAGCCCATCTGGCGTCCCGATACTTTCTGGATGGTATTGAAAACCATAAATCGGTAAGCTGCGGTGTTGAATTCCCATAATGGCTTGATCATCCGTCGTCCGAGAGGTAATGACAAACTCCTCTGGCATGTCTTCAATCGTCAGCGAATGGTAACGCATGACTGGGACTTCTTTTGCGACACCCGCGTATAGCGGAGAGGGAGCTTCTAGCTGGATCTGGCTTTGTTTGCCATGCATGACCTGTGGCGCCAATCCCAAACGCCCTCCAAAAACTTCCGCAATCGCTTGATGCCCCAAGCAGATCCCCAAGATTGGTTTGACCCCCGCGAAATCTCGGATCATCTCCTCCATCTTGCCCGCATCCTTTGGCCAACCTGGACCTGGAGAAAATACCAAGGCATCTGCTTCTTGGGCAACCTGGTACAAATCCGGATCATCATTTCGAAGCACCTGGACCTCATCGAATTTTCCGATATACTGCGCTAAATTGTAGGTAAATGAATCGTAATTATCGACTAATAAAATCATCCTTCTTCTCCAATCCTTGTCATCGATTTTGCCTTATTGACGGTTTCTTGGTATTCATTTTCAGCGATCGAATCATAAACGATTCCTGCTCCAGCCTGCACATAAGCCTTCTTATTTTTGAGGATCATGGTTCGAATCGCAATAGCAAAATCGAGATCCCCCGTCACAGAGAGATAGCCAATAGCCCCCGCATAGACGCCTCGTTTCTCTTTTTCTGCCTCATAGATTCGCTTCATGGCTCGAATCTTGGGAGCACCCGAAACGGTCCCCGCTGGAAGAGTTGCCTTCAGAGCCTCAATGGAGGCTAGTCCAGGAAGTAATTGACCCTTGACTACACTCGTCAGGTGCATCACATAACGGAAGAATTCCACTTCCATATATTTGGTCACTTCAACCGACCCATTTTGAGCGATACGACCAATATCGTTTCGCCCTAGATCTACCAACATCCGGTGTTCTGCGACTTCTTTTGGATCCCCTGCCAAATCAGCTGCCAATTGCCGATCAGCCTCTTCATCAATCCCTCTTGGACGCGTGCCCGCAATGGGATTGGTTGTCACCACTCGATCCTTGACCGACACCAGACTTTCTGGACTGGCACCAATAATTTGGTACTCCCCAAAATCATAAAAGTAGAGATAATTCGAAGGGTTGGTCACGCGCAAATTGCGGTAATAATCTAGCGGTTTTCCTGAAAAATCAGCTGAAAAACGTTGACTGAGCACGCATTGGAACATATCTCCTTTTCGAATATAGTCCCGCGCTAGGGCCACCATTTCCTCAAACTCTTTTTGCTCCAAATGATTGTGGAAATGAAGCGCATGCAGGTCCTTGTCCTGAAACTCTTCTTTTGCAGGTCTTGCCAATTGTGCTAATACTTGCTCCAAGCTCGATGCTTGCTCTGCTTCACTCCGTCCACTATAGAGGTTCTCTTCCACCACATAGACCTTTTCCTTTTTGTGATCAAAAATCACATAGCTCTCATATAAGAAAAAGTGGAGATCTGGGGTGCCGATCGTATCTTCAGGAATGGAACCAATGTTCTCATAGAGGCCAATCAAGTCATAGCCGACAAATCCAATCGCCCCACCGTTAAAAGGAAGCTCTTCAGAAGTTTTCGTTTTGACCGTGATGCGATTCAAAAAGTCCAAAGGATCCTCTTCAACAATTTTATCATTGTAATAGAGGACGCCATTTTCAAACTTGACTTCACTGACTGGCCGATAGGCTACAATTGAAAAACGCGCATTCTCTTTTTCACGAGGGATCGACTCCAAGATCATTTTATGGGGCGCATCCAAACGCATATAAGCCAAAATTGGACTCAACACATCAGCAGATAAAACTTTTTTCATATCAGAAACCTCTCTTTTAGAACTCTTTTTCTAATGAATCGTAACGTCGCTTGCTAAGGCAATTAAGGTTATCCCATCGCTCTATTCTCGCTTTGGGATCTATGTGCCTAAGCGCGCTTCGCTTGCTAAGGCTATCAAGGATATCCCACGCTCAATTCTCGCTTTGGGATCAATGTGCCTAAGCTCGCTTCGCTTGCTAAGGCACATAGAAAAGCCCTCACACAAAAACTGTGTGAGGGCGTAGTGTCCGCGGTGCCACCTCTTTTATAGGGAAAAATAGCTGGTCTTTCCCTACATCTCTATCTCCTCTATCAAGGAGTTGCACGGTAAGGGGTGCCAACCGAATTCACATGGGTTAGAATTCATTAATCATAACAGTCCAATTTTCATCAGTCGCTATTGCTTGTTCACAATTCCCACAAGCTCCCTGAAAATAGCTGACTCATTACTTTTCTGTTGCTACCATTATAACCCTTTTTCTTAGAAAGTCAATAAAATTTTTAGTCTTTTTTTATACTTTTTTCTACACTTATTTAATAAAATCAGCCAAAAGATCCCTAGCGGAACGTCTTTTTTATCCCAACAATAGGATACTCAGCAAAGCTAAAATCGCAGGACCACCTTGGGTCAAGATAATCTTTTTATTGGCTGTCATCGCACCGTAGGCCGCAGCTCCAATAATAAAAAGCACAAAAATCGTAACAACTTCACTATTTTTAGAGACAAACAATCCATACAAGAGGAACACACCAATCAAGGCATTGTATATCCCTTGATTCTTAAATAAAGAGGTCACAGATGGGCGAGCAAGTTCTTCTTTATCCATGTTGAAAACCCGACTTGTGGTATCAGATGTGGTTCTGATGCTCTCCAAATAAAAAATATATAAATGCTCCAGTGCAGCAAGACTTGCTAAAATAATCGTCAATAATGACATCGTAGATTCTCCTTTTTATTCAACTGTTATTTGTTCAATGCCAGATACTAATTTGTCCAGCAGGTAAGAAAATTGCTCTTGTTCTTGAGTGGTCAAAATCCGATTCATCTGATCTTTCACTGCCACATGATGGCGAGGGGGATGTTTGACCAAACGATTATAGGCCGTATCCGTCAAATGAATTAAGATTTCCCGCTGGTTCTTTGGATTTCGACTCCGATGGACAAATCCTTCCTTTTCTAAAATTTTGAAATGCCGCGTTAAAGCAGCTGGATCAATCCGCAAGCGCTCCTGAACCGCGATCTGATTGCAAGGCGCTTGTTCTAATAAATCCTGCAAAATTTGGTAACGCGTTAAGCTAATCCCTAGGCGCTTTTCAAAGAGTTGCGTAGTTGATTGATCCGCCAAGCGTAGTTGGTAGAGCAAATCATTTATTTCTGCCATGTCCCTTCCTCTATTCTTTTTTGATAAATCAATAATTGACTAGTCAATTATAAAATATTTCATATCCTTTTGCAAGGAAAAGAGCTTGTACTGTTTTTTCGCACAAAAAAAGCCGCCTGATTTGGCGACTCTTAGGGAGATTATTATGAAAAAGAAAAGTTTTAGGATTTTTCTAAACAAAGTTAGGAGGTCTTTGTTTATGGTTCTATTATAGCGGACATTTCTTAAAGAAAGCTTACGACTTTATTTCAAAATGAAAACAAATTCTTTACAGATTCTTTTCAGCGTCTAAAATACCTGGAATATCTAGTAAGGTGTTCATCTGATGATTGCCTTGATAGTCAGACGTCAAGAAATTGATACTCTGAATCTGGCTATTTCTTGCAAAGTCAATATCCAGGCTCCGATCCCCTATATAGTAGGTCTTTTCTGGCTCCAACCCGTACTTCTCCATCAGATACATGGCAGCTTCTGGGTCAGGCTTGCGAGCAAAACCACTTTGACTGGTCAAAATCTCTGTGAAAAAAGATTCCAAACCCAAGTCCCGCAGGATGACAAAAGCATTCTCTCCCTTATGGGTATAGACAAACTGCTCAATTCCGGCTTCTTGTCCCCAGGATAGGACATCACGCGCCCCCTCCATCAGAAGGACTTGGGCATTTTTCTCTGCTAGACTTTCAGCTCGGCGATGATTCAAGTCGGTCACGTCCAGATGATACTCCTCCGCTACCGCTACTAAAAGATCCTGAACCGAATGCTTCAAGATGTAGTCTTTAATGCTGGCTCGGTCAAACGGAAGCTGATAAGTTGCATAGGTCTCCTCAAGACCTGCCAGAATAGCATCATAGGAATCCAGCAAGGTCCCATCCAAATCCCAAATAAAGGCTCGTTTTGTCATTTTTTCTCTCCTACTTTTCGTCTATATAGCTGACTCAAAAATAGCCAACGAAAGCCATTGTCGAGCAAGGTCCCAGTCCAGACCCCTGGAAGGCCAAAGCCAAGAGTTACTCCAAGCAGATAACCGGCTCCAATTCGAATGACCCACATGCCAATCGTCGTTGCATAAAATGGAAGCTTCCCATTTCCCAAGCCTTGCCAAACAGCTGTATAGATGACCGTTCCTGCTGTAAAGGGCGTTCCCAACAAAGAAAAGAGGACAACCGACAAGCTAGCTTCTACCGCTTTCACATCTTGTGTGTAGAGATGGGTCAGAAGGGTGCCACCAAAAAAGATACTCAGAGCAATGGGCAACATCAACACAAAGGATAAGCAGTAAGACTGCTTTCGAAGGCGGGCAATCTGCTCAAGATCACCTTCACCCAAGCTCCGTGCTACGAGCATGACCGTCGCTGTGGCCACCCCAAACACAGGCATGTAGTTAAACTGGGTCAAGGTCTCTCCGATGGCATTTCCTGCGACTGCCTCGGTCCCAAAAGCAACCACGATCGCAATGATCACCACATCTCCGGCCCGCATCATCAGCCGCTCTCCGGCAGCTGGAAGTGCTAAGTTCAAGAGCTTACGATCCAATCCCCAACGAAGGGGGGCAAAGGGTAGCTGGACCTTTTGCCACAAGAGGATGACGCCCACCAGACGGGCCAGCACAGTCCCCAAAGCCGCACCAACAATGCCCCAGCCAAAAAGGAAAATGGCCACAGAGGAGAATAAAGCATTCAAAACATTGGTCAACAGGCTCACATACATAGGAATACGTGGATTGTTGGCCACCCGAACCAAGGAGCCCAAGGTCGTCATCAAGCCTAAGAGAACTATGGTCCCGCCGACCAAGGAAAGGTAAATCCCCCCGCTTTCGGCTACTGCAGCTTCAGTCCCCAACAGCGAAATCATCTGGCGTCCAAATAACAGCGAAGCCCCTCCTAAGAGAGCACTCAACAACAAGGTCACCTTCAGTGACTCTGTCGCATGGTAGGCAATGTTGGCTTGATTTTTTTCACCCAAGCTTTTGGACATAACACTGGCAACTGCCGCACCCAGTGCCAAAAAGATGGCTTGATAGATGGTGATGATATTCCCTGCGACGGAAACACCTGAAATGGCAATCAATCCCAGGTGAGCCACTAAATAAGAGTCCACCATGCCCATCAGCATTTGTAAGAAATTTTCACCCATGGCAGGAAGAGCGATATTTAAGATTTTTTTGTATGAATTCATGCGTATATAAAAGAGCCAAACGGCTCTTTTGATCTTTCTAATACAGAGAATTAAAGTCCCAAGTAGTCTTCTACGGCTGCTTGCATGTCTTTGGCTGCCACGCTTGTACGATGGCGAACCGGTGCAGTTTCAAGGCCGTCTACAGCCGGTGGCACAGGAACACCTGAGAGTGTGTGTAATTTAGCCAAGGCTTCGAAATCGCCTAGACCTGTCTCGCCTGTCACCGCTTCTACTGCCACAACAGGGAATTTGTAAGGACTTGCTGTAGAGGCAATGACTGTTTTAGCAGCATCCCCTGTTTGGGTCCGGTATTTTTGATAAACGGCTGATGCTACGGCTGTATGAGGGTCTTCGATGTAATCAGACGCTTCATAGACCCGCTTGATTTCTGCAGCCGTTTCTGCTTCATCTGCGTATGCAGCCGCAAACAAATCTAAGATGTCTGCATCAAAGTTGGACAACTGGTACTGACCTGTTGCAACAAGGCTTTCCATCAACTCTTTGGTCTTTGTGGCATCATTGCCTACCAAGTGGAAAATCAAGCGTTCCAAGTTTGAAGAGACCAAAATATCCATTGATGGACTGGTGGTCACCTTGAACTCACGTTTCTTATCATAGACATGTGTTTTGAAGAAGTCTGTCAAGACATTGTTTTCATTTGACGCACAGATCAATTTCCCAACTGGAAGACCGATTTGTTTGGCATAGAAAGCTGCCAAGATATTTCCAAAGTTTCCTGTTGGGACGGTGAAGTTGACTTTTTCTCCAGCTGTGATTTGACCTGTTTTCACCAATTGCGCATAGGCGTATACGTAATAGACAACCTGAGGAACCAAACGGCCAATGTTCATGGAGTTGGCTGATGAGAATTGCATCTTGTTGGCTGCCAATTTTTCACGTAGTTCAACATCGTTGAACATATGTTTCACATTGGTTTGGGCATCGTCAAAGTTTCCATCAATGGCGATGACATGGGTATTGTCCCCAGTCTGAGTCGTCATTTGCAACTCTTGTACCTTGCTGACACCGTCTTTTGGATAAAAGACAATAATTTCAGTACCTGGAACATCGGCAAAACCTGCCATGGCAGCTTTACCAGTGTCCCCTGATGTCGCTGTCAAGATGACGATTTTATTTTCCAGACCGTGCTTTTTAGCTGCTGTTGTCATGAAATAAGGCAAGATCGACAAAGCCATATCTTTAAAGGCAATGGTTGAACCATGGAAAAGCTCCAAATTGTATTGCCCATCGAGTTTGACAAGAGGAGCAATAGCTGGAGTATCAAACTTGCTGTCATAAGCATGAGAAATACAGTAGTCCAACTCTTCTGCCGTAAAGTCGTCCAAAAAGGCTGACAAAACAAGCTTGGCCACTTCTTGGTAAGAAGCGTCTTTGAGGGTATCAAAATCCAGCTCTACTTGAGGATAAGAGACTGGAGTAAACAAACCGCCATCTGTCGCCAACCCTTGAAGGATAGCTTGACTAGCTGTTACAGTATTTTTTTCATCTCGTGTTGATTGGTAAACTAATGTCATGACTGTTTCATTCCTTTACTAGTAGTCTTCTCATTATATCATAAATGTCAGAAAATTTAACGGCTTTTCGCCAAATCTTGGCAAAGGTCGGCAAACAGAATCAAGATAAAAGAGAGCAGGAGCAACCATTTTGCCCCTACTCCCAGATAAATCTTGTCTATCCTTGTCTTTCCCGTTCGATCAAGCCAATCCCAACTCTGCTAAAACAGATGGGAAGTCTTTCTTCAAGCTTTCAAGAGCTACCGTTACTTCTTGACGAGTTTGGTTGTTTTTCACAGTGACTTGACCACTTTCAACCTCACTGCTTCCTAAGGTAATCAAGGCTTTGGCCGCAAAGACATCTGCTGACTTAAATTGTGCCTTGAGCTTACGTCCAAGATAGTCACGTTCTGCCTTGAAACCTTGGATTCGAAGGGCTTGAACCAAGCTAAGCGCTGCTTCATTGGCCTCATCTCCTAGAACGGCAATATAAGCATCTAATCCTTTTTCGATCGGTAATTCAATGCCTTTCTTTTCAAGAACGAGAAGGATCCGTTCCACACCGATACCAAATCCAAAACCAGCTGTCGCAGGGCCACCGAAGTATTCCACCAAACCATCATAGCGACCACCCGCACAGACTGTCAATTCATTGCCTTCAATTTCTGTAATGAACTCAAAAATCGTGTGGTTGTAGTAATCCAAGCCACGCACCATATTGGTATCGATGACGTAGGCTAATCCCAAGTCTTCCAACATCCGACGAACCGCATCAAAATGCGCTTGGCTTTCTTCATCTAGATAGTCTAGGATGGAAGGAGCCTGTTCAACCGCCGCCTTGTCTTCTTTTTCTTTTGAATCCAAGACACGAAGCGGATTTTCTTCTAAGCGACGTTGGCTGTCCTTAGACAATTGATCCTTCATTGGCAAGAGATAATCAATCAAGGCTTGGCGATAAGCCTGACGACTGGCAGGGCTTCCCAAGGTGTTCAAGTGCAAGGTCACATTGTCAATTCCCAATTCTTTCAGGAATTGCGCTGCCATGGCAATGGTTTCGACATCTGTTGCAGGATTGCTCGATCCAAAGCATTCTACCCCAATTTGGTGGAATTGACGCAAACGACCTGCTTGAGGACGTTCATAGCGGAACATTGGGCCTATGTAATAAAACTTACTTGGTTTTTGTACCTCAGGCGCAAAGAGTTTATTTTCTACATACGAGCGGACAACAGGAGCTGTTCCTTCTGGACGAAGCGTGATATGACGGTCTCCCTTGTCATAGAAGTCATACATTTCTTTGGTAACGATATCCGTCGTATCCCCTACTGAACGGCTGATGACTTCATAATGTTCGAAGATCGGTGTGCGAATTTCATCATAATTGTATCGCGCAAAGACCTTGCGTGCAAAGCCTTCTACATATTGCCATTTCGCTGAATCGCCAGGAAGGATATCCTGGGTCCCTTTTGGTTTTTGTAATTTCATAGCCTTCATCCTTTGTCTTACTTTTGCCTCTATTTTACCACAAATTCGAAGAGAAATGGAGACTGGACCGAATTTCCTTCGTTCGACACGTTCAAATCCTCTTTCTCTTCTTGCCTTATCAGCCGAATTATGAGAAAATGGAAGCCATACTACACTGAAAGGATCTTGCGATGAGAGAGGATATCAAAATCAATGACCGCGCCCTGGCACTAGAGAAGCCGTTAATCGAAAAATTGGAGCTTGTATTTGATACCGATGTTGAGTTAGATGTCTATAACCTAGGACTGATCTACGAGATCCATCTAGATGAAGCCGACACTTGCAAGGTGGTTATGACCTTTACCGATACGGCTTGTAGCTGTGCTGAGAGCCTTCCGATCGAAATCGTCGCTCGCCTAAAAGAAATCGAGGGGATCGAAGATGTCAAGGTTGAAGTAACTTGGTCACCCGCTTGGAAAATTACACGAATCAGCCGATACGGGCGCATCGCCCTTGGTCTTCCACCACGATAATAAGCATTGCCTTTTAAAAAATGCATTCAACTAATGAAGGAAGGCCTCTTTGGAAATCCGATCCACAATAAAAAAACGAGGAACACCAGCTCTGCCATCAGAGTTTGTTCCTCGTTTTTTATAATGTTTAAATCCATTCAAACTTTTTCACTACCAGAATGGACTAAGCCTCGTCAGCTTTTGGTTCTGGAAGGATTTGGTACAACACGATTCCTAGAATCGTTGAAGTTGCCACACCTGTAATTTGAAGACCACCAAGGTCAATCATCAAACCACCGATCCCTGATACCAAAATAACACTTGCAATCAAGAGATTCTTTTTATTATCAAAATCAATCTTATGTTCAACTAAAATTTTCAAACCGCTAGCAGCGATAACCCCAAAGAGGGCAATAGACAAACCTCCCAATACAGGAGTTGGAATAGAGTGCAAGAGTGCTGATAGCTTCCCAATAAAGCTCATGACAACCGCAATCACTGCTGCGCCTGAAATAACGTAAACTGAGTAGACCTTACTAAGGGCCATAACCCCAATGTTTTCCCCATAAGAAGTTACTGGAGGAGCTCCAAAGAATCCAGCAATAATCTGTGCCAAGCCATCACCAGTAAGCGTATGATCAAGCCCTGGATCCTTGAAGTAATCACGCTCAGTCAAACTGTTTAAAACCATGAGGTGGCCAAAATGTTCCGTCATGGTCACAAAGGCAATCGGAGCCAT
The DNA here is from genome assembly GCA_018377375.1 of Streptococcus parasanguinis. Classification (GTDB taxonomy): domain Bacteria; phylum Bacillota; class Bacilli; order Lactobacillales; family Streptococcaceae; genus Streptococcus; species Streptococcus parasanguinis_N. The sequence continues at coordinate 24,642 of JAGZZN010000027.1, forward strand.
GGTCAAAATCGCACTTGGATAGAGCTTAAAGCTATAATCCACAAATGGAATGTCAAAGTTTGGGACTTGAATCCAATGCGCCGCACTTACCTCTGAGAAATTGACAAAACTATGTCCTGTTATCAAACCAAGAGCCAATGAGAAAATATAGCCCACAATTAATCCAAGTAAAATTGGGACGACACCGACAATCTTCTTGCCATACATGTTAAAGAGGATAACCGCAAAGAGGGTCACCATCGAAATCAATAGAGCATAACCACTATAGCTTTTATTTAAGGTTGTCGCATCAGTGACTGCATTCGCCGCAAGACTCAAACCAATTACCATGATAATGGGACCAACCACGATTGGTGGAAGGACCTTATTAATCCAATCTTTACCCGCATGCTTAACAATCAGAGCTACAAACAAGTAGACCAAGCCACCCGCCATAGCACCTTGCGCAACTGCTGCGATTCCATCTGACTTCATCAGCATCTGCATAGCAGCAATATAAGCAAAACTAGATCCCATGTAGGCTGGAATCTTATACTTGGTCACAGTCAAGTGAGCCAAGGTTCCCAAACCAGATGAGAAGAGGGCGATGGCAGGATCAATTCCGACCAAAATTGGTACCAGCACTGTCGCCCCAAACATGGCAAACAAATGCTGGAAAGATAAACCAACCAATAAACCAGGTTTTGGCATATCATTCACATCATATTTAACGTCATTCACGATCGTAAAAACCTCCTAAAATTAAGATGCGACAAGCTATGGCTGAACAAAAACGTCTACCTTCGATGACCAAATCGTAAGGGAGTACTTCATGCTCCATCATCGACGATTTCTTTTTTATCAAACCACTTTTCAATATACAAAAAAATCCCCCACAACAAGGAGATACACAAAATATAGGCTGGTCTTCCCAGGCCTTTCATTTCCATAGCTCCTTGCCTGCCTCTCTGGACAGTATTAAAGGATTGATTCGATTAGTCACAATTATAGCAGATTATAGACGAATTTACAAGAAAAATGGCAGATGATACACTCAAATCCCCCAAAAAGTAATATTCATACGCTTCAGCGACAGGGTTGAAAATAGCCACTCTGAGACAAAAAAGAGGCTGGGACAAAAGTCCTAGCCTCTCAATTATTTTTGGATTGTCGAGCAAGACGCAGTGGTTGAGTGGGCTCTACTACGCTGATTTCATC
>JAGZZN010000108.1 GCA_018377375.1 Streptococcus parasanguinis
AACTACAACTGAAGAGCCTAAGACTACTTCAACTACAACTGAAGAGCCTAAGACTACTTCAACTACAACTGAAGAGCCTAAGACTACTTCAACTACAACACCTGAGACTCCTCCTACTACAACACCAGAGGAACCAGAAAATCATAATAGTAGTGAGGAAGATACAACAACCACTACGACTACAACTGTAGAACCTAAGACTTCTTCATCTACAACAGAAAATCCAAATAAACCTAGTCATTCTGGTACCACAACGACACCAAGTGCGCCAGGTTCAAATGGTGGAAACAATGGTGGACGTCGCAAATCGCTTCTTCCAAACACAGGTGAAGTTGTTGCATCTGGACTTGTCTTCTCCGGAATTCTTGTCTTAGCAGGTGCTGTTGGAATCAAACGGAAATTGACTGATAACTAATCGTATCATTAGGAACAGTCCTTACTTCTATCAACCCCCTAACGAAGAAACTTCTACTCTCATTCATAGAAGTTGAAACAAATAGAGAGAACCGAAAGGTTCTCTTTTTTAATCTGTTCTTCCTATAAATTAAATAGACTTCAGAGCTAATTTCCTTGTAAAATCTCAATCAAATATAAAGGAGCCAGACGTTAAGTCCTGGCTCCCTATAAAATACTGAATAATTAGATTGACCAACGTTCTAATCGGATACGTAGGATCTTTCTTTAGTTTTGGCTTTCTACTCTCTCTTTTTGATCTTCATAAAAAACAACTTTCCCATCTTTGACCTTGAATGAGTAACTAATGGAATCGGCGTAACTGCCTTTGGAATAGTAGAAATCATAGGCACCATCCGGTAGTTTGCTAGCGTCTAATTTTTTGGCTGCTGCTTTTAAGTCTTGTTCCTTAACGGATACACCATCCTTTATATAAATAGTCATACGGATTAACTCTTGATCGATTAAGGTCTGAAAAGGGATTTGATAGTAACCAGCAAAGTCCTTTTTCCCTTCTTTGAGATTTTGACTTGCGATACTATCTAGAATTTGCTCCTTCTCATCACGGTTGGAGTTAGATAAAAAACCAAAGAAACTAATAGGAAGACCTAGAGATTGCTTCTTTAATTGTCCCTCAATTTCCTTCTCCTTCTTTTGGACAGATTGCTGCTTCAAGTACGCTTCCTTATACTCTGGAAGATGGTCGCTAGTTGTATCTGTCCAATCATTATGAAACACCGTATCCGTTTCTAATGTCACTGTTTGTCCATCATAGGTTTTCTCAGAGTAGGTATAAGACACATGATAAGTTGGGATTTCCAAAGCAGTCCAATCCAGTTTGTTTATGGTCACATCCCCATGCAGACCAACCTTAGCAAGCTCACTGCTGACTACTTCCTTCGCCTTTTTATAATCACTCGGTTTCATGATCTTGCAACTGGAAAGAAGAAAGAAACAAAGAATAAGTGGAATTCCTGCGAATAGTTTGAAATAGTTGGGCTTCATAGCCTGACCTCCTTGCTAAATCCGACCTAATCGATTAATTTTTTACAGCAGTCATATCTGAACAACCTATGAACCGATTGAAAATTCTAATGATAATTGAGAAGTTCCTATTATATGACATGACTATTTTTGAACGACCCATTTTGCATCACCATAAACAACCGTAAATGGTCCATCCCCATCTGTTAAATAGTTAATTTTATATATACCAGATTCTCCTGCTTCAAGGACTGTTGGCTGTTTGTAATTTAAAGTATTATTCAGCATATAAGCAGATTTGCCATGGCCATCATAGAGATCTACATTTGTATAATCTGGAGTATTTTCAATACTGAGAGGTGTTGTATTTGATAGGGTGAATTCGACGATCAATCGATGTTGTTTTTTCTTTGTATCGATACGGTCTTGATCATCCTGAACATCCAAATTTGGATCGTCTGTTACACTATTCAGTGTAACTTCTAAGCCATTAGCAAATAGAACTGGCTCTCCAATCGCATAGCTTTTAACAGGATTTTTTGGGTTAAAATTCTTTAATTTTTCTTTTATCTTTTGTCCGTCACTATTATTTCCAGATGGGATGGTCCAAAAGATATTATTCTCATCTTGCTTACCATACTGATTATCCCCCTTCATTTGTTGAGGGATTTGTAAGAGAATAGCCAAGTTTTTTAAATCAATTCGAACATCACCTTGATTTGTCACTTCCATTTCAACCGTGAATTCCGTAGGCGAAGTTTTACTATAAGCATAACCGGATAATGAGGTTGCCTCGAAATTTTTGTTAACTAACTGTTGTAAAACTGTTGAAAGCATGATATAGGAAATATGATCATCTCGATTTATTTCTTTTTCAGCATACCTTTGATGGAATTCATCGAGCCAATCATAGAAGGCTTGATTGAAATCTGACTCATTAGGATTTTTATAATATTTATTCCCTCTCGATAAAAGCTCTGGGAAGTAAGTTGGTGCCTGAATGCGAATGAATACTTTGTTTCCCTTAACTGCATAGCCCTTTAATTCATATTTTTTTCCAAAGCTCAATGCATTCGTCATGAGCTTCAAATACATGGGACCATATATTTTGAGGGGGTACTTCTCACCAAGATATTCCACATAAGTATTTGGATCAAAAGTACTACTGTTTTTTTCAATTTTAGGGATAATATAATCGTTCCAGAGTCGAGTATACATATCCTCTTGATTTTTTGCCCCATTGGCCTTGATTACTGTGTCTATTCCCCTTGGATCTACATAGACTCCTTCAACGACCTGCAAAGCTTTTTGAACTCTTCCTTCCTCAGATAGAGAGACTTCATTCGGTTGCTGTCCATATATTGAAATACCATCGCTATCATCTGACCTCATATATTGTGGAAGTTTTTCAAACGTTATGTATCTGATACTGTTCTTTGCATCCCAATCAAATGATGCAGCTGGTCCTGTTTTGTCAAAATGAATGTTTTTTCGATCGATTGTCTTCTGTACTTCTTTATTCGAAGAACCTTGTTTTTCTACAGTTCCTTGTTTGCAGGCACTCAAACATACTGGTATAAGTACCGAACATAAGACAAGGCCCCATTTTATTTTCTTCTTCATTCCATCTCCTCCTAATCTCATCCTCATTTTACCATCAATCCCCCCTTTTGTCAGTCAAATAGATAAGAGGCTGGGACAAAAGTCCTAGCCTCTCAATTGTTTTTGGATTGTCGAGCAAGACGCAGTGGTTGAGTGGGCTCTACTACGCTGATTTCATCAGCTT
>JAGZZN010000028.1 GCA_018377375.1 Streptococcus parasanguinis
TCTTCAGAGAGTTTCCTATTTTGGCTTTGTGTTTTACGGGCTTGGTATCTTAATGATGGAAACATGGCAAGAGTTAAAAGTTACAGTGAAGCGTGAGGGTGAGGAGCTAGTCTCCAATCTCTTGATCGAGTTAGGTGCCCAAGGGGTCGCAATCGAAGACAGCATGGACTATGTGGGAAATGTCGACCGCTTTGGTGAGATTTTTCCTGATGTCGAGCAGCAAGAAGAAATCGTGGTGACGGCCTACTACCCGGAAACGGTTGATGTAGCAGCGGTTGAAGCGGACTTGCAGGCTCGCTTAGCAGAATTGACGGATTTTATGGATCTAGGAGAGGTCAAGATGGGGACGACTGCCTTGGCTGAGGAAGACTGGGCCGACAACTGGAAGAAATACTATGAACCAGCTCGTATCACTCATGACTTGACCATCGTGCCGTCATGGACAGACTATGAGGCAACGGCGGGAGAAAAGATTATCAAGCTGGATCCTGGTATGGCCTTTGGAACAGGAACCCACCCGACAACCAAGATGAGCCTCTTTGCCTTGGAGCAGGTTCTTCGCGGTGGCGAAACAGTGCTAGATGTGGGGACTGGTTCAGGTGTCCTTTCTATCGCCAGCTCACTTCTAGGTGCCAAGGAAATCTTCGCCTATGACCTGGATGATGTGGCGGTTCGTGTCGCTCAGGAAAATATTGAGCTCAATTCTGGCATGGAAAACATCCATGTAGCCCCAGGTGATTTGCTGAAAGGCGTGGAGATTGAGGCAGATGTCATCGTGGCCAACATTCTAGCGGATATCCTTATCCATCTGACAGATGATGCTTATCGTTTGGTCAAGGACGAAGGTTACCTGATCATGAGTGGCATTATCAAGGACAAGTGGGACATGGTGCGTGAGTCGGCTGAGTCGGCTGGATTTTTCCTTGAAACCCACATGATCCAAGGGGAATGGAATGCCTGCGTCTTCAAGAAGACCAAGGATGTCTCCGGTGTGATTGGAGGCTAGCATGCAGCAGTATTTTGTAAAAGGCTTGGCTAGCTCACCTGTCACCATAGAGGACAAGGAAACCAGCAAGCACATGTTTCAGGTCATGCGCTTAAAAGAAGAGGACGAAGTTACTCTAGTCTTTGATGATGGGATCAAGCGCTTGGCGCGCGTGGTCAATGTGGAGGCGCGTCAGTTGGAGCTAATCGAGGAATTAGCTGACAATGTGGAACTGCCAGTCCAAGTGACCATCGCATCAGGCTTTCCCAAGGGAGACAAGCTGGAGTTCATCACTCAAAAAGTGACGGAACTCGGTGCCAGCCAAATCTGGGCCTTTCCTGCAGACTGGTCTGTTGCCAAGTGGGATGGCAAGAAGTTGGGCAAAAAAGTTGAGAAACTAGAAAAAATCGCCCTTGGAGCAGCCGAGCAAAGTAAGCGGAATCTCGTCCCAAGCATTACCCTTTTTGAGAAAAAGGCAGACTTTCTGGCTCAATTCGGCCAGTTTGATCGGATTGTGGTGGCCTATGAAGAGTCTGCCAAAGAAGGAGAGGCGGCCGCTCTGATTCAGTCGCTGACCGGATTGGAAGCTGGAAGCAAATTGCTCTTTATCTTTGGGCCAGAGGGAGGCCTCTCCCCTGCAGAAATCGAAAGTTTTACAGCTAAAGGAGCCCTTCTTGCAGGACTTGGTCCTCGGATTCTTCGAGCAGAAACAGCTCCACTCTACGCTCTTAGCGCAGTGAGTGTTGTCACAGAATTAATGAACTAACGAAGTGAAGAAATCGCTTCGTTATTTTTTTACAAGAATGATGAAAGCAAGGTGGATCCCAGACTGATCTTCGAGAAGTATCCGTATATTAAAGTAGCTTCATTGGTTCCCATCTGCTGCTAAAAGTGTTAAAATAGTATCCAAGAAACTGGAGAAAATACATGCCGAAAGAAGAGAATTTAACAGGGGACCAAGTCGTTGCCCTTACAAAAAAATATTTATCACCTGAAGATGTTGCTTTTGTGCAAAAGGCTTTGGTCTATGCGGTTGATTGCCATAATGGGCAATTCCGTCAGTCTGGCGAGCCTTATATCATCCACCCAATTCAAGTGGCAGGAATCCTTGCCAAGCTGAAACTGGATGCTGTGACGGTCGCCTGTGGCTTTTTGCATGATGTCGTGGAAGATACGGATGCGACTTTAGATGATTTAGAGCGCGAATTTGGTCATGATGTGCGCGTGATTGTCGATGGGGTGACTAAGCTCGGGAAGGTCAAGTACAAGTCCCATGAAGAGCAGTTGGCGGAAAACCATCGCAAGATGCTCATGGCCATGTCTCAAGATATTCGTGTCATTTTGGTCAAATTGGCAGACCGCTTGCATAATATGCGTACCCTCAAGCATTTGCGCAAGGATAAGCAAGAGCGCATTTCGCGTGAGACCATGGAGATCTATGCGCCACTCGCCCACCGTCTCGGGATTTCCAGCGTCAAATGGGAACTGGAGGATTTGTCTTTCCGTTATTTGAATGAGACAGAATTCTACAAGATTTCTCATATGATGAAGGAAAAACGTCGCGAGCGAGAAGAGTTGGTCGAAGAGGTTGTCCACAAGATCGAGACCTATGCTGGGGAACGCCATCTGCATGGGAAAATTTATGGTCGACCAAAGCATATCTATTCGATCTATCGCAAAATGCAGGATAAGAAGAAACGCTTCGATGAAATCTATGACTTGATTGCCATCCGCTGCATCCTGGACACTCCAAGTGATGTTTATGCCATGCTGGGCTATATCCATGAGCTCTGGAAGCCAATGCCGGGGCGTTTTAAGGACTATATAGCCAACCGGAAGGCCAATGGTTATCAGTCCATCCATACGACTGTATATGGCCCTAAAGGGCCGATTGAATTCCAGATCCGAACCAAGGAAATGCACGAGGTTGCCGAATACGGGGTTGCGGCTCACTGGGCCTATAAAAAAGGTATCAAGGGTCAGGTCAACAGCAAGGAATCGGCTATTGGGATGAACTGGATCAAGGAGATGATGGAACTCCAAGACCAGTCAGGCGATGCCAAAGAATTTGTTGAAAATGTAAAAGAAGACATCCTGGCAGAAGAGATTTACGTCTTCACACCAGATGGAACCGTGCGCTCGCTTCCGAAAGATTCCGGACCGATCGATTTTGCCTATGAAATCCACACCAAGGTTGGGGAAAAAGCGATTGGTGCCAAGGTCAACGGCCGGATGGTGCCCCTCAATACCAAACTTCGGACGGGAGATCAGGTGGAGATTATCACCAATGCCAACTCCTTTGGTCCGAGCCGTGACTGGCTGACCCTTGTTAAAACTAGCAAGGCGCGCAACAAGATTCGTCAGTTCTTTAAAAATCAAGACAAGGAATTATCTATTAACCGTGGTCGGGACCTCTTGATGGCCCAATTCCACGAGCATGACTTGGTAGCCAATAAGTTCATGGACAAAAAACACATGGACAAAGTGCTACAAAAATCAAGTTACAAGACAGAAGAAGCCTTGTTTGCGGCGATTGGTTTTGGAGAGATTGGGGCTATTACTATCTTTAACCGCTTGACGGAGGATGAACGCCGAGAAGAAGAGCGGGCTAAGGCACGCGCAGAAGCAGAAGAGCTGGTCAAAGGTGGTGAGGTCAAGGTTGAAAATAAAAAAGACACCTTGAAGGTCCGTCACGAAGGTGGCGTGGTCATCCAAGGCGCTTCTGGGCTCTTGATCCGGATTGCTAAGTGTTGTAACCCAGTTCCAGGCGACGAAATCGTCGGCTATATCACCAAAGGACGCGGTGTTGCGATTCACCGTCAGGACTGTATGAATCTCCGAGCTCAAGACAACTACGAGCAACGCTTGATTGATGTAGAATGGGAAGATAACAACACGACCAAAGACTATATCGCCCACATCGATATATACGGACTCAACCGTGCCGGACTTCTGAACGATGTACTCCAAGTCCTCTCCAATACAGCTAAGATGATCTCAACTGTCAATGCCCAACCAACCAAAGACATGAAATTTGCCAATATCCACATTTCCTTTGGGATTCCGAACCTATCGATGTTGACAACGGTTGTGGATAAGATTAAGAGTGTGCCGGAGGTGTACTCTGTTAAGCGTACCAACGGCTAGTCGGCTACTCAGTTATCTTTTATTGCTTCGTTAGCTCGCCTCGCCGTACTACAGTACTGTCTTCGTCTCGCTGCCTCGCACTAAAAGCAACTGAACAGCCTTTACTTTTCAGATAGTGTGCCTGCGTCTCACTGCCTTGTCTGATGTCGATTTTCTTTGAAGAAGCTAGGATATGTTCAGAACTCTTTTATTGCTTGGTTAGCTCGCCTTGCCGTACTACAGTACTGTCTTCGTCTCGCTGCCTTGTCTGAAGTTGATGTTCTTTGAAGGTTAGTAGTGAATGCCAAATAGATTTATAAAATAGGATAATCAAATGAAATTAGTGATTCAACGGGTTAAGAGTGCCTCAGTTTCCATTGATGGTCAAGTCTACAATGCGATCCAGCAAGGCTTGTTGCTCCTAGTGGGAGTGGGGCCTGAGGATGACCAGAAGGATTTGGATTATGCGGTCCGCAAGGTATCGCAGATGCGTATTTTCTCAGATGAGGAAGATAAGATGAATCTTTCGGTCAAAGATATCCAAGGGGAAATCTTATCGATCTCTCAATTTACCCTCTTTGCGGATACCAAAAAAGGCAACCGTCCTGCTTTTACAGGTGCTGCCAAGCCAGACATGGCCAGTCAGTTATATGATGCCTTTAATGATCAATTAGAAAAAGAAGTCCCTGTCAAACGAGGGATCTTTGGGGCCGATATGGCGATTGAATTGATCAATGATGGTCCAGTGACGATTTTGTTAGATACAAAAAATCCATAAGTAAGAAAACATGCAGTCGGATTAGACTGCATGTTTTTCGATATAGAGTTGTTGGGCGATCACTTGGTTGATAGAAATTTCTTGTCCTTGGATGACTAAGTGATAGAGGCCTGTGTAGTCATCATACCGTTGAAACGCGATAGTATCCCCAATCTGGAGATGGATCTGGTCTAAGAATTTTAGCAATTCATAGGTGTCATGGACCCTTTGCAGAATATACAGACCAGGTTGGGTCGCTTCGCTGAGACGGTCTTGGTAGGCTTCGACAAGCCTTTCGCCTTTCTTTGGAATTGTCCCACCGTGAGGGCAGGTCTTAGGATTTCCAAGCATGTGATCCAGCTGGTCAATGAAATGTTCAGAAACGGTATGCTCGAGAACTTCTGCCTCTTCATGGACTTCTTCAGTTGTATAGTCAAGATTTTCCAGAAGAAATACTTCGATCAAACGGTGCTTGCGGTAGAGATCAGAGACCAACTGCGATCCTAGATCCGTTAGTAGATACCCATGGGTCTTATCTTTTACCAAGAGTCCTTCAGAGACCATACGCTTAATCATCTCTGTCACAGCGGGTGGAGAGACCTGCATGCGACTCGCGATTTCCTTGTTGCTGATTTTTTCTACTTCTGTGCCAATTTCATAAATGCACTTGAGGTAATCTTCTTTGTTTGGTGTCATGCTTTCCTCTTTTCTTCGCTCACTTCTAGTATATCAAAAAAATCTTCAAAAACGCTAGTGGAGTAATGAGAATTGTCTCAAGCTCCAAAAGATGGTAGTATAGAAGCATAGAAAGGACGGCACTATGAACAGACGGGAATTAGTGAGATTAGGCTGGAGAGAGAGTAGTTTAGCCTATCTAGAGAAGCACTTGCAGGGATTGAAAGATCCACAAGCCTACCAAGAACAATACCAGTCTGTCTTTTTCTTTGCCAGTCCTCTGTTTCAAAATATGTGGTTTCAAGAGATCAAAGATCTAACGGAAACGGCTGCCCAAGACTTGCTGAGGGGAGTCATGAAAATTCTTCTTATGCCAAGTGACCTTTCCGGAACTTGTGAAGAAACAGCCTTTCTTCTGAGTAGGATGGCTCCAGATTGTCCGCCAGGTTCCGACTTTTGGAAGGCTTTTTCACACGTCGTGCAGGTGGCCTTTGAAAAGGATCCCTTAGCAGATCAGTCGGGAGATCAGCTCTTGAAACGCCAGGTTCACCAGTTACGCTACCTACTTTCAAGTTACCAAGCCCAATGGGTTCGGACGCATAAGGCCAGAGCTGGACAGACTGACGAGGAGGCCTTACAAGCTTACATACAAAAGGCTAGAGAGGTCACGGTGGATGCTTATGCGGCTGCCCGCCTTCACAATAAGGTCTCCCTAGGGCCAGATGGTCACCTTCATTATCCATCAGGGGCCTCCCAACAAGTCAATTTCAAGGTCTTGTTAAATTTCCATACGGAGTATATTCTCGATCAAGCCGGGCGTTTTCTCAATGAAGTCGATCCAGTAGAAGTTTCTGAAAATGGCATTGTCAATGGGGCTAGTTTTAACTACGGGCTGGCTAGGGGACGGACCCATAAGGACTTAGATATTGACCCCGTCAAAGCTTGGGACCCAGCCTTTCGGAAGCAGGTCCTTTATCGTCAAGGTGTTCGCTATTTAGCCCCTAAAAATGATCGCAGTGTCGAAGGCTACTGGAGTCGAAAAGGAGTCTTTGCACAAGGAGGCAAGAGCTACAAGCAACAAGTGGCACAGCGCGTGCGGAGTTTCCTCAGAGGCATCCCTCGCTTACGCTGGCGTGTCCTCCTACAGAATGGACTCCATCGGATTTTATAGCAATGGAAAAGAGGTCGCAGACCTCTTTTTTCATTTATCCAAGTGCTTTGACGGCTTCGATTGCAGCGTCGTAATTTGGTTCGCTGTTGATATTTTCTAGGTATTCAACGTAAGTAACCTTGTTATCCGCATCTAAGACCAAGACAGCACGCGCAAGTAGGTGCCATTCATTAATCAAGAGGCCGTATGCTTTCCCGAAGGAATGGTCGTAGTAGTCTGAGAGCATGATGGCATTGTCGAGCCCTTCAGCAGCGCACCATTTACCTTGAGCAAAAGGAAGGTCGACAGAGACCGTCAAGACGACAATGTCTTCCATATCCGATAAGGTTTGGTTGAAGTGACGTGTTTGCATCGAACAGATACCTGTGTCGATGGATGGGATAATGCTGAGGACTTTTTTCTTGCCAGCAAAATCAGCTAAAGATTTCTTCTCAAGAGCTGGAGTGATCAATGAAAAATCATGGGCCATTTCCCCTACTTGAAGTTGAGATCCGGTAAAGGTCACAGGGTTTCCTAAAAATGTTGCCATAAAAAGACTCCTTTTTTGTTTTTATTGTACCGCAATACCGGTGGAGGGGCCACTGATTTGTTTAGAAATCTGAATGGTCTACTGACTCAATCCTTCTGCGATCTTGTCTAAGTTCCACTTCATCATGCTGTAGTAGCTGTCGCCTTCTTCGCCTTCTTTGGCGATCGAGTCAGTAAAGATTTTTGAAAAGATCGGGATATTGGTATCTTTAGAGACAGTTTTCATAGGACGTTCATCGACACTGGATTCAACAAAGAGAGACGGCACCTTGGTTTGACGCAATTTCTCTACCAGCGTTTTGATTTGTTCGGGTGTCCCTTCTACTTCGGTGTTGATTTCCCAGATATAGGCAGATGGGACGCCGTAGGCTTTGGAGAAGTACTTGAAGCAACCTTCGCTGGTTACGATCATCTTCTTATCTGCTGGGATGTTATTGAATGCTTGCTTGGCTTCTTGGTCGAGCTTACTGAGTTTTTCAGTATAGGCTGCTAGATTTTTTTCGTAGAAGTCCTTATTTTTTGGATCTTTGGCGATCAATTGTTTAGCAATGTTTTTAGCATAGATGATCCCGTTTTCGAGATTGAGCCAAGCGTGAGGGTCTTCTTTTCCAGCTTGGTTTTGACCTTCTAGGTAGATGACGTCGACTCCCTCGCTCACTGCGAAATAATCCTTGTTTTCTACTTTATTGGCATTTTTGACCAACTTGGTAAACCAAGCATTGCCACCCGTTTCGAGGTTGATCCCATTGTAGAAGATCAGGTCTGCTTGTGAAGTTTTTTTGACATCTTCTGGGAGTGGTTCGTACTCGTGGGGATCTTGACCGACAGGGACAATACTGTGGAGCTCGATTTTGTCCCCAGCGATATTTTTAGTGATATCTGCGAGGATGGAGTTGGTGGTGACGACTTTCAATTTATCAGATGAGGACTTGGAAGAAGAGTCTTTGCTACAGGCCATAAGACCAAATAAGAGCGCCACAAAGAGAGCAAGGACAGAAGCGATTTTTTTCATGTGTTTCTCCTTTAATGAGGCGAAAGAGCGTGCTTGTTCTTTCTCTGCTTAGGAGCGATAAAGAAGCTGATGAGAAAGAAGACAGCAGAAGTGAGGACAATACAAGACCCGACGGCGATGTTGAAACTGTAGCCAATAAAGAGTCCCAGGATAGAAGCTAGAGCACCTAATCCGGATGAAAGGAGCATCATGGACCAGAGGCTATTGGCATAGAGATAGGCTGTCGCAGCGGGTGTGATGAGCATGGCGACGATGAGAATGGTCCCGACACTCTGCATGGCAGTGACAGAAACCAAGGTCAAGAGCACCATGAGCAGGTAGTGATAGAGTTTGACCCGGACGCCCATGGATTGAGCCAGAACAGGATCAAAAGAAGTGAGCAGTAGGGGACGAAAGAGCAGGACAATCACCAGTAAGACCGCCACACCAATACCAATGGTCATCCACATATCCTGGTCTTGCACGGCCAAGATATTTCCAAAGAGGATGTGGAAAAGGTCGGTGGAACTTTTAGCGACTCCAATCAAGATGACCCCTAAGGCGAGGAAAGAAGAAAAGGTAATCCCAATCGCAGTGTCGCTCTTGATGATGGAGTTGCTCTTGATATAGGTGATGAGGACAGAAGCTAAAAGACCAAAGACAATGGCGCCAATAAAGAAATTGATACCCAGGATAAAGGACAAAGCCACCCCTGGAAGGACCGCGTGTGAGATGGCATCTCCCATGAGAGACATGCCTCGTAAAATAATGAAACATCCGACCGCACCAGCAACAATTCCGATGGCGATAGCAGTAATAAAGGCGTTTTGTAGGAAATGAAATTGTTGTAATCCATCGATAAATTCTGTAATCATCCGACTCCACCTCCTATAAAGAGTTCATGACCGTAAGCGGCATGCAGATTCTCCTTGGTAAAGGTCTCCTCTGTTTTTCCAAAAGCAATTAGCTTGCGATGAAGGAGGAGGACTTGGTCAAAGTAAGCTGGGACCTTGCTGAGGTCGTGATGGACGATCAGGATGGTCTTGCCTTCTTTTTTCAAGGTTTTTAGTGTCTGCATAATGATGTCTTCGCTAACGGAGTCAATCCCAGCAAAGGGCTCATCCAAAAAGATGACATCTGCTTCTTGGACCAAGCAGCGGGCGATCAGGACCCGTTGGAATTGCCCTCCTGAAAGTTGGCCAATCTGGCGATCCGCTAGATCAAGAAGATTGACAAGCTTCATCGCATTTTCCACCTTTTGGAGATCTTCTTTGCTTTTTCTCCTGAAGATAGAAAGGTGGGGATAGAGACCCAGTGAGACACATTCTCGTACCGTGATGGGGAAGTGGAAATCAATAGCTGTTTTTTGCTCGACGTAGGCTACTCGTTGAAGAGCTTGGCTGAGATCTTTTTGATCAAGCTGGACCCTTCCTGAATGAGGAAGAAGTCCCAGCATGGCCTTGATTAGGGTTGATTTTCCAGCCCCATTGGGTCCAAGAATGCCTAGGATAGTCGGGCCCTGGATGGTGAGGGAAAGGTCCTCTAGGGCCAGCGTTTGCTGATAAGCAACACGAAGGTTTTCAATTTGAATCATGAGTTTCCTCCTTTAGTATTAATATACATGAATAAAAAAATTAAGTCAAGTTAATTTATAAAATAATTTAACTTAAATCATTTGAAATCATTGAAAAAAGTTCCTATTTTTGATAAGGTTATTACAAAAGAATGAAAGTGAGAAGATCATGGTACGTTTACAAGATGATTTTTATGATTATGTCAATGGAAAATGGGCTGAAACAGCAGTCATTCCTGATGACAAACCGTCAACCGGTGGTTTTATGGACTTAGATCGAGACATCGAAAACTTGATGTTGGATATCACTGGAAAATGGCAAAGAGGAGAAGAATTGCCTGAAGATAGCATTCTGCAAAACTTTGTCAAATACCACAAAATGGTGGCAGATTTTGATGTGCGAGAAGCAGCTGGTGTGGCACCAGTCATGCCCTTGATCAATGAAATCAAGGCTCTGTCTTCTTTTGAAGACTATACCAGCAAGCTGGGTACCTATGAGCTAGCTGGCAAACCAAATCTCATGCCATTTAGCGTGTCACCAGACTTTATGAATGCCCAAATGAATGTCTTGTGGGGAGAATCTCTTGCTCTCATCTTGCCGGATACGACCTACTATGAAGAAGGCAACGAAAAAGGTCCGGAATTGCTGGCTATCTGGCGTCAGATGATGGAAAAACTCTTGCCAAAATTTGAATTCTCAGAAGTAGAAATCAAGGATATCCTAGATAAGGTTATTGCGGCAGATGCAGAATTGGCTAAATATGTCTTGTCAAATGAAGAAAAATCTGAATACAACAAACTCTACCATCCCTATGAGTGGGAAGAATTCAAGTCCTTAGTTCCAGAATTGCCACTCGACACCTTCTTTGCAGAAGTGATCGGACAAACTCCAGATAAAATTATCGTGCCAGAAGAGCGATTCTGGAAGGAATTTGCGCCAAAATACTACTCAGCAGCCAACTGGGAAACCATTCATGCCAAATTGAAACTCGGAGCAGCCTTAGATTGGACGTCTTTCTTAACCGAAGAAATTCGTGTATTGTCTGGTGAATATGGACGGACCATTACAGGGATTCCAGAACCTCGTCCAAAAGAAAAAGCAGCTTTGGCCTTGGCAGAAGGCCCTTATAGCCAAGCGCTTGGACTCTGGTATGCAGGTGAAAAATTCTCACCAGAAGCGAAAGCAGACGTAGAACATAAAGTAGCGACTATGATTGAGGTCTACAAGGCTCGTCTTGAAAAAGCAGACTGGCTCGCTCCTGAAACCCGCGAAAAAGCTATTGTCAAACTTAATGTTATCACCCCGCATATCGGCTACCCTGAAAAATTACCAGAAACATATGCCAAGAAGATCATCGACGAGAGCAAGAACTTGGTGGAAAATGCTCAAAAATTGGCGCAAATTTCCATTGCCCATAGCTGGAGCAAGTGGAACCAACCAGTCGATCGGAGTGAGTGGCATATGCCAGCTAATATGGTCAATGCCTACTATGATCCGCAACAAAACCAAATCGTCTTCCCAGCAGCGATTCTGCAAGCACCTTTCTATGACCTTCACCAACCATCCTCAGCCAACTACGGCGGAATCGGTGCGGTCATTGCCCATGAAATTTCGCACGCCTTTGACACGAATGGCGCTTCCTTTGATGAAAATGGTAGCTTGAAAGACTGGTGGAAACCAGAAGATTACGAAGCCTTTACCGCTCGGACCCAAAAGGTTGTTGATCAATTTGAAGGCCAAGACTCATACGGTGCTAAGATTAACGGGAAATTGACCGTTTCAGAAAACGTGGCAGACCTCGGAGGGATCGCTGCAGCCCTTGAAGCAGCGAAGAAAGAGGAAGACTTCTCAGCAGAAGAATTCTTCACCAACTTTGCTCGCATCTGGCGCATGAAAGCTCGGACAGAGTACATGCAACTCCTCGCAAGTGTCGATGTCCACGCACCAGGAAAACTACGTACCAATGTTCAATTACCAAACTTTGACGAATTCTTTGAAACTTTTGATGTCAAAGAAGGCGACGGCATGTGGCGCGCACCAGAAGATCGTGTGATTATTTGGTAGTCTAAGATACTAAGCCCGTAAAAAAAGCGAGAAGAAAATAGGAGATTGACCATGTGGGCCATACCCACCAGTCAATCTCTCTTTTTCTCGACGCTTTTAGGGCGAGTTCAATTTCGCGATACTAGTTTTGTTGATCAAAGGAAGTAGTCTCGACTTCAGTTAAGTGATTGATTTTCTCAATGCTTGTAAAAAAATAAAAATCCCCAAAGCCAAGTTTCAATCTACTGAAACTAGCTTTGGGGATTTTTGATAATAAGATTCATCAAATAAAAACGAAGCGCTTCCAATGACTGCGTGAATAGATAAATTTAATTGATTAGAGCCTTGTATAATTCTTTGAATTTCATAGAAATAAATGCTACTATGAGTGTGAACTAAATAAATTTTAAAGGAGCAGACTATGAGAAATTTTGCAAGTCCGTCACGTTACATTCAAGGTGAGAATGCCTTATTTGAAAATGCGCAATCTATTTCAGAATTAGGGAATCACCCTGTTTTGCTATGTGATTCAGTGGTCTATGATATCGTAGGGAAGCGTTTTGAAGAATACCTTGGTCAAAATGGACTGACTGTTTTGCCGGTGTTCTTCAATGGTGAAGCTTCTGATAATGAAATCAATCGTGTGGTTAGTCTGGCAGAAGAAAATGGCTGTAATTTGGTCATTGGACTTGGTGGAGGAAAAACCATCGATAGTGCAAAAGCTATTGCTGATCTTCTAAAATCACCAGTTGTGATTGCTCCGACCATCGCCTCTACAGATGCTCCCGTTTCCGCCTTGTCGGTTATCTATACGGATGAGGGTGCCTTTGAGCGCTATATCTTCTATTCTAAGAACCCAGAATTGGTCTTGGTGGATAGCAAAGTGATCTCTCAAGCACCAAAACGCTTGCTCGCTTCTGGTATCGCAGATGGCCTAGCAACTTGGGTAGAAGCGCGTGCAGTGATGCAAGCGAATGGAAAAACCATGTTGGGTCAACGACAAACCTTAGCGGGTGTCGCCATTGCACAACGTTGTGAAGAAACCTTATTTGCTGATGGACTCCAAGCCATGGCTGCTTGTGAAGCCAAAGTCGTAACCCCTGCTCTTGAAAACATCATTGAAGCCAATACCCTTCTTAGTGGTATTGGGTTTGAAAGTGGTGGGTTAGCAGCTGCCCATGCCATCCATAATGGCTTTACAGCCCTTACTGGGGACATCCACCATTTGACTCACGGTGAAAAAGTAGCCTACGGAACGTTAGTTCAATTGTTCTTAGAAAACCGTCCTAAGGAAGAATTGAATAAATACATTCGTTTCTATCAACAAATCGGTATGCCAACCACTCTGAAAGAAATGCATCTTGAAACTGCAAGTTATGAAGATCTTCTCAAGGTTGGCCAACAGGCCACCATCGAAGGAGAAACCATCCATCAAATGCCATTTGAAGTGAAGGCTTCTGATATTGCCCAAGCCATCGTAGCAGTAGATGCCTACGTTCAAGGTTTGGCCTAAGATGGCTTTGTCGACAAACCAAGAACTCCCATACCTTATGGTAATGGGAGTTCTTTTCCTATTTTCTTCTTTTTGGATCGGTTTGTTTAAAGATCAGGTATAAAATTCCGGCAGGCAAGAAGCAGAAGAGCCACATAACATCGAGTCCCTTGCTTTTACTGCTAGAGGTCGTCGTTTTAGACTCACTGACGGCCACTCCCGGTTTAATGCTTGGAGATACCTGTTGCAAGCCGTTCTGAACGACTAGGCGGTTGTCTTCCAGTTTTAGCGCTGGCTTCGTCCCCTTCTTAACGGTCGCATAGAAGTCTTGCTTCAAGTGAATGGTCTTCCCGTCGATGGTATGATCGCCTGCAGAAAGGATTTTTTTATACTGGTAGTCTGCGAACATTTTCTCAGCCAAGGTATTCCCGATTTGATTGCGGTAACTTTCGGCGATCTCGACATCGTAGTTTCCAACCCCCAAAATGACTTCGATAATCCGCTGTTTACCCCGCTTGGTTGTCGCGGTGTAGTTGTAGTCAGCAGTCGGGCTGGATCCAGTTTTGAGTCCATCTGTTCCTTTAAGGGCGAATTTTCCACCTTCGAGGGAAGTATTGTAGTTATCGTAGCTTTGCTCGTAGGGGGTTCCTTCCATGATCGTAGTGTGAGCTTGCTTGGTGTATTCCAACATTTCTGGCAGGTCGTTTACGATGTGATAAGCCAGAATAGACATGTCCCGCGCTGTGATTTCGTTATTCGCATTGACATCGTAGCGCTGAGGATTGTAGTAGCCCTGAAGGACCGAGATCATCGCCCCATTTGGATTGTGCCATTTGGTATGGCTCATCCCCATTTCTTGCGCGTACTGATTCATTAAGTCCAAAAACTTATCGGGATCATTGTCAGTGACGGCGTTGGCGAGCATAATCACGGCCGCACTGGAAGATGGAACAAAGAGCATCTTGATCAATTCAGATACTTTGTAGTCTACACCAGCTACAATAGGTGAGTTACTTAACAGATTGTTTTCTGAGATGGCTTGGTCTGCCTCTGTTGCTGTGACTACGGTATCGTACTTGATCTTGCCTTCTTTAAGAGCCCGAAAGACCACATAGGCACTCATGAGCTTGGCCATGCTTCCTGAGTCCCGGACCGTGTCGATATTGTCTCCGTACAATATAGCTCCAGTATTGGCGTCGATGACGATGTCAGCCTTGGGCTTGTAAAAATCGTCCAATACCAGTCCAGCGTCGGCTGCGATTTTCATGACATCTTCTTGCTGGTAGATGTCGTCCGCAAAAGCAGTGGAAATAGGGCCTAATGCCAAGACTCCTACAAGGAGGGACAAGAGGCTGTGTTTTAGTCGTTTGTGTAAATGTCTCCAATAATTCATAGATTCCATTATATCATACAGGCCAGGGATTCAACTTGAAAAAATTTTAGAAAAAGTAGAAATTGAAAAAATAAAGAAAAAATAGAATAATTTCGCAGTAAAAGCGTTTACATTTCCCTAGAAAGTGCTATAATTTAAATTGAGTATAACATTTTTTACAATGAGGTGATTTATATGAACAAAGGGAAGGTACTCTTAGCTACCAGCGCTCTGCTTTTATCAGCTGGTGTACTGGCAGCCTGCTCAGGAGGAAAATCTGGAAGTTCCGGCGATCAGACTTTTAGCTATGTCTATACCCAGGATCCGGATACTCTCGACTATTCGATTTCTAATAAAAAATCGACTTCCGAGTTTACAGGAAATGCGATAGATGGCTTGTTGGAAGTGGACAAGTACGGGAACTTGATCCCATCGCTTGCTAAAGACTGGACTGTTTCCAAGGATGGCTTGACCTATACTTATAAACTCCGTAAAGGGGTCAAATGGATGACTTCTGAAGGGGAAGAATATGGAGAAGTCAAAGCCCAAGACTTTGTCACAGGCCTCAAACACGCGGCAGACAAGAAATCACAAGCGATTTACTTGGTCCAAAAATCTGTCAAAGGCTTGGATGATTATGTATCAGGGAAAACATCTGATTTCTCAACTGTTGGAGTAAAGGCTATTGATGATTATACCGTTCAATATACCTTGAGCCAACCAGAAAGTTTCTGGAATTCTAAGACTACGATGGGGATCTTGATGCCGGTTAACGAAGAGTTCCTGAAATCTAAAGGAGATGACTATGGTCAAGGAACTTCTCCATCTAGTATCCTCTACTGCGGTCCTTATTTGATCAAATCTATCACTTCTAAATCTTCTGCGATATTGGAAAAGAACCCAACATACTGGGATGCGGATAATGTTAAGATCAGTAAAGTGAAGCTGACCTATTATGATGGACAAGACTCAGAATCCTTGATCCGTGGATTTGACAAAGGCGACTATACGGTTGCCCGTGTCTTCCCAAGTGGCTCCAACTATAAGAGTGTAGAGAAGAAGCACAAAGACGATATCGTCTTTAGTGACCAAGGTTCATCTACCTACAACCTTTCCTTCAACATTGACCGTCAGTCTTATGAAATTACAGCTAAGACCACAGATGCTCAAAAGACTTCGACCAAGAAAGCAATTTTAAATAAGGACTTCCGTCAAGCCATTATGTTTGCCTTCAACCGTAAGGCATATGTAGCTCAGGCGAACGGGGAAGCTGCTGCCAATAAGGTCATCCGTAATACCTTTACGCCACCAAACTTTGTCCAAATCAATGGCCAACAATTTGGGGATGCAGTAGAAAAAGACTTGGAAGCTTATGGGGATGAATGGAAAGGGGTCTCTGTCGCAGATGGAAAAGATACCCTCTACAATCCAACCAAGGCCAAAGAAGAGTTTGCCAAAGCCAAGGCAGATTTGCAGGCTCAAGGAGTTGAATTCCCAATTCATTTGGACCTTCCAACTTCTTCAACTTATACAGAAGGAATCAAACAAGCCCAATCCTTCAAACAGTCGATCGAGTCAACTTTAGGAGCAGAAAATATTGTTATTGATCTGAAAATGATCTCAGATGATGACCTGCAACGGGTTACCTACTTTGCTGAAAATGCATCGCAACAAGACTGGGATTTGAACAATAACTTGGGTTGGGGACCAGACTATACGGACCCATCTTCTTACATTGATATCACTAGTGGTAAATCTGGCGAAAATGCCAATGCCTACTTTGGATTCGATGCTGGTACGGATAATGCGGCCGCAAAAGCAGCTGGTTTTGATGAATACGATCAATTGATCGAAGATGCGCACAATGAAACCAAAGATGTGAACAAGCGTTACGAAAAATATGCTGCCGCTCAAGCTTGGTTGACCGATAGTGCCCTCTTGATTCCGATCCATTCAGATGGAGCTTCTCCAGGCGTTCGTAAGACTGTACCATACTCCGCAGCCTTTGCTTGGACAGGCCACAAGGGTCAATCCTTCAACTATAAATATTTGGAAGTTCAAGACAAGGTCGTATCGGCTAAAGACTATGACAAAGCGCGTGATCAATGGAAGAAAGAAAAAGAAAAATCCAATAAAAAAGCGCAAGAAGAACTTGAAAAGCATGTGAAATAGACTTTTCTTGAAGAAAACAGGAAAGACAGGTCCCGTATGGGACCTGTTTTCTTTGTCTGAACCTTTAAAAATCGCCTAAAAATGGTATAATAGGAGCATCACGAAAATTGGAGAGACGCTATGAGTTTTTACAATCATAAAGAAATTGAGCCTAAGTGGCAAAAATACTGGGCTGACCATCACACCTTTAAGACAGGAACGGATGCTTCAAAACCTAAGTTTTATGCATTGGACATGTTCCCTTATCCATCTGGAGCGGGTCTTCACGTAGGACACCCAGAAGGCTACACAGCGACTGATATCCTCAGCCGTTTCAAACGTGCGCAAGGCTACAATGTCCTTCACCCAATGGGATGGGATGCCTTTGGTTTGCCTGCAGAGCAATACGCTATGGATACAGGAAATGACCCAGCGGAATTTACAGCAGAAAACATTGCCAACTTCAAACGCCAAATCAATGCGCTTGGCTTCTCTTACGACTGGGATCGTGAAGTCAATACGACAGATCCGAACTACTACAAGTGGACGCAATGGATCTTCACTAAGCTTTACGAAAAAGGCTTGGCTTATGAAGCTGAAGTGCCAGTAAACTGGGTTGAGGAACTAGGAACAGCTATCGCCAACGAAGAAGTTCTTCCAGATGGAACCTCTGAGCGTGGGGGCTATCCAGTTGTTCGTAAACCAATGCGCCAATGGATGCTTAAAATCACGGCCTATGCAGAGCGCTTGCTCAACGATTTGGATGAATTGGATTGGCCAGAGTCTATCAAGGACATGCAACGCAACTGGATTGGAAAATCAACTGGTGCCAATGTCACTTTCAAAGTAAAAGGGACAGACAAGGAATTCACCGTCTTTACGACTCGTCCAGACACTCTTTTCGGTGCGACCTTCACTGTTTTGGCGCCTGAACATGAACTAGTAGATGCCATCACGACACCTGAACAAGCTGAGGCTGTAGCGGACTACAAACACCAAGCCAGCCTCAAATCAGACTTAGCTCGTACAGACCTTGCTAAGGAAAAAACAGGGGTTTGGACTGGTGCTTATGCGATCAACCCTGTCAATGGCAAAGAAATTCCAATCTGGATTGCCGACTATGTTCTTGCTAGCTACGGTACAGGTGCTGTTATGGCCGTACCTGCCCACGATGAGCGTGACTGGGAATTTGCTAAACAGTTTGGTCTTCCAATCGTAGAAGTCTTGGAAGGTGGAAACGTTGAAGAGGCTGCTTACACAGAAGATGGCCTTCATGTTAATTCTGACTTCCTAGATGGATTGAATAAAGAAGACGCCATTGCTAAAATTGTGGCTTGGTTGGAAGAAAAAGGCTGTGGTCAAGAAAAGGTTACCTACCGTCTCCGCGACTGGCTCTTTAGCCGTCAACGTTACTGGGGTGAGCCAATCCCAATCATCCATTGGGAAGATGGAACTTCAACAGCTGTTCCAGAAAGTGAACTCCCACTTGTCTTACCAGTAACTAAGGACATCCGCCCTTCAGGTACTGGTGAAAGTCCACTAGCTAACCTGACAGACTGGTTGGAAGTGATTCGTGAAGATGGCGTCAAAGGTCGTCGTGAGACGAATACTATGCCACAATGGGCAGGTTCAAGCTGGTACTACCTTCGCTATATTGACCCACACAATACAGAGAAATTGGCTGATGAGGACCTCCTCAAACAATGGTTGCCAGTAGATATTTATGTGGGTGGTGCAGAACACGCCGTACTCCATTTGCTTTACGCTCGTTTCTGGCACAAATTCCTCTATGATCTTGGTGTTGTACCTACTAAAGAGCCCTTCCAAAAACTCTTTAACCAAGGAATGATCTTGGGAACCAGCTACCGTGACCACCGTGGAGCTCTTGTGGCGACTGACAAGGTTGAAAAACGTGACGGTTGCTTCTGCCATGTGGAAACAGGAGAAGAGTTGGAGCAAGCACCAGCTAAGATGTCGAAATCCCTCAAGAACGTGGTGAACCCAGACGATGTGGTGGAACAATACGGTGCTGATACCCTTCGTGTTTATGAAATGTTTATGGGACCACTCGATGCTTCAATCGCTTGGTCAGAAGAAGGTCTGGAAGGAAGTCGTAAGTTCCTCGACCGTGTGTATCGTTTGATCACAAGTAAAGAAATCGTTGCGGAAAACAATGGTGCTCTAGACAAGGTTTATAACGAAACCGTTAAAGCTGTCACAGAGCAAATTGAGTCTATGAAATTCAACACAGCCATTGCCCAGCTCATGGTCTTTGTCAACGCGGCTAACAAGGAAGACAAACTCTATGTGGACTATGCTAAAGGCTTTATCCAATTGATCGCCCCATTTGCCCCTCACTTGGCAGAAGAACTCTGGCAAACTGTGGTAGAAACAGGTGAGTCTATCTCTTATGTAGCTTGGCCAACATGGGACGAAAGCAAATTGGTTGAAGACGAAATCGAGATCGTTGTCCAAATCAAAGGAAAAGTCCGTGCTAAACTCATGGTCGCTAAAGACCTTTCTCGCGAAGAATTACAAGAAGTCGCTCTAGCTGACGACAAAGTCAAGGCAGAGATTGATGGCAAAGAAATCGTGAAAGTGATTAGTGTACCGAACAAGCTTGTAAATATCGTAACGAAATAAATTTAAAAGTCCTTCAGAGCTAAGCTCTGGAGGATTTTTGAGTTGATTTGGAGGAAAAATAAATATTTCTACATAATTTTATGGAAATAAATCACTATTTAAAGAAATTTTTAGTTTTATCCCTCAAAATGCTTTTATTTTTTGAGCGAATACATTATAATTATATCAAAGAAAAAGTTTAAAGGAGATTTCTTATGTCTAAGAAAATCAAGGATGAAAACGGAAACGTTTATGTGAAAAAGACACCCTTCTACAAGAAATGGTGGTTTATTTTGCTTGTAGTGCTAATTGCTTATGGTGCTGTAACGAAGGGTGGAGGCTCTATAACTTCAAATAATTCAACAAGTAACTCAACAGCAACACAAACAACCAGTTCCACTGATCAAGCAACTAATGATAAAAAAGGGGAAACGGCAGTATCAGAAGAAAGTAAGTCTACCGAGAAGAAATCTGTAGCACAAGCTATGCCCAAAATTGGTGAAGTTACTAAAGTGGGAGATGTTGAATATATTGTAAATTCTAAATCTGTTTCTCAAAATGTTGGGGGAGAATACGGAAAAACAGCAAATGGTAGTTACTTGATTTTGAATGTAACAGTAAAGAATTCAGGGAAAAAATCAATTACTGTTACGAATGATTTCTTTAAACTGCTAAAAGGTGATACGGAGTATGAAACTGATAGTGTAGCTGGTATGTATGCTAATGAGGAAGGAAAATTCTTTCTTTCAGAGTTAAATCCGGAAAACAGCATCACTGGTAATGTGGTTTTCGACCTGAATGCAGAAACTGCTAATGCATCAGGGCTTGTATTACAAGTACAAACAGGTGTTTGGGGCACACAAAAAGGAAAAATAAACTTGGATTGATAAATCGTTTATGTGTAGACATTAACCCTTATCTCTCTCATAAAAAAAGCTTCGGTAGGACGTACCTACCGAAGCTTTTTAACATGTAGTGAAGGATTGTTGAATAGCTGGGTCATTTTCCCAATCAGCTCGATCGTAGCTTCCTGTAATGGTGTGCTCTTCAGAAAAGAGCAGAACCCGTTCGACAATCGGTGCGATTTGCTCGAAATGGTGGGAGGAAATCACAATCGTTTTTCCTGCTGTTTTGAGTTCTTGCAGCAAGGCGACAATCAGCTTCTGGTATTTTGGCGAGAGTCCGTTAAAGGGCTCGTCAAAGAGCAAGAGACTAGGATTCATGGTGAGGACACTGGCGATAGCGACTAGCTTCTTTTCCCCTCCGGAAAGATGGTAGGGAATACGATCTCTCAGGTGCTCAATCTCTAAAAGAGTGAGTGTATCATTGACGCGTTGTTCGATTTCAACTGCCGATAAGCCGAGTTGACGTGGGCCAAAAGCCAGTTCATCATAGACGCTTGTATTGAACAATTGGGTATCGCTGTTTTGAAAAATGAGTCCAACCTGCTGGAAGAGTTGCCCAGCACGATAGGGATCTTTCAAGAAGTCTTTGTCAATGGTCCAATCCTTGAAGTGGTACTGACCAGAAGACAGGGGCAAGAGCCCAACCAGAATTTTAAAGAGGGTCGATTTTCCAGCTCCGTTTGGGCCCATCAAGCCCACGGTTTCCCCTTTTTGAATCTGGAGTTGAATATCGTGGACACCAGTTTCTTCGGTATAGTGGTAATTTCCATCCTGAATGGTAATCATAGGGCTTCCTTTCTAGCCAAGTAAGGTCGTGAAGGTCGTGAGAAGAACCAATTCCAATAGGAAAAAGATGTCTTCCTTCTTCCAGTGGAAGGCTTCTTTGCGCTTTGTGTCCATGCCATATCCTCTCAGCAACATGGCCTCGTAGACCTCTTTGGTATGGTTCTTCGTTGATAGATACAAGAGACTAAGTAGGGAGCCAAAGAGATTGAGATTCACTTTTTGTCCAACCGTTCTTAGCTGGACGCATTCGATCTGTTGTTGCAAGTGTTTCCCTAAGATATAGCCATATTTGAGTGTGATATCAATGGTTTGCACAAAGGTTTTTGGAACACGCAACTGACGAAGGGCCTCGACCAGTTGCACACTTGTCGTTGTGGCTAAAAAGAGAGAAATATTGAGGACAATCATCCCTGCACGTAGCAAAAAGAGTCCTCCATTTTGAAATCCTTGAAATAAGATACTCGGTAAAATCACAATTGTGGAAATCAACAGCACCTTGAACAGGACCTTAAAGAGGTGGAGTAGGACCTCTCCAGGAAGCATGGCAATGTGCATTAACAAAAGGATGCCGATCAACCACAGTTGGATGGGATGGTGGGCAGTCGTAATGAGAATGGCTAAAATTAAAAAGGAAACGAGCCGCATCCAAGACGAAGTTTTGGCCTTGAATGCGGGCGTCGTTTGTTTCATTTTGCCAAGAAAGTGGCGCAATGTTTGAAGATTCATTTGTAAATAGTGATGGCTTTTTGAAGCTTCTAGAGTCGCTTGCTCTTGATGAAGCCAGTCAGGGAGTTTACGCATGAGAAGTCTTTTCTCCGTTCATTGATCGAATGATTTTACTGATGATATAGAAAATGAGAACAGCTGTAATGGCTGATAGAATATAGCCAATCGCAATTTTTGTTCCAGGAATGGTGTAATCACTGAACAAGGCTTCAAAAGAGAATCCATTTTTGATCCCTGTTGGGACTTTGCCATGAAGCAGGCTACCCAATTCTTCAGTAGACCATTCACCAAAGGCTGTCCCATCTGCGAGAAGTCCAAGTGGGCTGAGGACGATCAAAGTAAGGAGTACCCAGCGAATTTTTTTAACGAATGAAGTAGTATTGACTGTACTTGGTGTGTACAACTCTGTAGGAGCGACTTGCTTGACAAAACGGTAAATCACAACGGTGAAGAAGGCTTCGACCCAACCTGCGACAAGGAGGTGAGCCCCCAACATAGCAGGCACCGTGATACTCAATCCATAAGGATTATAGAGTGGCTGACCAGCTTCTGACGCGATGAGGGGTTGCAAGCCCAATTCAACACCAGCTAAGAAGGCAGCAGCATTGATCGAAAGAAAAGAACCGATAATAACGCCAAGCGTTTCCTGATGGTGCTTGCGGAACAAGTTATAAATAGCATAGCCAACAAAAGGCATCACAATGGCCATGTTGAAAATATTGGCCCCAAGAGCGAGAATGCCTCCATCTCCAAATAAGAAGGCCTGTAGGAGTAAGGCGACCGTCAGCGCTAGAGAGGCCGCATAGGGACCTATGAGAATGGCAAGAAGGGTCCCTCCGACAGCGTGAGCGGTCGTTCCACCAGGAACAGGAACATTAAACATCATCAATAAGAACGACAAAGAAGCAGCGATCCCAAGCATCGGAGCTAGCTCTTTGTTTTCTTTTAATTGGACCTTGACTTTTTTGATGGACAAGACAATAACAGGCGTAGCAGCAACCGCTAAAACTACACAACTTGCAGGACTAAGGTAATTATCTGGTATATGCATAACAAATTCTCCATTAGTATGATTTATCTTAGTTAACAGATTACCACATTATAAAATCAAGTGTCGTTACAAAACGAGTCCAACATTTGTTACACTTTGCTAGAAAGAGGGAGAAAAAACTAGTTTGAAGGGCTAGAAAGGCTTTTTAAGGTGAATTTAGATAAAATTATTGGTTCCATATCGAAATAGTTGACAGATGTAACGAACAGTGATACAATGGCTGTGATATTTCGATATAGAAATAAAAAGGAGACAAAATGGACAAGATGCAAGGGGGCTACCAAGCTTTACAGATACGCTTGTTGAACGGACGACTTTTTCAAAAACTCTTGAGCAAGGAACCAGATGCCCAATACCGAAGTGAACAGGGAAAAATTTTAACGATTTTGTGGAAGCAAGAGTTGGAGTGCGCTACTGCGACCGATATCGCTCTTGCGACGGGTCTAGCCAATAATACATTGACCAGTATGGTTAAGAAATTGGAAGAACAAGGTTTGGTTACGATTCAACCTTGTACGCAGGATAAAAGGAAAAAATATATTTCTTTGACAGGCCTCGGTTGGGCACAAAAGGAAATTGGGGATCGTGTTAGTAAGGAACTGGGTGAGATTTTCTATCAAGGATTTTCGGATCAAGAAATCCGAGAATTTGAAGCCTATCAAGAGCGGATTATCTCAAATCTAAAAGCTAAAGAAAATGAACTGTAGAAAAAGAGGAGTACCTTATGAAAGCAGTTGTTGTGAGCAGTCCAGGTGGACCAGAGGTATTGGAAGTTGTCGAACGACCAAAACCAGTCCTGAAGCCAGGTTGGACCTTGGTGAAAATCCAAGGATTTGGCATCAATCATAGTGAAATTTTTACCCGCAAGGGACAATCACCATCTGTAAAATTTCCTCGTGTGTTAGGGATTGAGTGTGTTGGTCTTGTGGAAGAAACGACACGACCGGATTTGAAGATTGGACAGCAAATCATTTCTATTATGGGGGAGATGGGGCGAGCTTTTGATGGAGGTTATGCAGAGTATACACTTCTCCCAAATGAGCAAATTTATCCGATAAAGACAGAACTCTATTTGGAAAGCTTGATTGCCCTTCCTGAGACCTATTACACAGCTTTTGGCTCTTTTCTTAATCTCAAGATTGAGGAGAAAGATTGCGTGTTAGTTCGAGGAGCAACCAGTGGTGTAGGAATTGCTTTTGCTAAACTACTTAAAGGAAAATTTCCTGAGATTCACTTGGTAGGAACTAGCCGAAATTTAGCCAAGGAAGACCAATTGAAGGCAGTTGGTTTTGATCAGATAATGTTAGATCAAGAGGGTCTTTTGCAAAGTGAGGAGTCTTTGACAAAAATTCTAGATCTAGTGGGGCCTCGCTATATCAAAGATAGTATCCATCACTTAAGTGAAGGAGGAATTATCTGCTCTTGTGGACAATTAGGTGGCCAGTGGACCTTGGCTGATTTTGATCCAATTGTTGAATTGGCGAAGAATGTTTATTTAACGACCTTTTATTCGGGGATTGTTTCAAATGGAAAGCTCCAAGAGTTGATCGATTTTGTGGAATTGTATCATGTGGATGTCCGGCCTGAGAAAGTTTATAGGCTAGCAGAGATACAAGAAGCGCACGCCTATCTTGAAAGTAGCCAGTCCTTCGGAAAAGTAATTGTGAAAATTGAGGAAAAATATGATTGAATATAAACATGTAGCCTTGCGCTACACGGATAAGGACATTTTAAAAGATGTCAATCTCCATATTGAAGATGGTGAATTTATGGTCCTCGTAGGCCCTTCAGGATCTGGAAAAACCACCATGGTCAAGATGATTAACCGTCTTTTGGAGCCAACTGATGGCAATATCTATATGGATGAAAAACGCATCAAGGACTATGATGAACGCGAATTACGTCTGTCTACTGGTTATGTGCTTCAAGCCATTGCTCTCTTTCCTAATTTGACAGTTGCGGAAAATATCGCTCTCATTCCTGAGATGAAGGGCTGGGGCAAGGAGCGAGTGGCTTCCAAAACAGTCGAACTTTTAGAA
>JAGZZN010000109.1 GCA_018377375.1 Streptococcus parasanguinis
GCTTGTTATGTTTTTCTAGCCTTCTACCAAAAGAAAGGAAATCACAAACATGAGTGAAGCAATCCTTCAAGTCACAAATCTTGTCAAAAAAATCAAAGGGAAAACGATTTTAGACCATGTTAGCTTTGAGGTGGGACAAGGCGATTGTCTTGCTTTAATTGGTCCCAATGGTGCTGGTAAAACGACCTTGATGTCCTGCATTCTTGGTGATAAGAAAGCCAGTAGCGGTCAAGTCTTTATCAAGGGTAAAAAGGGGAAAGCGCAAGATCAAATTGCGGTTCTCCTTCAAGAAAATACCATTCCCTCGCAATTGAAAGTCAAGGAACTGATTGCTTTTTTCCAAGATATTTCTGAGAATGGCTTATCTAAAGTAGAGATTCAAGCACTCTTACAATTCAAAGACGACCAGTATCAGCAGTTTGCGGACAAACTCTCAGGGGGACAAAAACGTCTTCTTGCCTTTGTCCTCTGTCTAATTGGCAAGCCTGATATTCTCTTTTTAGATGAGCCGACAGCAGGGATGGACACTACGACACGCCAACGTTTCTGGGAAATCATCAATGATCTGAAAAAGTCAGGTGTGACCATCCTCTATTCGTCCCACTATATCGAAGAAGTCGAGCACACAGCTGACCGTATCTTGGTCCTTCATCAAGGGAAACTCATCAGGGATACTACGCCACACGCTATGCGTACCGAAGAAAAGGAAAAACAAGTCACCTTACCAAGTCGCTTTGCGCCAAGTCTTGACAAACTGGCAGACATTTATGATGTGACTGAAAAACGTGATGTTATAACCTTTATGACTAAAGATATTGAAAGTGTATGGAGTAGTTTACTAGCTCAAGGCTGTCGCATTTCTGACATTGAAATTCAAAATAAGACACTGTTAGATAGCCTATTTGATAGCACAAGGGAGGACAAGTAATGCAAGCACTACTTAAAATCGAATGGATAAAAATATGGCGCAGTTGGCCCGTCTTTATCATGTCTATCGGAATGCCAGTCGGATTTTTCCTCTTGTATTCAGGTATGGAAATGAGTCCTGACCCAGAGTCACAAAAAGCCTTTATCTTGTCTTATATGTTGACCATGACAGGATTCTCTATGTCCAGCTTTGGTTTCTTTACCTTCCCTCATATGCTCAGAGAGGACCAAACGGAGCACTGGTTAACCTACATCGAACATTCAAAAATCAGTATTCAGGCCTATTACCTCTCCAAAATCTTCCGAGTTCTTATGAACTTTATGGTTGCTATCATCGTAACTTTCTGTGTGGGAGCTTTTGTGCGTGATGTTAAGATGCCATTATCACATTGGATCGGTTCGGGTGCTCTTTTACTCTTGTCAAGTCTAGTCTTCCTATCCTTTGGCTTACTCCTAGCCCAAATTAAGTCTCAACAAGTCATGGCTATCGTCGGAAATATCGTCTTTCTTGGACTTGCTATTATTGGTGGTTCTTGGATGCCAGTAACCTTGTTTCCAAAATGGGTTCAGCACATTTCCGAGTGGACACCCATCTATCATATTAATCAGTTGGTAGTCAATTTTGCGAAAAAAGGGGAATTTTCATGGAAATCACTCATTTTTATATTGGTCTATGCTACAATAGCTACAGGCTTAGCCCTTTTTATCAAATCGTACAGAGAAAGTGACCATGTTTAGAACATACCAGAAAAATGATTTTGCTTATTTTGTTAGTCTGATTTTCCTAGTCTTCCCGATCTTAGGAGTTTTTGGTGGGTATTTTCCAGTTTGGACCCTAGTTTTGACGGGCCTGTTTACCATCGCTTATCTCCTTATAGTGTATTTGAAAAAAGCTTATAGCAAGTGGATTCCCTTTCTGTGGTTTTACACTCTAGCTTACATTATCTTTATGACCCTGACCTTCCAGGGGGGGATGATGTGGTTTATTTTTTTCAACGTCAATCTTCTCGTTTGGCGCTTTGAGGATAGCATATCATCTTATCGATTCTTATCCTTTCTAGCGACACTCTTGATTTTGACGTTATCATCCTTCCTATTGACAGACGATTTGGGTACCCACCTCATGTCTATGGCTATTCTCCTCTTTTCGTTGGGAATGTACTATTTTCAAAACCGTATACGTCAGGAGAGAAAGATGGAAGAAGCCAACCGTACCATCAATATCCTATCAGCTGAAAATGAACGTAATCGTATTGGTCGTGACTTGCACGATACCTTGGGACACACCTTTGCCATGATGAGTCTCAAAACCGAGTTGGCTCTGAAACAGATGGACAAGGAGCAGTATGACGCTGCTAGAAAAAATCTGGAAGAATTGAACCAGATTAGCCGTGACTCCATGTACGAGGTGCGTGAGATTGTCAATAAGCTCAAGTACCGAACGGTGGCAGAGGAGTTACTGGAACTCGAGCGACTCTTTGACCTATCTGATATCGTCCTGACCGTGGATAGTAGCCTTGACTTAGACAGCCTGTCACCCGTTAGCCAGTCGACCTTGTCCATGGTGCTTCGTGAACTGGCCAATAATGTCATCAAACATAGCCAGGCTGATAGCTGTCAGATTCGTCTTAGCCGTAATCGTGGTATCATTCTTGAGTTCGAGGATGATGGTTGTGGCTTCAAGGAAGTCACTGGGCAAGAGCTACACAGTATCAGGGAGCGTCTTAGTTTGGTAGATGGAGACTTGGAAATCCTGTCTCAATCGCATCCAACCATTATTCGTGTGCATTTGAAAGAGGGAGGAAAAGCATGAAATTATTAGTCGCCGAAGACCAGTCAATGTTGAGGGATGCCCTCTGCCAACTTCTCATGTTGGAAGATGATGTCGAAGAAGTCCATGCGGCCAGTGATGGTCAAGAAGCCATTGCTCTTTTGGAAAAAGAAGAAGTCGACGTAGCCATTTTAGACATTGAAATGCCAGTTAAGACAGGCCTTGATGTCCTAGAGTGGATTCGAGCCAATCAAAGAGAAATAAAGGTCATCATTGTGACTACTTTCAAACGAAAAGGCTATTTTAAACGAGCCCTTGCAGCCCAGGTGGATGCCTACGTGCTCAAAGAGCGTTCCATCAGTGACCTCATGGCGACCATCCATACCGTCCTA
>JAGZZN010000029.1 GCA_018377375.1 Streptococcus parasanguinis
TGATTTCATCAGCTTTTACAGCCCTACTCAACTGTGCGGAGGTGGGACGACGAAATCGAATTCTAACGAATTACCGATTTCTGTCCCACTCTCTTTTTGATCCTCAAAAGGTCACTATAAAACCAGTTGAAACAGTGGTTTCAACTGGTTGTTTTTTAATTTTCGTCATCTGGTGTGAGAATCATTGGGATAATGATAGGTTCACGTTCCGTGCTCTCGTATAAGAATGGGCGAAGGGCATTGACAATCGCACCATTGACGGTTTGGATATTGGCATCTTTGTTCTTCAAGGCGATACGAATAGCATTGAAGAGGATGCGTTGGCTTTCACGGATCAGATCTCCTGATTCACGCATATAGATAAAACCACGGCTCAAGATGTCTGGTCCAGCCAGAATCATCTTCGATTTGAAGTCAACAGTCGCAACAGCAAGCACGACACCGTCTTCGGAAAGGTCTCTCCGGTCACGAAGGACAGCAGCTCCGATTTCACCGATACGATTTCCATCGACATAGATATCTTGAGCATTGAAGCTTCCTGCGATCCGAGCAGAGTTGGCTGTAAGAGCGAGGACATCACCATTACTCATGATGAAGATATTGTCTTTTTCCACTCCACAATCACGCGCAAGTCCTGCGTGGATCTTCTGCATCCGATATTCACCATGGACAGGCATAAAGTATTTTGGTTTGATCAAGCGGAGCATGAGTTTTTGTTCTTGTTGCCCCCCGTGTCCAGAAGTATGGATGTTGTTGATCTTCCCGTGAATGACCTCTACACCCGCTTCAGAAATCGTATTGATCAATTTATTCACACTGGTTGTATTTCCAGGAATCGGACTAGAAGAGAAGATCACGGTATCTCCTGGTTGGAGTTGCACTTGGCGGTGCGTTCCGTTGGCAATCCGAGAGAGGGCTGCCATTGGCTCTCCTTGGCTTCCTGTACACATGATCAGGATTTCATTGGCCGCATAGTCTTTGATCTCATTTGGCTCGATAATGGTTCCAGCAGGGACCTTGATATAGCCAAGCTCGATTCCGTTGACGATGGCTTTTTCCATCGAGCGTCCAAAGACGACGATCTTACGACCGGTCTTAACAGCGGCCTCAGCAGCTTGTTGGAGACGGAAGATGTTCGAAGCAAAGGAAGCAAAGATGATGCGCCCGTGGATGCCTTCGATGATCTTCATGATGGATTGGCCAACTACTTTTTCAGAGTTGGTAAAGGTTGGGACTTCTGCGTTGGTTGAGTCTGAGAGCAGACAGAGAACGCCTTCTTCTCCAAGGGCTGCCATACGATGGAGGTCAGCCGGTTCCCCAACAGGTGTGAAGTCAAATTTGAAGTCTCCGGTACAAACAATCTTTCCTTGAGGGGTGTGAATCACAATCCCCAAAGGTTCTGGAATCGAGTGAGTCGTACGGAAGAAGGTTGCTTTAAGATTTTTAAATTGAAGCTCAGTGTTTTGGTTGATTTCGTAGAGTTTGGCATCACGAAGAAGGCCGTGCTCTTCTAATTTTCCACGGATCAAGGCAAGCGCCAAAGGTCCAGCGTAGATAGGGACATTGGCTTGTTTCAAAAGGAAGGGAATCCCACCGATGTGGTCTTCGTGCCCGTGGGTAATGAGGACCGCTTTGACGCGATCGATATTGTCAACGATATAAGAGTAATCTGGGATGACATAGTCGATCCCAAGGAGGTCATCTTCTGGAAATTTGATCCCGGCATCGACAATGATGATTTCATCTTGGTATTCGATCCCGTAGGTATTTTTTCCGATTTCTCCAAGTCCACCAATGGCAAATACACCAACTTCTTCAGGTTTTAAGGTATAAGCCATGGATTAGTACTCCGTTAGTTCAAAAGCACCTGACTCTTTCTCGTAAGCAAGGTGTTGCTCAGAAAGTGGTGTGATAAATTCAATGTTGAAATCTGTGTTTGCTTCAACCAATTGACGAGCTTGGATACGTCCTTCGCGTTCATTCGGTGCATCAATATCGAGATAAAGTGCATGCGTTGTTTCACGACGAGGGTTGCGGTCTTTTGTTTCCTGATAAAAAACTTTGTAAATCATGAAGTAATTTTCCTTTCATTATTTCGGTCTATTTGTTAGCTGCGGAGGAGTGCAATCACTAGAGTTTCCTACTCGCAACTAGTGGACCTGATTCGATACAATTAATTATCATTATATCATAAATTCGCCTGTAAGTAAAAGATAGACTGGAAAAGTCAGAGAGGCAAAGACCTATAATAGAGAAGCTTTTGAGCGGTTTTGCATATGAAAATCCTGGACTTTAGAGGAGAGTTTCGCTGGGATTTAAAGGGAATTTGTAGTATAATATAATCCAGTTCAAGAGGAGTAGGAAATGAAATTATTAGCATTTGATACCTCGAGTAAGGCTCTTTCTGTAGCGATTTTAGAAGATGAGACTCTACTTGCAGAAACAACATTAACCATTAAAAAAAATCATAGTATTACCTTGATGCCGGTCATCGATTTTTTGATGCAACAAATCGACTTGACACCCAAGGACTTGGATCGTATCGTGGTGGCAGAAGGTCCTGGGAGCTACACTGGACTGCGCATTGCGGTCGCAACCGCAAAGACATTGGCTCATACCTTAGGGATTGAATTGGTCGGGGTTTCGAGCCTCTTAGCTCTAGTGCCAGATGATCTAGAAGGTTTGGTAGTGCCCGTCATGAATGCCCGTCGAAACAACGTTTATGCAGGTTTTTACCAAAATGATCAGCTGGTCACACCAGAAGGGCATTTTCCATTTGAGGAAGTCCTAGAGCGTGCAGCGACGAGTGAGCAGGTCACCTTTGTCGGAGAAGTCACGGCCTTTAAGGAGCAGATTGCCTCTAACCTGCCAAGGGCTGCTTACTATGAAACGCTGCCAGATGCAGTGAAAATCGGACGTCTCGGTCTCAAACAAGCGCCTGCTAGCCTCCATGATTTTGTCCCTCATTATCTGAAACGGGTCGAAGCAGAGGAAAATTGGCTCAAAGACCACACGGAAACAACGACCTCTTACATCAAGCGCCTATGATGAAAGGATCAATCAGGAAAGGGAGTAGCCAGGATGCGGCTGCCATTCTCGCTGTGATGGAAGATGTCTATGAAGCTAGCCCCTGGAAGTTGGAGCAGATCCAAGCTGATTTAGAACAGGAATCGACCTCCTATTTCCTAGCTGTGGATGAAGGACAAGTCCTTGGGTTTGTCGCTATTCAAGAGACTCTCTATGAAGCAGAGGTTTTACAGATTGCGGTCAAGCGCGCCTTTCAAGGCCAAGGCCTAGCTCAGCATTTACTCGCGCAGTTGCCGGACCAAAAAGAGATTTTCTTAGAAGTGCGCGTGTCCAATCTACCGGCCCAAGGCCTATACAAAAAATTGCATTTTAAAGAAATTGCACGGAGGAAAAACTACTATCACGATCCCATAGAGGATGCTGTGATCATGAAGAGGAACCCAAATGAAAGATAGATATATTTTGGCTTTTGAGACATCTTGCGATGAGACCAGTGTGGCTGTCTTGAAAAATGACGACCAACTCTTGTCCAATGTCATTGCCAGTCAAATCGAAAGTCACAAGCGTTTTGGAGGGGTGGTGCCTGAGGTAGCCTCTCGTCACCATGTGGAAGTCATCACTGCTTGTATTGAAGAAGCCTTAGAAGATGCTGGCATCACAGAAGCCGATGTCACAGCTGTGGCGGTTACCTACGGTCCAGGCCTAGTTGGAGCTCTTTTAGTCGGCCTAGCAGCGGCCAAGGCCTTTGCCTGGGCGCATGGACTCCCTTTGATTCCTGTCAATCATATGGCTGGGCACTTGATGGCCGCTCAAAGCGTCGAACCCTTAGAGTTTCCGCTTTTGGCCTTGTTGGTGAGTGGAGGACATACCGAGCTAGTCTACGTCAGTGAAGCTGGTGATTATAAGATCGTCGGAGAGACCCGTGATGATGCTGTCGGAGAGGCTTATGACAAGGTTGGGCGCGTGATGGGCTTGACCTATCCAGCAGGACGTGAGATTGATCAGCTGGCCCACCAAGGATCTGATATCTACGATTTCCCTAGGGCCATGATCAAGGAAGACAATCTGGAATTCTCTTTTTCAGGGCTCAAATCAGCCTTTATCAATCTGCACCATAATGCCGAGCAAAAAGGAGAAAACCTCTCCAATACAGACTTGTCTGCAAGTTTTCAGGCAGCTGTACTAGACATTCTCATGGCCAAGACCAAGAAGGCTTTGGAGAAATATCCGGTCAAGACCCTAGTCGTCGCTGGTGGGGTCGCAGCCAACCAAGGTCTTCGTGAACGCCTGGCTTCTGACATCACAGATGTTAAGGTCATCATTCCTCCTCTGCGCCTCTGTGGGGACAATGCAGGGAT
The DNA here is from genome assembly GCA_018377375.1 of Streptococcus parasanguinis. Taxonomy (GTDB): domain Bacteria; phylum Bacillota; class Bacilli; order Lactobacillales; family Streptococcaceae; genus Streptococcus; species Streptococcus parasanguinis_N. The sequence continues at coordinate 4,386 of JAGZZN010000029.1, forward strand.
GATCGCCTATGCCAGTGTCAGTGAGTGGAACAAAGAAAACTTCGCAGGCTGGGACCTCAATGCCAAACCAAGCCTAGCCTTTGAAGGAATTGAATAAGAAAAAGGAGCCAATTGGATGTGCGATTCCAATGGCTTTTTTGCTGGGGTCTCACCAACTAGTAGCGGATTTGCGAGTCGAAAGAAAATTCGGTATGATAGAAGGAATGAAAGATTGGCGAGGGAAGGAAGCGAGAAAATGGTAAAGGTACTGAATAGTGTCAAAAAACTAATCTTTGTAATGATTGGTGTTGGCTTTTTATTGATTTTGTCTTATAGGACTTATATCTCTACTTATATAAAACCATATATGTTTATTGATTTGAAAGAAAAAATTGTCGATTATGATTTTATTGAAAATGGGAAGGTTATCATTACAAAATGGGATTATGAAAATAAACTCGATTATTATATGACAAAGAATAATGGGGGTGTGTTACGATCTTATCCAATTGTTGGGAAAACGAAAATTGTTAAAGAATACCACAAACTAAAGGATATTAATGATATGAAACATAATATTCCGGATGGGAAAGAGTATTGGGGTATTACTATATACAATATAAAAAATAAGAAATTAACTCCTAAGGATTATGATCTTTTTAAAATGACTCGTGAATACAACAAATCATATGTACCAGATAGAATTGACAATGTTATCTATATTAGTAATGGCAAAGAATTGTTGGATATATACTTAAAAAGTCCTAAGGATCATTATAAGAAGGATATTATTAAATCCATTGATTTACAATCAGGGAAGGTAATTGATCAAGGTGATACAACGGAAAAAGAAGTTGTGAATGATTCAACCAACTATATTTCATTTTTACCTATTCATGAGCAGCTAACAATGGCTGATCGTAGAATCTCATTAGATAAAACCAAAAAATTTCCTGAACCCGATGCTGTAATGTTTGATAAGTACCCAAATACTAAAGATTTATTTTCCGAAAATCATTCTATGATAGGGATTTTGGTAGATAGACCTAGTGTGGATACGAACATTCCTATACTTCAACTTTTAGTGAATCAAAAAACGAATTTATTTAAAAATGTTACAATACCAGCAGAATATTCTATAGATGGCCAAGAACATGAGATTCATTCCTATGATGAGTTTAAACAATTCTACAATAAAATAGGAAACATACAAGGAGAGTGAAAAAGAGGTTGTTATGCAAACAATAATTAATTTAGGGATATGGGAGAACAAGAATTACCATTTTGATTGGGAGGAAAAAGTCATACTAGAAGAGACATCTTCTCCTAACTACTGGTCTTATGTACTGCTCCCTATTACATTATTTATTATTAACAAAATTTCGGATGGATTAGCGGAGTATGGAATATTTGACAATCAGTTGGTACGACTTGGAACGATTCCAATTTTAGGTGTCTTTTCCTACTTTCTTGCTGCTTGGATCATTCGATATTACCATGCAAGCCTGAAATTACAGACATCTAAGTTGGATGAGGATCAGTGCAAGAAGTTAATCAAGGCATTAAAGAGAAGGAAGGTGTACTTTACATTTCTGGTCAATCTTTTTAGGTGCCTAACTGTAGCCGCTATTCTTTTGTTTGTCATCGGAAATGAAACCATTGCAGCACTCTTTTTGATGATTAGTTTTATAGTGATGTTTATGTTCAAATTTGATTACCAATTATCCAAATGGCCCGATATGATAGAGATCATATCTCAAGAAGTGGGAAATGGTGAGTAAGGAAGATTTGATGGATATTAATATTCTTTAAAACAGGAGGTAGAAAAATGCCATTATATATTATATTTCTTTTTGCAATAGGGGGCGGGTCTATCTATTTCCTAACTGCTTTCTTCATCTATTCCTACATTTCTAAGCGTTTTGCAAGAAGGAAGAATCTAGCAACAGAACGAGTTGATGGTATTGTTGTTGGGTATGCATACGCAAAACAGGTGATTCCACCAATTGTAGAATATATTGTCGATGGAATAGCATATAAGAGACAATTAGAATATCGTTGGACCGTGGTGAAATCGGCCCCGTGGATGAGTCGGAAGGCGGTAGCTGATACACCGGATCTTTTGGATGAAAATTTAGTGATTTCTAGAAACTCAATGGTCTCCTATACAAACGTTTTAGAAGAAGCCTTTCCTAAAGGATCCATCATGACTGTCTGGTATAATCCTCAAAATCCAAGAGAGTCCTATGTTGAACGTTTTTGTAATAAAGATAAACTGTATAAAAAGTTAGCTCTTCTCTTTCTCGTTCTCTACATCATTTTTATGATCGTTTTTGTGACACTTACAATTTTATCTATAGTTTACAATTGGAAGGCTAATTAAGATTTTAAAATATAAGTGCAGTAGGAATCGTTTGAGTCTCTCATTGGTCCTTTTTCAACCTTTTTTCTTGTGTTATAATAGAAGTCAATGATTCAGAAAGGAGTGAGAGAGTGGAAAAAGATTTTTGGCAGGGGGTGAGGGACGCGCTACCGACGGCTTTGGGCTATATCAGTATTGGCCTGGCTTGTGGTGTGGTGGCGTCTCCCTATCTTTCTCCTTTGGAGATGGCCTTGATGAGTATCTTGGTCTATGCTGGGGCGGCTCAGTTTGCGATGATCTCTCTGATTGCGGCCCATTCTTCGATCTTGAATATGGCCTTGACGGTGTGTTTGATCAATCTCCGTAATATGTTGATGAGTCTGCATACGTCGTCTGACTTTAAGGATGCTAGTCTTGCTCATACCATTGGGATTGGTAGTCTCCTGACTGATGAGAGTTATGGGGTCTACTTGAGTGAGAAATTAAAGACGGACACCATTACAGTTCCTTGGATGCATGGGAACAATCTAGTAGGCTATGTGGCCTGGATCAGTGCGACGGTTATCGGAACAGCTCTAGGATCTCTCCTACCTGATCCAAAGGCTTTTGGGCTTGATTTTGCTTTAGTGGCTATGTTTATTGGGATTTTTGCAGCCCAGTTTCAAGGAATGCAACTGACAGAAAAGACCAAGACCATGCTCATGGTGCTGTTAGCAGTAGCAGTGAGTTTCTTTCTCTTACTCTTTTTTGTTTCGCAACCGCTAGCTGTGCTAGCTGCGACCTTGATCGGCTGTTTTGTGGGGGTGGTCTGTGATGCGCGTGAATAGTTCTATCTTCATGGCCATTCTGGCCTCAGCCCTCGTTACCTGGATTCCTCGGATCTTGCCCTTCCTCTTGGTCAAATACAAGGGACTGCCGGCTCCTGTAACCCGCTTTCTCAAATACTTGCCCATTTCCATTATCTTTGCCTTGGTTTTGTCAAGCTTAGTAGATGGAAAAATTGGAAGTCTCCCGCAGCTCCACTGGTTGGACCTAGTAGTGACCATTCCCAGTCTCTTTGTAGCCTTTCGTTACAAAAACCTTATGGGAACCGTTTTGTTTGGGATTGTCTTGATCGCCCTATTACGATTGGCATTTTAAATGGAAAAATATGTTACAAAAAAATTACAATTGTTACAAATAAACTTGATTTTTGTAACAATCGGAGTATAATGGAAGTCAGAAAGATAAAGAGGTGATCTTATGAAAAAATCAATCTTCCGTTGGAGTGCCGCTGTTCTGGTGGCTGCTTCACTTGGTCTAGCTCTCGGTGGTTGTGGTGCAAAGGATAAAAAAACAGCTTCCTCATCCGAAAAAGCATCTACCAGCAAGGTAGAGAAAAAAGCCAAAAGTAATAGCAAAAAGAGTGCGGCATCTTCCTCTCAGGCAAACGATACAGCTAGCTCTTCGACTCAAGCAAGTAGCGCGACAGCTGCAAAAGACTCTGGTAAGACCGAGAATGCGTCTACTACGACGCAAGCTACTGTCCCTGCAGAATTGGTGGGAACTTGGGTAGGATCTAGTCCACAAGCGGATGCGATTAAAATGACAGTGGATACCAATGGAAATGTGACAACAGTGGTTAGCTTCAAGAACGATAGCGAACCGACTCGGACAGCGACCTATACAGCAAGAGCCGTCCAAGCAACAGGCAATATCTATTATTGGAATGTTGAAGGCTTTGATGGGGCTGATGCTTTGCTTCCTGGGATCACAGGGCTAGGTGGAGCAAACTTCCGATTTGAACCTGGTTTTGTCTTAGAAGAAGGACACTATACACCGATTGTTTTCACAACGGATCTCAATACAGAATTTGACTACACCAAATACAATGATTTCCGTTTTTCATTAACCAAAGAACAATAAAAAGACGAACTCGATGGAAAATCGAGTTCGTCTTTTTAGTAATGAGGGCTCCCTGCTACCCAACCGGTGCAGAGGGCGGATGTGATATTAAAACCGCCTGTATGGGCATTGATATCGAGGACTTCTCCTGCAAAGTAGAGTCCAGAAACTAGCTTACTTTCTAGGGTTTTAGGATTGATTTCTTTAAGGCTGACACCACCCTTTGTGACAAAGGACTTGGCTAGTGACATCTTCCCAGTGACGGGGATAGGCAGCTCTTTGATCTTTTGAATGAGCTCTTCTGTTTGGGGAGGAGTGAGTTGCTTGGCTTTTTCAGGGAATCCTTGCGCCAAGAAATCAGCTAATCGTTCAGGAAGAAGGGCTTTGAGGCTATTTTTAATCGCCTTTTCTCGATGCTCTTTTAGAAAGTCTTTTAACTCTTGAGAAGAGGTAGTCGGAAGGAGGTCCAGAGATAAGATTTCGCCGCCTTTAACAAAGCTGGACATCCGAAGGGCTGCAGGGCCAGAAAGTCCAAAATGGGTAAAGAGAAGGTCGTGTGTGATGATGTGTTTGCCGTAGCTGAGGGTCACATCTGTCAGAGAGATACCTTGGAGGGCCTTGTGTGGGAAATCTGTCAAAAGAGGGCTTTCTGCCGCTTCTAGATCCGTAATGTTATGTTTGAAGTGACGGGCAATTTCGTGTCCGTAGCCAGTAGAGCCGGTAGAAGGGTAGGATTTGCCTCCAGTCGTAACGATCAGCTTATCAGCTGTCCAAGTGTTTTCAGCTGATTTGACGATGAAGACGTCTTCTGGCTTGGTGACAGAGACCACTTCACAGTTGGTGGCAATGCTAGCACTAAGATCAAGGATCTTATTTTCTAAGGCTTGAATAATGGTGCGAGATTGATCACTAGCAGGAAAGACCCGGCCATGATCTTCGACTTTTAGCTTGACGCCATTATCGGTGAAAAATTGGATGATATCATGATTATCAAATTGGGAAAACACACTGTAAAGGAAACGGCCATTTCCAGGGATACCGGCCATCAAATCGTCTAGGGTCCCGTTATTCGTGACGTTACAGCGGCCTCCTCCGGTACCAGCGAGTTTCTTGCCCAGCTTTTTATTTTTTTCGATCAGTAGCGTAGGTTGGCCATAAGAGGCGCTGGCAATGGTTGCCATCATACCTGCTGGGCCACCACCGATGACAATGGTGTGAAAGTGAGTCATATCAATCTTCTTTCTCTTTTTTTCATGATTTGCTTTGTCCATTATATCATTTTATGGCTGGCTTCGGAAAATGAAGGGATCAAAAAAACAAGCACCCGCGGATGCTTGTTTTTTTCATAGGATTGATCTTCCGATTACATGATTCCGAGGAAGTGACGGATGAAGAAGAAGGCAAGGACAGCACCAACAAATGGAGCAGTACCTGGTACAAGAAGACCATATTGCCAGTCGTTGTTTACTTTATCTTTGATTGGCAAGATTTGGTAAGCGAAACGAGGTCCAAGGTCACGCGCTTGGTTCATGGCGAAACCTGTAGTACCACCAAGACCCATACCGATAGCCCAAACGATCAAACCAACAGTGAATGGAAGCATTGCTTCGTTGGCGTGTTCAGCAGCCATGATAGATGTCAAGAAGATAAATGTTGCGAACGCTTCGACGAAGTAGTTACGTGGAAGGTTACGGCAGTTAGGGTTTGTAGAGAAGATGTTACGGATAGCAACACCATCAATTTGACCTTCAGAAATCTTGAAGTGATCTGCATACATAAAGTAAGCAATGACTGCTCCAAGGAAGGCACCGATGAATTCAGCGATTGCGATTGGGAAGAATTGAGCGATTGTCAATTTACCAAGAAGGACTTTCAGCAAAGCCATAGCAGGGTTCATTGAAACGCCGCCAAAGACGAACAAGCAGACAGTGATACCGAATGCCCATGTTGTGATCGCGAATAAGTGTCCAGTTCCAGCATATTTTGTTTTCTTCAAAACGTCGTCACAGTGTACGCCAACCCCGAAGATAATCATCAAAGCTGTACTCATAACTTCTGCAAGTAATTGATGTGTCATGTTAATAAATGTCTCCTAAATTAATAAATGTATTTTTGTAATTGGTGATAAACCTCTTGAATCGACAACTGCATCTCCGTAGCAATACGCTGACAGTCTTCGTATTCAAGTGTTTTTTTAGTGGTAGATCCGTACTGGTTAATTTTTACCGTAACGGGTCCAAATTCCGTATCGATTTGTTCAAATCGACGTTGCATGACCTTGCGGTCAACTTGTTGGTATCGAAAACCAATGGTACTGGTTTCTTTGAACAAGAGGGTTGAAAAATCTTCCAACTGACTTCCTTGAATCAAGAGAATCAACTCAAAGCCAGGGCGATTCTTTTTCATTACGACGCTACGATAGTAGACATCTAAAGCTCCAGCATCCAGGAAACGGTGGATAATATAACCGAGTTGCTCTGGTGTTTGATCATCAATCGTAGTGGTGATCTCAATAATTTGATCTTCCGTGCGATGAACAACAGTGGTGCTGTGAGAGGCGTCTTCTTTCAATAGCGAACCGCGTAAAGCATTGAATTTTCCAGTCTCTCTTTTACCAAATCCATAGCCCACACTTTCGATGGAAAGGTGAGAGGGGATTGGTTCAAAGATTGGGGACAATGCTTTAAGGAGGGCTAACCCTGTCGGAGTAATCAACTCCGTTTTAACTGTGAAGTCTTGAGTAATCGGAATAGTCGTTCCTTTTCTCAACTGCATCACAGCGGGAACCGGAACAGGCATTTCTCCATGGGCGACTGAAATAGTCCCACTTCCCTCAGTGAGAGGAGTAGAGTAAACTGTATCGATACCGAGCGATTCCACTAGGATGAAAAAGCTAACGATGTCGACGATGGAGTCAATTGCACCAATTTCATGGAAATGAATCTGTTCGACAGGCATGTTATGCACAGCTGCTTCTGCCTTTGCGATATCAAGAAAGACTTCAAGACTTTTTTGTTTCACAAAAGGACTCAACTGTGAAGCGGCAATCAGATCGTGGATATCCGCATAACTGCGAGCATCCGCGTGGGAATGGTGATGATGGTGTTCATGATCGTGATGATGTTCGTGATCGTGATGATGTTCGTGATCGTGATGATGTTCGTGATCGTGATGATGTTCGTGATCATGATGATGTTCATGATCGTGATCAAAATCACCTTTAATCCCCGTATCTTTCTCCCCGTGGTGAAGGTGAACATCGAAATCAGTTCCCCAAATTGCGCTTTTTGCGACGCGATGAACGTGGAGGTGGAAACCATCCACTCCCAGTTTCTCGAGTTCTGTGTGAAGAAGCTCGACATCTGCCCCAAGGTCCACAAGAAGACCATTGAGCATATCGCCACTTATTCCAGAAAAAGGTTCTAAAAATAGACTGGTCATCAGTTTTCCTTTCGATTGTGGTTGAGTCGATTGATCATACATGCTGAATAAGCTGCACCAAATCCGTTATCAATGTTGACGACCGTTACACCAGAAGCGCAAGAGGTCAACATACTCATCAAGGTTGTTAGCCCTTGAAGGTTGCTTCCGTATCCAATGCTGGTCGGAACGGCAATAACGGGGACATCCACAAGGCCTCCTACGACACTGACAAGAGCTCCTTCCATACCGGCAATCACGATGATCACACTGGCTTTTTGGATCTCTTCTAAGCGATTGAAGAGGCGATGGATGCCGGCGACTCCCACATCATAGATTCGGCGAACCGAATGGCCAAAGGTTTCTGCAGTGACTGCAGCTTCTTCTGCAACAGGAACATCACTTGTCCCTGCTGTGACGACCGCAATGTAGTGTTCAGGATCGGCTTCTTCCTTTTTAGAGTTGAGAACGAAGCAGCGGGCTTCTGGATAATAGTGGCCAGTCGGAAAGCGCTGAGAAAGAGCCTCTCCCTTTTGGAGAGAGACTCTTGTTGTGAGGATCGGCAATTCTTTTTGTGAAAGAAATTGCAGGATTCCTTCAATTTGCTCAACTGTCTTTCCTTCGCCGTATACGACTTCAGGGAAGCCGTTGCGACGTTGCCGGTCAGTATCAATTGCTGCATACCCTAGTTCTTTAACCCCGTTGATTTGCTCCAGCGCATCCTCAACTGAGAGATGGCCTGCTTGCAAAGAACGGAGTGTCTGTTCTAGATTGGGTTGAAAATCCATGTTTGATTCTATTCAACAACGACAGAAAGTCCGTCGCGGATAACTGCTACTTTAGCATCTTTTCCTTCACGAGCAAAGGCTTTTTCAAGCGCTTCGTCAAATGAAGTTGCAAGTTCCATATGCATACCTGTGATCAATTCAGGATCTACAAGGTCAGATACAAAGATAACATGGTGGTGTACCAAAATACGTGCCAAGATTTGAGAAGTCCATTGGTCTGGGACAGTCTCTAAACGAGGTGTATTGATGGCTTGTTCCAAGAATTCTTTTGGATCTTCTACGTCAGCAAGGTTGCGATAGAAACCTTCTCCACCGTGACCATCTGCACATCCAGCCACCATGATGATTGTTCCGCCTTCTTTGTTAGAAGCTTCGGCTGCAGTCATCCCTTTAACAGCTTGGTAGATATTTTGGTCAAGTGGGAAACCACCGTTTGTTGAAATTGTGATGTCGCTTTCGATCTTAGACACATGTGCCAAGTCTGCAACGAAGTCACAACCAACTTTGTGGGCTTCAACCATGTCCCCAGCGAAAGATCCGATGATGTGTTTTTCGCCGTCCAATACAACGTTGACGATGAAGGCCAAGTTTGCAGTACGAGCAGCGTAAAGCATATCTTCGTGGATTGGGTTGTGGTCAAGGTTACCAGTACGTGCCTTATCAGAATTGATGAAGTCACCTGAGTGGTTCGCCATGATAGTTTTGTATGATGCGATACCTGGAAGGACTGATTTACGTCCACCTGAGAATCCAGCGAAGAAGTGAGATTCGATGAATCCTTCTGCTATCAACAAGTCAGCTTCAGCAGCGATTTTGTTGATGATACAGTCACCACCTGAAGGGAGTTGTCCAATTTTAACCATGTCATCGTCGTTTGTTGAAATGTGCATAACGATTTCTTCATTGTCAACGATTTCTTGGCCGTATTTATTGATCAATTCTTCACGAGTTGAAGGACGGTGGAAACCAGTAGCAACCAAGATACGCACGCGTGCATCAGGGTTAACTGAGCGAATACGACGCAAAATGATTGGAGTGATGATGTGAGAAGGAACGGGACGAGTGTGGTCAGAACTGATCAACACGATGTCTTTTTTGCCTTTAGCAAGTTCTTCCAAAGTAGGGCTGCCGATAGGGTTGTCCATTGAACGTTCAACAGTTTCTTCTTCAGACAGTGGGTTATGGAAGTTTTCCGCCTTAGACTCTAACAATCCTGCAAAGTTTTCATCTGGAATCTTTGCAACAATCGATTTTTTGTCGTACGGTAATTTAATTTCTACCATTATTTGCGATCTCCTTTATTAATACTGATACTTATAGTATAATTCTTTTTAAAAAGAGGTGTGCATCAATTGATGTCAACAAATGTTAACTATATTGTTTAAGAACAGGTGTATCATTAGTGTGATTTCAAGAAAGAGCAGATGGGGAGGAAAAACCGTCGTGAATTCAGAATTTTTAGTGAAATTTTTGGAAGATAGGCGAACGCCGATCGTCAAGAAAAAATACCATAGTTACCTCTCCTATCGTGGGATCAAAGAGGATTACATCTACATCTTGAAAGAAGGTGTGGTCAAGACAAGTGTCATCATGCGTGATGGGCGTGAGTTTAACTTTTCCTATCTAAAAGCCATTGACATTGTCTCTTTGATTCGTGATGAGGTGTCCAACTATACAGACTCACCTTTCAATGTGCGAGTGGAGACAGAAGAAGCAAGTTTTTATCGTATTCCTCGGGTCAAGTTTTGGAATTTTGTCAAAGAGCATAAAGAGCTGCAGGACTATGTGAGGGACTATTATCGTAATAAACTGTCTGAAAGTATGGAGTCTCAGCAGTATATGATGATGAATGGTAAAAAAGGGGCGGTTTGTTTTCATTTGCAAAAACTAAGCAGTTTGTTTGGTGTGGAGCAAGAAGACGGCTTCTTGATTGATTTCAACATTACCAATGAAGATATTGCCGGTTTTTGTGGGATTTCGACGCGAAACAGTGTCAATCGCATTCTCAATGAATTAAAACGAGAAGGTGTTTTGGATATTCGACAGCAAAAGATCGTGATTTTGGATAATGAACGGATTGAAGAATTTATCGGAAGGGAGCTATTCTAAGATGGCAACAGAAGCACAAATCAGAAAAGAAAAAGAAGAAAAATTACAAGATATTTTACGAAAAATCGGAAAGGTAGCCGTTACCTATTCAGGTGGGATTGACAGCTCTTATCTCTTGAAAGTGGCCTTGGATACCTTGGGACCTGACAATGTTATTGCGGCCGTCGTGAACTCTGAGATGTTTTCAAATGAAGAATTCGATCTAGCGCTCGACTTGGCCGATCAGCTAGGAGCACCTGTGCTTGGACTGGAAATGAGAGAATTGAGTGATCCACGGATTGCTGCCAATACGCCCAATATTTGGTATTACACCAAACAATTGATGTACCAAACTATTAAGGATTCAGTTACAGAACTGGGCTTTAAGCAATTGGTAGACGGCAATATTATGGATGATATCGACGATTTTCGCCCTGGTATCAAGGCTCGGGACGAAGCGGGTGTCCGCAGTGTCTTGCAAGAAGCCGGCCTCTATAAGACAGAAATTCGTCAATTGGCCAAGGAAAGAGGGGTCTCCAATTGGAATAAGGTGCCATCTTGTAGCGTTGCCTCACGCTTCCCATACGGAGTGAAAATCACTTCAGAAAATGTACAACGGGTTTTTGAAGGGGAAGAGTTCCTTGTAGGACTTGGCTTTGAGCAAGTCCGTGTGCGTGTGCATGGAGACTTGGCGCGCATCGAAGTGGAAGAAGACCATCTGCTTAAAGCCATCCAACTGCATGACAAGATCAATGACTACATGAAAAAAATCGGATTTACCTATGTAGCCTTGGATTTGGCTGGATATAAGTACGGCCGGATGAATGATGCATTGGATGAAAAAACAAAAGAAAAAATTATGGCAGGTTAAGCAATGAAGGAAGTGATAAGGTTCTGGTTCGAAGAGTTGAAGCCAGAGGATTGGTTCAAAAAATCAGAAGCACTGGATCAAGAAATGCGGGAGCGCTTTGAGGAACTTTATTGGAAGGCCAGTCGTGGGGAATTGTTTCACTGGCGGGCTACGGCAGAAGGGCGTTTAGCAGAGATTTTGCTCTTGGACCAAATTCCTCGCAATATTTTTCGAGGGACTGCCCAAGCTTTTGCGACAGATTCCCTGGCCTTGGTCTTGGCCCAAGAAGGCCTAACACAAGCTCAAGAATTACCAGTTGTACAAAGAGGCTTTTTCTACATGCCCTTTATGCATTCGGAATCTTTAACCATTCATGAAGAAGCTCTGCGCCTATTTGATCAACCGGGCTTAGAAAAGCGTTTGAAGTATGAGAAGATGCACATGGACATTCTTCAACAATTTGGGCGTTATCCACATCGGAATGCCATCTTAGGACGGCCTTCGACCAAGGAAGAAGAGGAGTATTTGAAAGAACATTCTGGCTTTTAAGGGAAGATGAGGCCCACAGATTTCAAAACTCTTTTCTCTCTTCATGAAATTGCCTGAAACAGCAGGCATGATGTCAGAGTTCCCTCACCTAGGCTTTTCCAAGCGTCTAAAAAATGGTATAATGAACTGTAAATTTCACAATTTGGAAGGAATGTTATTGCTATGATGAATATGCAAAACTTAATTTAAGATTCTTTAGGTCTTGATATCATTAGAAATCTTGATTTTAAAGGCTTTAGAGTTCAAAAAAATTAACGATATTCAATAATATTACATTATATTGGACAGTAAATGGACAGTGACAGAGTGTTTGAAGGAGAGAAAAAGAGGCTTAAATGCCTCTTTTTATATGTTTGTGGACTAGAAGTAGATAGAATAGCTCTAAAAAATTTTTTGGTTATAAATTTCGCTTTTTATAATTCATAAAGATTATTAGCCATCTTTCCGAAAAAACAGATATTTTTCGGAAAGTTATTGAAAAAATCTACCTTAATGTTATGCAAAAAGGAAAAGATAAGATTGAAAAAGCTATGCTAGATTTAGCCGAAATAATCACTTGAGTATCTTAATCAGTTAAAATTTAGTTATTTTACTGAAAATAAAAGAAATCCTTGAAATCATCAACTTTTTTGTATATAATCAATATGACACTATATATGGTGTCGCTATGAATGAGGTATATCATGGGCAAGGAAAAAGAGTTGCAAAAAATAAAAAATGACCCCAAATCTGTTACCCCTGAACGCTTAGAATCTCTGTGTAAAAAATATGGTTTTATGTGGAAGCAAGGAACCAATCATTCAATAACCTCTCATGCTCTATTGGAGGAGAGTTATCCAATACCACGACATAAGCCAATAAAGCCGGTTTATGTGAAGAATGTTATAAAAATGATTGAGAAAGTGATAGAATTGGAGGAGGGTTTAGATGATGAAAGATAAAGAATACTATCTTGGATTGAACTATCCGATTTTAATTGGACAAATTTTTGACGAGGATGAAGTATTATTTACTGCCTCTATTAAAGAGTTACCAGGACTAATCGTTTATGGTGAATCTTTAGAAGAAGTTTATGATGAGATTGAATTAGCTAAAGCAGATTGGATTGAGGCTAATCTTGAGTGGGGGAGACAAATTAAAGAACCCCTTGAGAACTCTCTGAAAGAGTATAGTGGAAAAATAACGCTAAGATTACCTAAAACATTACATAGAGATGTTAAAGAACGATCTGAGATTGAAGGAGTTAGTTTAAATCAAACTATAGTACAATTGATTAATGATGGGTTATTCAAACAAACTCAAAATGTTGTTGAACAGTTAGCAGAGCAATTTGAGCATATGACTAAAAAATTTAGTCAAACCATTGCAGAAAAGGTTTCTGCACCAGAGCAACATATTCATCAAACAATCATTGTAAAAAATCAATCTGAAAAAATACAACCATATAAAGAGCAGAATATTACTAATAATAGACTACAAGATAATAAAGTAATTTCATGGTCTATTGGAGGTTAAAATGAAGTCAAAAAATATAGAGATAAGAAGAATAACATTTAGCAAATTCGAATTTAATATTCATAATACAGGAGAAGTTGAAGAAGATGGAAGAGCTTCAATTAATCTGAATCTTCCTGACAGAGAGGAAGGACAAGAGAATCAACTTATACTGATAAAGATGGAAATTTCTTATCCAGATAGTCAGTATCGAGTTGTTGCTGATATTGATGCTATATATTCAGTCTTAGCTTCAGATTTACCAGAAGATATTTCGCAGGATAGTGAATTTCAACAAGCACTTATTACACCAATGATAGAAAAGTTTAGGCTATATATTGGTATGTTTTCTGAAGGAGCATATGGAGCGATTCTGATACCAAATTTAAACTTTAATCAAGACTAGAAGTTATCCGTTTTAAATATTCATATATTCTTATGGAATATTTAATCAGTTAAAATTCAGTTATTGAGCTATAAACAAAACAAAAAATCCTATGAGACTTTGATTTCATAGGATTTTCATTATCTCAATTATTTAACTTCTGTAAACACAACGTTTTTAAAAAATTATGCTCAAAATACATAGCTTGTAAAATCATATTTCAACTCCTTACTGTAGGACTTTCACTAGCTACATCCCTAGTTTGACGTTATTGTACTGATATTTTTAGACAGAGTTTTTATTATCCAACCTACAAAAAAGAGAGAACTTGCCACTCCTTTCTGAAATCTATACCTCCACCTATTTCTCCAATTTTATTACCCTATCATAGCGCTTCAAGTCCTCTTCACTATAGTGATGAATCACTTCTACGAGTGCTTGAGGGAGGGAGAAGAGAAGGTGACTGATTCTCTCTTGATTTTTAAAGTCCAAATTGGCTTTAACCTCATCAGCTAGGATAAATTGGCGATTGTGATAGAGAGCACGGGCAATTTCCAAGCGCTGCTTCTCACCACCTGACAGAGTCTGGTTGCTAAGATTTTTGTTTTGAAGAGCTTTCAAACCAGTTTGTTGCAGGATTTCATCCATCCTTACAGTATCAAGTTCTTGTCCCAAAGCAATATTTTCCTCTAGGCTCAAACCATCAAAGATATGACTAGACTGGAGAATGTAAGCTCCTGCCTGATAGAGTTCATCCGAGGTTAGTTCTTGCCCATGGTAGCGAATCCGACCATGGCTAGGTTCAATTTCACCATAGATTAGGTTCAGTAAGGTTGTTTTTCCAGAACCACTTTCTCCGATAATGGCAATCTTTTCCCCTTCCTCAATAGTAAGGTCACAAGAGGCTAGGATTTCTTGACCATCACGCTCAACACTGACTTTCTCTATCTGGATAGGAAAGACGGAACCTTCGAGAACAGAAGGCATATCCAAGTCTACTCCCAACAATTTTTGATATTTATCACAGAGAGACTTGGCTGATTTTCTAGTATTGATAAAGTAAGATAACTCCTGAAATTGATAGCCAATATTATACGATACGAGGTAAATCCCTACAAAGCTGGCTGCAGATAGGTAGTTATAATAGGTCATGAAACCACCAATGACAATAGGCGCAACAGAGCAAAATGCATCAATTCCATTGATAAAGAGACTATTTATAGTCCGCTGCTTTTCATAGGTGATTTCTTCCTTAAGAGCCTTGTGCAAATCTTTAGAGAACAGTTTGTAAAACAAGCTTTGTCCCCTATAATACCGTATGGAACGAGCACCTGCGATCATATTGGTTGCTTGAGAGACATAGGCTTGATTAGCTAAGGACTTCTCCTTCGTAATTTCATCCAAACGTTTAGAGCCAATTCCACTACAAAGAACAGGTATCGAATAAAAAATGATAAAGAGTAAGCCAAGATAAAAATTAGTCCAAAGAGCATAACAGATAGAAACTGTTGTAAATCCCAAAGAAGAAATGATAATAACAGTCGGCTCAATATAATTATCTTCTAGCTGTTTTACATCATTTTCCAAGTCTGACAAAACTTCTTCATCCGCTATCCGACGGCTATATAGAAAAGTCTGAAAGATAGCCTTCTTAATACCCGACTTGAAGTCTGTCAGCACTCGTGCATAGTAATAACGTTTCCCCGCCAAACCCAGCAAGAGAATCAGATTTCCAACAATCCCCCAAAACAAGACCTGCCATAGCAAATGCAACTGGTGATTGGTAAAACTAGAGACAATATACTGAATCAAAGCTGGTGTAATGATAGCCTCCAGCCAAGTAATCATAATCGCTATAAAATAGAAGAATAAGTGCTTCTTGGTTACATAAGATCTAAGCATAACGTATAAACCTCCTGAAGTTATTTACCAACTTAGATAGTCGCTCTTTATCTCTAGAAAGGTATATAATTTGTTGTATGCAATATTCCATAAGTTCTGGCTTGTGGCATTCTATGAATTCTCCATTCTCGTTAATGACAGTGGAATAACCATCAATTACATTGGCAACACATTCTATACACATACCTCTACACCAGCAATCTTTACACTTAGAAAAATTATCCTTATTATTAAATGTTTCAACATTTGGACTATTATGACTCCCCCAGAATCTAAAGCACAACTTCTTACTTCCATCTACGTCAAAAGTAATTGTATTGGAAGGATCAATATCATCGCAGAAAGTATGGTTTGTACTCTTGTAAATCATAGATATTAAAACATCGTATAAGATTGGGCTAATAAATGCTTTCTCATTACAATCAATTACATTCTGAATAGAAGTATCTATAAAAGTTTTTCTTTCAGATAAACTTTTTTCCATTTCTTTAACAATAAGTACTTTATTTTTACTGAAGACATCATTAACATTAAAATGAACATCCATCTCAGTAAAATATTTGAAAATAGCTTCTCTACTAATACCATTTTTTTGATGAATACGAGTATACGTTGATGCAATTTCGAAATTATCATAATCAATACTTTTTAAATACTTAATGAATCTCAGAGTCTTTCTATGACTTCCTTTTCCCCTTAACCTATCATGAACAACCTCTGGTCCATCTAAACTAATTGTTAAAAATGGATGAAATTTATTTAACATATGCTTTACTCGATGATTCAAAACAGTACCATTAGTTACAGTCTCAACTTTTAATATATTTAAAAATTTAGATAATTTCTCAATAAAATATACAAACAACTCAATATTTAAAAAAGGCTCTCCTCCAAAAAGTATTAATCGATTAATTTGTTTTATTCCCTTACTTACAATTTCCTGAATTATCTTATCAGCAGTATCAAAATCCATTACTCGATTGTTCATGCCATAGTTTCCACCATCAGCATAACAGTACGAACACGATAGATTACAGCTATTTGAAATATTTATTACAACTTTCTTCAAGATTCCATCATCAAGATTATCCAAAGTATTCGACGTATTTTTATATTCAGGTGAAGAAGACAAAGTAAAAGAAATGGAATCAAAATAATATGTACCAAAATCAGTATCAATTTTTTTTATCATAGCAATCCTCATTAATGAAAACAGAGATGGGGAAATTTTTCCCCACCTCGGAAGAAACTATCGACCGCCACCACAAGAATGACTTGGTCCACAGTTATTATTAACAACATAACCTTGATCAAACTCTAAAAGCTCTTCAAGGTCAATAACTTGTAGTTCTTCCATTATTTTCACCTCCTATGTTTTATATAGATATCATATTACCATTTTAGGAGCGCTATAAAAAATTCCCTTTTACACAATTTATTCTAAATCGTTCAACACTTGTTCTAAATGATGTTCAAACGTACATGCTAACTGTTGACTATTTACTAATTTCATTGCTGCGATACATTTTCTCATCTCAATTAAAGCATATTGATTATGAGTTTTCTTTAAATCGTACAAATTTTTCGCATAATGAAACACTAGTTTTTCATAAATTTCAGTTTCTGAGAAGTTACAAAATTTTAGTTGTTTTTCAAAATAAAGAGCATCTATTAGCTCGTTTCGTTCAATACATGTTATATAGGCATTTAACAACATGGTCGATAGTAAACGACGATTATTTGGAATATCTCTATAAAATTCAGAGCGATGGCACATTTCTTTTGATAAAACCATCATAGTTTCATGATTTAAAACATCTAATGTATTCATAAACAACAACAATTCATAACACCCCCAGTATTCTACAGAAAATAAGTACTCACTGACAAAACTAATATCTTGATCTGTCACATAGATCTTTCCTGATAAGTCCTGTAAACGAATCTTAACCAAAATCGTATTTAGCTCATAAAAAGGGTCTTTCTTCTCTTTTTTTTCCAATAAACTAATCAGTAAATTTTCCATACCAACGATATCTCGCTTTGCTACTAATAAACGAATTTTCTCTAACAATTCATTAAAGTCATCTCTATGAAAATCGCGCGCCGCGTATATAAATTCTTCAATTGGCATATTAATTGCTTCAAGTGCTAAAATGAATTTTGTAATAGTTAAGTCAGCTTCTTCATGCTCAAACCTTGACAGGTGAGAACTTGATACTCCACATTTAGAAACATCTTTTAGTGACAGTCCTCTTGATTCTCTAAATTTTTTAAAAATTTTTCCGTATTTCATTTAAAGTACCTCTTAAATTGTGTATAAGGGAATTTATTACAATATCTTGAATAACATTATATCATAGGAGAAAAAGAAAAGAGGTTGCTATTATGAATAAAAAATTATTTTTTTACTTATCTTTAGTAATATTTGGAGGAATCATAGTTATAGGAGTTGGATAATTTCACTCTCTTATAAAAAGAGGCTGGGACAAAAGTCCTAGCCTCTCAATTGTCTTTGGATTGTCGAGCAAGACGCAGTGGTTGAGTAGGCTCTACTACGCTGATTTCATTAGCTTTTACAAACCTACTCAACTGTGCGGAGGTGGGATGACAAAATCAAATTCTAACGAATTACCGATTTCTGGCCCACTCTCTTTTTATAGTGTTTGACGTGCAAATAAATTAACCTAACGAAAACTATCTTTTTAAAATCAATTATTTTAAAGGTCTTTTTTATATCATTCGTAAAGTCAGGTAGTGTAAAATAAGTTGTGCAACAGTCATACAAGTTATGAGATGAACGATTAAATACTAATTTAATACATACAACTATTGTATTGAATATCTTTATTGTTACAGAGGTGAAATAGGGATTCACTACACGTCAATAGATGTGAAAACCCTTGATTTTAAGCGATTCCTGAAATTCTAAATTTCACTACATTGCAATATAAATCAACCGAATCACTACCTTTTTCACTACCTTTTTTGAAATAAGAATAATGATTCGGATATGTAAAAGAAGAGGAGCTTTATTGTGAAGCTCCTCTTTTTTATTTGTTCTTTTACTTACAAATCGTAAGACCTGGTTTGACACGGTTTGATTTCAAGTAATTTATAAATAGCTTTAGATCAGATTTCAGAAGACTTGGACTGCTTTTTCATTTGATAAATTGTAAAATATAGTGCAACAAAAATCTCATAATTAGGAAATTAAATCTTTAGTAGTTAAATATAATTAAACTGTGTAAGAATGAATATGAAGATTAATAGAACAATTTTTCATGTGTAATACATACAAAATAATTTGACACCTCTATAATCTATAAATTTGTTTTATTTCTAATATCAAACCAAATTTTAGGGTAGTGTACAATAAGTTGTGTAAACACAAAAAGGAATAAATCCGTTATAGTAGAGTTGCGAAACATTACTAGAAAGAGATTTCTTCCTTAACTATTTCTACATCAACATGGTCATTAGTCAATGCCTCTAATAAAGTAGTTGTTGAACCAGTATTTCTAAATAAAACATCACAAACTACATTTTTTAAATATCTTTTCATATACCTCCCCGTTAACACAAGAAAACTACTGGTCTAGTTGAAATGCATTTGATTATTTGTCTAAAGAATTAAGAAAGCCAGGTAAGAAAGTATCAAATGTCTCATGATTTAACTTTACAAATTTATTCTGACCTACTTTTCTTGTTGTAGTAAGACCAGCTTCTCGCAAAGTTTTAAAATGATACGAAG
>JAGZZN010000110.1 GCA_018377375.1 Streptococcus parasanguinis
ACCTTCCATAAGGGCTTTGACATCAGCTCCTGATGCTGCGATTGGAAGCAATCCAACGGCTGTCAAGACTGAGAAGCGTCCACCGATGTCATCTGGAACCACAAATGTTTCCCAACCGTTAGCGTCTGCTTCAACCTTAACAGCACCTTTTTGGCGGTCAGTTGTTGCATAGATACGTTTGTTTGCTTCTTCTTGACCGTATTTCTTAACCAAGAGTTCTTTGAAGACACGGAAAGCGATAGCTGGTTCAGTTGTTGTACCTGATTTAGAAATCACGTTTACTGAGAAGTCTTTGTCTGCAACATACTCTACCAAGTCAGCAAGGTAAGTAGATGAGATTGAGTTTCCTGCGTAAAGGATTTGTGGAGCTTTGCGTTCTTCTTTTGTTTGCAAGTTAGCAAAGTGGTGGTTCAAGAAGTCGATTGCTGCTTTGGCACCAAGGTAAGATCCACCGATACCGATTACAACCAAGACATCGCTATCTGATTTGATTTGCTCAGCAGCTTTCAAAATGCGGTCAAATTCTTCGCGGTCGTAGTTTTCAGGAAGGTCCAACCATCCCAAGAAGTCGCTACC
The DNA here is from genome assembly GCA_018377375.1 of Streptococcus parasanguinis. GTDB lineage: Bacteria > Bacillota > Bacilli > Lactobacillales > Streptococcaceae > Streptococcus > Streptococcus parasanguinis_N. Next base: position 577 of record JAGZZN010000110.1, read on the forward strand.
AGCACCAGTTCCTTTACGGATCAATTCATCTGCTGCTGTTACTTGTGATTGCATGTATTCCACTTCATGTGGTGCAACAAATTTGTCTAAAACTTTTGAATAATCAAATTTAATATGTGACATGTTATTCCTCCAATATTTCTTCTTTTCTATCATAACGCTTACCTTCGTTTTTTTCAAGTTTTTTTGTCGAATTTCTCCAATTTTTATCAGAATTCAAACGTTTGCGTAAAAATGCCGCATTCCAAAAATTTTGAAAAAATAAAAGAAAGAACGACTAGATGTTCCAGTCGTTACAGTTCATTCAATAAATACTCAAATAATTCTAAATTACCATCTTCTTCATTAACCAGAAACTCTGGATGCCACTGTAAACCAATAATGCGGTGCTCATCGATAGACTCAATCGCTTCGATGGTCTGGTCTCTTGGATCAATAGCAGTTACACGGAAATTAGGTGCCAAATCTTTAATACTCTGACGATGAACGGAATTGACCTGACTTTCTTTTCCAAACAGCTTGGCTACTACGCTTCCTTCTACTGTCTCAATAGAGTGAGATGTTCCGAAAGGTAGGCCTTGCCAGTGACCTTCGATTTCTTGATTGAGCGTTCCACCAAAGGCAACATTGACAAGTTGAACACCGCGACAGATTGCCATAATTGGTTTATTCTGACGAAGCGCTTCTTTCAAGAGGGCCAATTCAAACTCATCACGCACTAGATTGTAATCATCGCTCTCGATGGTCTTTTTCTCTCCATAAAACTGAGGATGGACATTTTGACCGCCTGTCAAGATAAGTTTGTCAATCATTTCTACATAATCGCGTACAACGGACTCATCACCGACAGGAATGACTAGAGGGAGACCGCCGACTTGACGAATACTCTCTGCGAATCTACAAGATACAGATGAATGAATGTTTTTGCCTTCTGCGTCTACGGGACATAGATTTGCAGCAACTCCTACAACCGTTCTAGCCATGATGTCTCTCCTTTCGAATGTTAACGATAGTCCTATCATATCACTCAAAATGACTTTCGTCTAATATGTTTTTTTTAAGGCTGTGATAAATATTTTTTATGGACAAGAAAAAGCTGCCCACATAGGACAACTTCTTTCTTATTCAAAGACAAATTGATTGTGATAAAGTTCTGAGTAGAAACCACCTAGTTTCAAAAGTTCATGGTGGTTACCGCGTTCAATGACTTCTCCATCTTTAAGGACAATAATCTGGTCTGCATTGAGGATGGTCTTCAAACGATGGGCAATGACAAAACTGGTTCTACCCGCTACAACCGCCTCCATAGCATGCTGAATCTTACTTTCTGTCACCGTATCTACGTTTGAAGTTGCTTCATCGAGAATGAGGACTTCTGGATCTGTCATCAGGGTTCGAGCGATGGAAATCAATTGTTTCTGTCCTGTCGAGAAAATGCTTTGATCATCATCTATAAGAGTATCGTACTTATCAGGTAAGCTTTCGATATAGTCGTGAATGTGGGTTGCTTTGGCTGCTGCCTCAACCATTTCTTGACTAGCATCTGGCACACCGAAACGGATATTGTCTCGAATCGTTCCGCTAAATAAGACCGAATCTTGCAAGACAATCCCCACCTTACTTCTGAGACTATCCAAGTCATAGTCACGAATGTCTTTGCCGTCAAAATAAATACCACCAGCATCAACATCATAAAAGCGATTGATGAGGTTCATAATAGTGGTTTTCCCTGAACCCGTAGGCCCAACAACCGCTGTCATCTGGCCTTTCGGGGCAGAAATACTGACATCTTTCAAAATAGGTTTATCAGGCAAGTATGAAAAATCAATATGACTAATTTCAACACCTTCTTGCAACTGAGTGAAGCTTGGAGCTTTTTCAGGTCGGATTTCTTCCTCTGCATCAAACATTTCCTGAATCCGTTCAGCCCCTGTAAATGCCAACTGAAGGCTTCCCCAACTAGCTGCAACTTGGATAATAGGCTGGTAGTACTGCTGTGAAAATTGGGCGAACATAACAATCAAACCGAGGGCTGTACTTGTTTCAATAGACTTATCATTCAAAAGTACAGCTGAACCAGCAAAGATGACGATGGCTGTATTAACCAGACTCATCCCATTCATGACAGGGAAAAGAATTCCTGAGAACATTCTTCCTTTAAAGGTCGCCTTGCGCACGCGCTCATTTTGTTCAAGAAATCCTGCCATCATGTCCTCTTGAATTCCTTGGACAATGACAGCTTTTTGACCTGAGATACTCTCATCCATATAGGCGTTGAGTTTCCCTACCTCTTTTTGCTGGAGGTTGGTGTATTTGCG
>JAGZZN010000111.1 GCA_018377375.1 Streptococcus parasanguinis
AACAAAAGAACGTTTGGCAGGTTTTGCTCAAGCTAAGGGAACAATCCTCTTCTACGAAGATCAAGATGTAGTGAAAGGCCTTCAAGAGCAATTCCCACTTTACGCTGAAAACTTCCCAATTTGGTCAGAGCAAGGTCATGGAATCGCCCTTTATGCGACGTGGTTGGCTTTGGCTGAGAAGAATATCGGCATGAACGTACAACACTACAACCCACTTGTCGATGCTCAATTGGCTGAAAAATATGACATTCCAGCTAACTGGAAACTCCGTGCCCAATCGCCATTTGGTCAAATTGTTGCACCAGCAGGAGATAAAGATATCCAAATAGAAGGTCGTTTCAAAGTTTTTGGCGACAAATAATCACTTTAATTTAGTCAGTCGGCTTGGCAATGACTGAACAAAATCATAATGATAAGACAAAAAAGTAGCAGGGTTGAGAAATCCTGTTATTTTTCGATTTTAAGACCAGTTCGTAGATAAATTGTAAATGAAAGCTAAAACTTGAGATTTGCAACCCTTTTCACTACAATAGAGATACAGAAAAGGAGACAGAGATGAAGTATATTGATTTTGCTGAAAATGAGCGTTTATCAACCATTGTCCTTGGGATGATGCGGATCAGTCAGATGAGTGAAGATGAGGTGGAGGCCTTGGTGGAGGCAGCCTTGTCGATTGGGATCAACACTTTTGATCTGGCGGATATCTATGGCGATGGTCAGTGTGAGGTTCTGCTGGGTAAGGTTCTCAAGCGTCGTCCGGATCTTCGGGACCAGATGTGGCTCCAGTCTAAGTGTGGCATTCGCAAAGATGGCTTTACCTATTTTGATTTTTCTAAGGACTATATTTTGGACTCCGTCGATGGCATCCTCGAGCGTCTCCAAATCGAGCGCTTAGATAGTCTCCTCCTTCACCGACCGGATGCCCTCATGGAGCCGGAAGAAGTGGCGGCAGCTTTTGATCACTTGGAGCAAGCGGGCAAGGTCCGTCATTTTGGGGTGTCCAATCAAAATCCTATGATGATGGAATTGCTCAAAACGGCTGTCAAACAGCCTCTCAAGGTCAACCAGTTGCAGTTGAGTGCCGCCTTTACACCGAGCTTTGAAGCCGGTTTTCATGTCAATATGGAAGGTCCAAAAGCAGCCGTGCGAGATGGCAGTGTCTTTGAGTATTGCCGCTTAACCGATACAGTGATTCAAGCATGGTCTGTCCTTCAGCATGGCTATTTCAAAGGGAACTTTGTGGGCAAGGAAGAGTTTGCAGCCCTCAATCATGTCCTCAATGACTTGGCGAAGAAATATCAGGTCACTCCGACAGCCATCGCCCTTGCTTGGGTCCTCCGCTATCCGGGTAAGATGCAGGCCGTCATCGGAACGACCAACCCCCAGCATGTCCTTGAAGCAGGGAAAGCAGCAACTGTTACCCTAACTCGCAAGGAATGGTACCAAATCTACTTGGCTGCAGGTAATGATTTGCCTTAGAATCTTGTTAGTAGACCAGCCCTCACTTGTATTAGTGGGCTGGTTTTTTTGTTTTATGGTTTTCAGATTTTTCTTGACGAGTATATCTCTGTTATGGTATTTTTTTAGGTAACAAGTGTTGCGCAACAGATGTTGCGTGAAAGGAGTCTTATGCCACCCAAGGTTAAATTTAGTAAAGAGGCTATCATTGGGACAGCTTTACAATTGGTGAGAGAAGAGGGCTTGGCTAGTTTGACGGCTCGAGCATTAGCGGAGCAACTGGGAGCCACGCCAAGGGTCATTTTTGGGCAATTTGCTAATATGTCTGAGTTACAAGCAGAGGTTGTTGTTGCTGCGGAAATGGTAGTGGTGGAGTATATACGAAAGGCTTTAGAAGATGAGAAGCCCTTCCGTTCTGTCGGGATTGCTTATATCCTGTTCGCCTCAAAAGAGCCCCAACTCTTTCAGTTGCTTTTCCAAAATCCTAGCAAAGATCCGATTCGTCGCTTTCAAGATTTTCTTCCCATGAAGGATCATAGTTATCAATTAGTTTTGGATTCGATAGTTGAAGACTATCCTTTGACGTTAGAGGAGGCTAGTCGCTTATACCAGCATCTATTTATCTACTCACACGGGATGGCCTCAATGGTTGCTTCTGGTATTTATCAGTTCAGCATGGAAGAAGTGATTGGTTTATTGACAGAAGTTTGTCAATCTCTCATCAAGGAAATGGTAGGAAAGAAATGATTCAACTAGAAAATGTTCACAAAAGTTACGGTCAAACCAAGGTTTTAAAGGGGATTGATTTGCAGATTCAAGACCAGGATGATGTGGTTATCCTAGGTCCTTCTGGATCGGGGAAGTCAACTCTCTTAAATGTATTATCAGGCTTAGAAAAGGTAGATGATGGGCATATTCTCATTCAAGGACAGGATTTATCGCAACTCACGGATGCTCAATTGACAGCCTTTAGACGTGAGAAGATTGCCTTTATTTTCCAGCAGTATTATCTATTGCCTAATCTGACGGTTAGACAGAATGTAAAGATGGGAGCTGACCTAGCAAACAATCATGATTTTTTGCAGATCATCGAGGATTTGGGGCTTGGCGATAAGCTGGACAAGTATCCAAGTGAATTGTCTGGTGGAGAACAGCAGAGAGTCTCCATTGCTCGTGCCTTGGCCAAAAAGCCAGAGATTCTTTTCTTAGATGAGCCGACGGGAGCCCTGGATGAAGAAACAGGGCGCAAGATTCTCGACTATATCTGGAAATTAAAGGAAAAGTTGGGCTTTACCTTAATCATGGTGACGCACAACCAAAATATTGCGGATATGGCCAGAACCATCATTCGTGTCAATAGTGGCAAGATTACCCAAGTTGTGACCAATGATCAGC
>JAGZZN010000030.1 GCA_018377375.1 Streptococcus parasanguinis
TACATTACACCTTCAGGAATATCTCCTGTTGATCATTGTAACTATCTAGTTGACTGTTATACCAAACCCAGACTGTTAAATGGAATAGCTAGAGGAGAGATCTTACAGGATAGAGTTTTTCAACTCTTCCCGTACTTGCATTAAGAGAAGGCCTAGCTTGTTCTTTCCAGAGCCATCTCCTCCATCAGCCCAATAATCGTCATTTCGTGTATGTTCAATGAGGATGGCATCTCCTGTCGCCAACAATTCTTTTGTTTAAATGAACACGCCTACAGAATCATCCTAATATCAAATTTTTTTGAGAAACACATGGAATAACTTCTTTTAAATTAATTAACTGACTTCATCATATGATATAATTTAGTTATATTTTACAATAATGAAAGTTTCTAAATAATGCCCCTATTTGCTCATTGATGGAACAGTGCCATTATTTCATTATTAGTTTTTATGTTATAGCTTTATCAAGGAGTTTCGTCTATGCTTCAATACCTTAAGCCTCTGCGCTGGTATCTTTTCTTTAATTTTCTCTTTAGTGGACTATCCAATATTTGTACTGCTCTTCTTCCATACTTTACACAAGAGTTAATTCGTAGCCACTATCAAATAGCTTTGGCAGGTTATTGCATCGCAGTTATAGGTTACCTAACTTGCAACTACATCCAAATGCGACTTGACTGGAAACAGGCCATTCTCTTTTCGACAAATCTAAAGAACGACTGGTTTCAATCTCTTTTGGGACTTGCCCACCATGATTTCAAGCAGAAAACAGTCGCAGAATACATTTCTTATCAATCTAATGATCTTGATTCACTGGAAAAAGATTATCTACCTCCATTGATGAGTTTTTTTAAGCAGATTCTACGAATTTTGATTTATACCATCATTATTACCAGAACGATCAATCCTATAGTGGCGCTGATCCTACTGATTTCAACGGCTATCAGTATTCAAATTCCAAAGATCGTTGGTCAATTGACTGCGAAGCGTAGACAGACCTATCTTGAAAAGCAAGGTGATTATTATCGGACCTTGGAGGATCTATTCCGAGGACATCACCTAGTTAACAAACTCACTCTACCTCATTTTATAGAGCAACAAAGAAGTTCTCTCAAAAACTTGCAGGATAAGTATCTTGGGTATGGTTTGACTAAAATTACAGGTATTCTCTTGACGGGTATTTCTTTTGAATTCATTAGCCTTATTCTCTTTTCCTATCTAGCTTACTCTCTATATCATCAGCAAATTGGTATCCCTGAGGTGGTGGCCAGTTTTGGTTATATTACAGCCTTCTCAGAACCAATTCAAGAAATCCTTTACGATCTGCAAATGTTGGAGTCTGTAAAGCCTGTAATTAAAAGCTTTCAAACTATTGTTAAGCATCCATCTTCAATTCAGGCACCACAGCTTTCTTTTGAAACGATCACATTGAAGAATCTTTCTAAACAACTTGGGGAATCAACATTAAAGATTTCTTTTGCCACCATTCATAAAGGAGATAAGATTGCCCTCATTGGAGAGAACGGATCAGGTAAGAGTAGCCTACTCAATATTTTAAATGGTACGGATGAGGATTTCCAAGGCGAGATTTTGCTGAATGATCTTCCTCTAAATCAGCTTTGGGGAAAATTTGGCTTGATTTTGCAACAAGAGCATAGCTTCATCTCTAGTTATGAAAATAATGTTACGCTATTCAATACTTTCCCTGCAGAGTTTAAGGATGTGGAGTTCGAAGTAACACCTCCTCAATCCCTGTCAGGTGGTCAACAACAACGCATGTACCTCAATCGAGAAAAAAACCGTCAGAGTCCATTAGTTATTATGGATGAACCTTTTTCAGCCTTGGACGCTCGTCAGTTCGAGGCAGAATTGAAAAAAGTACTAGACTTACCGTGTGCTGTCATCATTACCTTACACCGACAGAATGAAGCACTGAAGAACTTTGACCAAGTCTGGGAAATTAGAGCTGGAAAACTAATCATTCAAAAAAATGAATAGACTTACCTTCTAACGAAGATTTGTTTTATCATGATCAATACATCATCAGGCACAGATAGATTGAGGTCATCTTAACCCAAAAAAGAGCATTTCCATTATCAGAAATGCTCTTTTTTTGTACTTAATTGTATTTCTTTCAACCCCTTCTATTACATCTCTAATTTCAAAAGGGATGAATCGTTTGATCAGTGTATAAGTAAACTGTATTGATCTTCTCAATACTTCCGAATCGTCAGTGGATGTCTTTACTTGTAATCACTCAACTAAAGATTTTCTTCATACAATTGCTAATCATTCTTTAATCTTACTTTTCCTTAATTTCTATTCTACCAAAATATACCCATGAATTCATACCAAAACAAAAAAAGAGCAGCAAACTGAGCTGCTCTCCATTTTGTTTATTTTTCGACCATACCACCCTTGATAAGACTGTCTTTCGTTACTGAATAACTGACTGTTTTGTCATCTAGGGGATTAAATCCTGGTACGATTTCTTTTAATTTATTAAAATCGATTTTTGTGTAATCAATGGTATTGCGGATATAAAAGATTCCGTCTTTGTATTCTGATGTTAGTTCAAATCCATGGCCCATCAGATCTTTGAATTTTTCTTGGCTCTTAGCAACGGCTTCTTTCATGGTTTCAAGAGGGTTCTCACCAGGCACTTTTGAGACGTCGTAATCATCAACTTTTTCTTGTAATAACAAGGTATCTCCCTTGTAATACAAGGTGATAGTTGACTTACCTGCTTCATCACTCGTTTCGAGAACAGTTTTTTGTGCACCTGCTAGTGCATCTTCTTTTTTGCTTTCATCAGTTGATGACTCTTTTGTCTTCTCTTTAGCGGATGATTTGCTTGTTGCTTTACTAGTTGCTTTAGTAGACGATGGACTAGTAGATTTTGTACTCTCTTTTTGTGCGCAACCAGCTAAAAGAAGACCTGCTGTCAAGAAGACGGCTAACATTTTTGTGGTTTTATTCATTTTGAATACCTCACTTTTTATGATGGTTAAGGAAATGACTGACGTTTGAAACGAGTCATTTAGCAAGATCAACTGTCGTTTTAAATGTTATTAGAAAAGTCTCAAAAATGATGTCCGCAGTCCCTCCTTATCGATCATTGTAGCCATCTGGGTGGCTGGAATGCCAAGCCCAGGCTGTTTGGATGATGGTTTCGATATTGTCAAATTTGGGTTGCCAGCCGAGGATGGCACGCGCCTTCTCAGAGGATGCGATCAGGGTATCTGGATCTCCTGGTCTGCGATCGGCCAGCTCAAGTGGGATCGGATGACCCGTCACCTTGCGGGCCGCTTCAACGATTTGAAGATTAGAGAATCCTGTCGATGAGCCCAGATTAAAGGCGGTAGAAGGGTTGCCATTACGCAGATACTCCACTGCTAAAAGATGGGCATCTGCCAAGTCAAATGGATGGACGTAGTCCCGAACATTGGTCCCATCTGGTGTCTTGTAGTCATCTCCAAAAATAGAGATCTTCTCGCGTTTGCCTTGGGCTACTTGTAAGACGATCGGCAAGAGATGGGTCTCTGGTCCATGGTCTTCTCCGATGGATCCATCTGGCTTAGCACCCGCAACATTAAAGTAACGAAGGGGCACGTACTTGATCCCGTAGGCTTGATCGGCCCAGCGCATGATGGTTTCCATCATGAGCTTGCTTTCGCCATAAGGATTGATCGGTTTTTGTGGAGTGGTTTCAAGAATCGGAATTTCTTCTGGAATGCCGTAGGTGGCAGCAGTTGAAGAAAAGACGATGTAGTGGACCCCACATTCATGCATGACTTCCAAGAGTTTGACCATGCCTGCTGTATTGTTGTCAAAATATTTCAATGGATCGGCCATGGACTCCGCGACCAGTGAGTAGGCCGCAAAGTGGATGACCGCATCGATATCTGCATGTTCCTTAAAAACAGTGCGCATAAAGTCTTGATCCGCCAGGTCTCCTTGGTAAAAGACGGCATCTGGATGCACCGCTGCACGGTGGCCTGTGACCAGGCTATCGACCACCACGACTTTTTCCTGTCCTTCATTGACCAAACGGTCGACCATGTGGGAACCGATATAGCCAGCTCCTCCGAGTACGAGTATTGCCATTTGTTTTCCTTTCGCTTCTTGTCTTCTCTCTTATTGTACCAAATTTATGTCGCTTCTCCACACTTAAAGTGTTGCAACAAAGCGTCTAAAGGCAGCTTGTCCTTCTGCTGTTCTCTTGTAGACACCGGCATCTTCGAGCACGCGCGCAAAGATTTGACCAACTGATTCACGAACAACAGCTTCTGCCTCTGCTTCGTCTGTGATGGATGGGTGAGTAGCTTTCAAGTCATCTGCCCAGTCTTGGTGGTAACTAGCCACACTGCTTTCACGTCTAAGTAGATAGTCTTGAACCTGCTTGAGCTCTTCCTTGAGTCGAGGTGGCAAAATCGCCAAGCCCATGACTTCGATCAGGCCGATATTTTCTTTTTTGATGTGTTGCACATCCGCATGTGGGTGATAAATGCCATCTGGATGCTCTGGTGAGGTTTGGTTGTCACGGAGCACCAAGTCCAGTTCATAATGCCCATCGCGGATTCGTGCAATAGGGGTAATGGTATGATGGGGTTGACCGTCAGATGTGGCTAAGACTTGCACAGCTGGATCCGAGTAGCTTCGCCAGCTTTCTAAAATATGATCTGCCAAGTTAATCAGCTCTTCCTTGTTATCTGACTGCAGACGCAAGACTGACATTGGCCAACGAACGATGCCCACTTGAACCTCTTCGAAGCCAGGAATGGTAAAGGTTTGATCAAGCTCTGCCAGCTCCATAGGGAAGGTGTGGCGTCCGCCTTGGTAATGGTCATGAGTCAGGATGGATCCCCCTACAATGGGTAGATCTGCATTGGAGCCTGCAAAATAGCCTGGAAAAGTCTCGACAATGGTCAAGAGTCGCTCAAAGCTCTTGCGGCTAATGGCCATAGGAACATGCTGGCTATCGAGGAAAATGCAATGTTCATTGAAGTAGGCATAAGGGGAATATTGAAAGCCCCAGTCATGACCGTCCATGTCAAAGCGAATAATCCGGTGATTGGCACGGGCAGGATGGTCTAGACGACCTTGATAGCCTTCATTTTCAAAGCACAGTTGGCAGGCTGGATAATGACTAGCTTTAGCCAGCTTCGCCGCTGCGATGTCTTTCGGATCTTTTTCAGGTTTTGACAGATTGATGGTGATTTCAAGGGAGCCATAGGGAGTTTCTGCCTCAAAAGCAATGTTTTGTGCAATCGCCTTGACCTTGATGTAATCATTGCGCTTAGAGAGGGCATAGAAATCCGCAATCGCGTCTTCCTTGGACTGATGGTAGGTCTCCCAGAAATAGCGGTTGACCTGACTAGGACTGGGGGTGATCCAATCCATCAACTCTGCACCTAGGCTGTCCTTGGCGGCCATGCTATCTTGGATCTTACCATTCGCAACAGCGATTTCCACCAGCTGATCTTTGAGCGCAATCAAGTCTTCTTTTTGAGCTGGGGCGTCTAGCCCTTCTTCTCCGACGCGACTCATAACGCGATTTTTTAGATAGATCCGATCCATCTCTTCGTAGTCACTGACGTTAATGACCGCTGTGACAAATGCATCCAAAATTCCCTGATTCATTGATTCTCCTTCTTACGTTTTAAATAGTCTCTGACAGCATCCAAATCCTGGAAAACTTGTTCTGCTTTCGTTAAGAAAGACTGTGCTGGTACTTTTAAATCTGGAACACAAATAACTGGAATCCCAGCTCTATAGGCTGCTTCAATCCCTGCTTCACTATCCTCTATTACTAAGCAATTCTCTGCTAAAGCATTCAAATCACTACAAGCCTTTAAAAATATATCTGGGTAAGGTTTACTTCGTTTGACATCTTTTGCAAAAACTAAATGGTCAAATAGGGACAGTACCCCATTGCTATCCAAGATCATTCTAGCCCGAGATTCAACACTTGAAGTTGCTAGGGCGATTGGAATGCCCTCTGTTTTCAAAAAAGTAAGCAAATTTTTAGCACCTTTTTTAAAATGAACACCTTGGGCTAAGATTCGACCTTCTAGTTCATAAACTTTAGCCAAGGTTTGGTCAAAGTTCCAAGGTAAATCATAGGTATCCAAAAATCGTTGAACATTTTCCTCTTCTCTATGTCCACTGTAGTCTCTAGAATAAGTTTCTTCTGTGAAAGAAATTCCAAAATCTCTAAGTAATTCTTGATAAACTTTTAGAGAAATGATTTCAGTATCGGCTAATAAGCCATCTAAATCAAATATTACAGCTTCCATTATTATCACCTAGTCTAAAACTCGTGTCCCTGCCGCAACTTCTGCAATATAAAAGCTAGGCGCATAGCCAACGACTTCTTCATAGCGTTTGCCGACAGCTTCTTTAAAGGCATCAACTTTATCTTTGTTTACAAGGGCGATGGCGCAACCACCAAAGCCTGCTCCTGTCATACGAGCGCCCAAGACACCTTCTTGTTCCCAGGCTGTATGCACCAAGGTATCCAATTCTAGACCTGTCACTTCGTAGTCATGCTCCAAGGATACGTGGGAAGCATTCATGAGACGGCCAAAGCCTTCCAAATCACCTGCTTCAAGAGCCTTACGAGCTTGGAGGGTCCGTTGGTTTTCAAGTACAGCATGACGAGCCCGTTTGATGCGATTTTCATCCTTGATCAAGTAGCTGTAGGCATCAAAAGCCCAGAGATCCAATTCCCCTAAGGTTTGGATATCCAATTTTTCTTGGAGTTCAGAGACGGCTGTTTCACATTCCGCACGGCGTTCATTGTATTTTGAATCCGCTAATTCCCGGCGTTTGTTGGTGTTCATGATGACCACGACATTGTCTTTGAGGTCCAGCGGTACCAAATCATACTCTAGGGTGTTGGTATCGAGGTAAATAGCCCGTTGATCAGCTCCCATACCGATGGCAAATTGGTCCATGATCCCAGAGTTGACTCCGATGAAGTGATTTTCGGTTTGTTTCCCGATCTTGACCAGATCTAGACGATCTAACTGAAGATCATATAGTTTCTCAGCGATGACACCAATCAAGAGCTCAAGCGAAGCTGAAGAGGAGAGGCCTGATCCATTAGGAATATTGCCGTAGACATAGACGTCCATGCCGCTATCAATGACGTGTCCCGCTTCTTGTAAGAAATGGAGCACACCTTTTGGATAGTTGGTCCAGTTGTGTTCTTTTTCAAAGTGGAGGTTTTCAAGTGGGACTTCAATGATCCCCTTGTCTTCAAAGTTTCCTGAGAAGAAACGCAAGACCTTATCCTCACGCTTTCTTGCAGCTCCGTAGGTCCCGAGCGTGATAGCTGCTGGGAAGACATGGCCTCCATTATAGTCAGTGTGTTCACCAATCAGATTAATCCGCCCTGGTGAAAAGAAGGTATGGTCAGCCTTCTCTCCAAAGACAGCCTGGAACTTTTCTTGTAAATCTTGAGATGTGATTGTTGTCGTCATGAGAAACTCCTTTAGTTTTGTAAACGTTTTTATACTTGTATTATATCTGATCAGAAGTAAAAGTTCAAGTATTTTTAGTAAAATTTTATTTATTTTTTATATTGTCTTCAAAAAGCATACAATAGAGCTTTTCCGCCCCATCCCAACCTCTAACACTTTTCTATTTTAAGTTAATTTTAGTAAAATTTTACCAAAAAATCTCAATTGGGAGTGACCCCATTGAGATTCTTCATTCCTTAGTTTTTCTTTCTTGGATAGACAAAAGATCCAAGGAAGGTTAAGAGGCTGACACCCATAAGGGCTAGGAGGTTCTCGGTTTGACCGGTCTTTGGCAATACAGATGATGCAGGGCTGGCTGACACGCTGACAGGAGCCTGATCAGTGGCTTGTGACACAGAGATTGGAGTGACTTGTGGACGATCAAGAGGACGAACTGTTTCTTGATTGCTTACAAGTACTTGTGTTCCCGTGTGACCAACCTCTACTGGTTTTGTATGATGAGTTGGATCTTGAACTGGTGGGGTTGGAACTTGGGTTTCTGGTGTTGGCAATGGAGCAGGTGCTGGATAGAAGAGACCATGACCAATACGATAAGCGTACTCTGTTTCCGACATTTTTCCATCTACAATTTTTGGAATATCCACCGGCAAGGTACCTACGTGTTCCTTACCATTGAAGATGACTTCCACTCCTGCAGGAATATTCGGACCGAAGGCATTGTCTGGTTTGAGGGATTCTGTCGGATCCATTCCTTTATTTCCATAGACTGCTAGAATAGCTTTGGCTGCTGGATAGTTGGCTACATCATAAGGTTTCGAGATGGAAAGGACAGCTGCCTTCTTATGGTTAGTGTTGGCATAATTGACGATCTCAGTTGGGATCTTGGTCCGCCAGAAATCTTTATCCAGTTGCCCTTCATAACCGATCTCTGAAATCACCACGATGTGAGTTGCTTTTTCGAGGTCTTCTTTTAGACTATCAAGGGTGGATTCTTTGGTGAAGTTCTTGGCCACAAAAGAGGTATCTTTTGGAAGCACCCCATCCGCGATTAAGCGACGCATGCCCAAATTTAGTCCAGGGACTTCATTTTCAAAAGCTCCTAAGAGTAAGACATGGTCCCCTGTTTGCACCTTAAATGGCAAGGTTTGGTCTTCATTTTTTACAACCGTCACCGCTGCTGCTGCAATCTTGCGTTCCAAATCACGATTGAGGGTGGAGCCGACTGCTTCTTCTGCTTTTTCAGGCGTCCGAGCACTCGGATCAAAATTCAAGACCCCACGTTTTTCTTTGAGGGTGAGAATCCGACGAACTGACTCATTTAAACGTTCTTCTGAGATGTCACCCGTTTGCACTGCACGCACCACTTCATCGACAATGGTATCAATCTTGCTTAAATCGGTTTTACTGCGAAGGGTCGTTGGCATCAAGACCAAATCAACTCCTGCCTTGATGGCCATTTTTACAGCTTCGACTTCACCGAAGTTCTTAGCGATAGCATCCATTCCCATGGCATCAGAAACAATCACGCCCTTATAGCCGTATTTCTTCCGGACCAAGCCCGTTAAAATATCATCAGAGAGTGTCGCTGGGACATAGATTTTCTCACCGGTTTCTTTTGATACAACCTGATCTTTTTCAATTTGTGGGTATTGGATATGGGCCGTCATCAAGAGGTCTACGCCAGCATCCATGGCTTTTTTGAATGGAAGGAGTTCTAATTTTTCAAGTTCGGCAAGAGATTTATCCACCAATGGGAGACCTGTATGGGAATCGACCGCTGTATCCCCGTGGCCTGGGAAATGCTTAGCGGCTACAGCGACATTGTAGTCCTGAATTCCCTTCATCATCGGAATTCCTAAGTAAGCAACCCGGTTTGGATCAGAAGAGAAGGAACGCAGCCCAATGACAGGGTTTTGTGGATTGTTATTGGTATCCAATACAGGTGCGAAGTCCACATTCAAACCTAAGGCAGAAAGTTCTCGACCGATAATTTGACCGGCTTCTTTGGCTAGTTTGGGATCATTGGTCGCCCCAATGGCCATATTTCCAGGGAGAGCTGTACCGCTACCCAATCGATAGACGATGCCCCCTTCTTGGTCGATCGCTAACAATAGCGGAATCTTCCCGTTATTGGCCTTGTTTTCAATGGCCGCCTTTTGCATATCTTGGGTCAGAGCTAGGGTCTGCTTGGTTTCTTTGACGTTTTCAGCAAATAAAATGACGCCTCCAAAGTCATACTTATCAATCGCCTCTGCTACTTCAGCGTTGACCTTGGTGAGATCTTGTGGCGACTCCTGACCCGCCTCCTGCCACTTACGGAAGTCCGGCATGATCATTTGCGTCACCTTTTGCTTGAGAGGCATGTCTTCAAGCAGTTTTTCCACTTGGGGAGATGCCGTCTCCGTTGTTGTTTCCGTTGGGGAAGCTGCCGGAACCGCTTCACGATCCGTCGCAACCGGTGTTTCGACCACTCCTCCCTGATTTTCTGTGGTGGTTTCTGGCGTTGGAGAAGCCACCACCTCTTCTACTGTTGCTGCCGGTTCATTGGCTTGATCCGACGCTTGAGCTGTGTCTGCCTTTGCTGTTTGAACGGATAATAGAGCAAAAGCAGCTAATAGGGCCGCAGATGGATAAATGATTTTTTTCATAAAGCGACCTCCTTTCTTTCAATAGATATTGTACCATTGTTTTATAGTTTTGTAAACGGTTGCAACATCTAAAACAGAAAAAGGATAAGCATTTTTTACTTATCCTTTAGTTCGTTCATATTTTTTTAAAACACCATTTCTTGACCGTTTTCTGTCACTTGGTAAGTGCCCTCAGCAAGATCAATTCGGGCTACTGCTGTGACAGTCTGGTCTTTATTTTGGCGCGTGATGACAATGGTATGATCATCTGGTGTTTCCACCTCAATGCTTCCTTCTAGGTCAAAAGCTTGCGAGTTATTCCGGAAGCTAAAGAGCTTGAGAAGGGATTTCACGACTGGACGCTCTACTTCTTGAGCAATTTCTTCGTTGCTGTAGTAATGACGGTTGATATTGCGGCCTTCTTTGGTGTTTTCTAAGAGTTCCAAATCATTCTTCCCAGCTAGGAATCCAACATAATAAACTTGTGGAATACCTGGTGCAAAGGCTTGAATTAAACGGGCTAGGAAGTACTTACGATCGTCATCTCCAAGCGCAGAATAGTAGGTCGAATTGATTTGGTAGATATCCAAGTTGTTGTACTCTGCTGTTGAATATTTGCGTTTAACATTTGCCCCAACCTTATAAAGCTCATTTGAAGCATAGTCAATCTCTTCATCAGTCAAGATATCCTTGACATCGACCACCCCAATCCCGTCATGGGTGTCCAGCGTCGTGAACTGCTTCATCGGACTCATCTTCAACCACTTGGCAAGGCGATCCACTTTTGAACTATAGAGGGTATAGAGGGTTACCATGGGTAGCGCGAAGTCATAGACATAATAGTCGTGATCGGCAATCTTAAATTGGATGGAATAGTGTTCATGAATCTCTGGCAAGAGCTCAGCACCATAGCTGGCTGCCATATCACGCACCTTATCCAATAAATCCCAAATGTCTGGCTCCACGAAGAAATCATTGGTGTCCAACTTCTTGACTGCATAGGCAAAAGCATCTAAACGAATGAGGTCACAACCATTGCTCGCCAAATGTTCGATGGTCTTGCGGATAAAGTCCATGGTCACTTCCTTGGTCACGTCCAGGTCAATCTGCTCTTCCCCGAAGGTATTCCAGAGATGCTCAGTTGTCCCATCCGCAAAGGTAATTTCTTGCTTAGGAGCTCGGTCTTTGCGCTTATAAATCAAGTCCACATCCGCTTGAGTTGGACGATTCTCCGGCCAGAACTTGTCCCAGTTGAGGAAGAGATCCTTGTAGGCACTTTGGTCGTGTTTTTCTTGGTAGTCTTTATAATACTTAGATTGACGAGAAATGTGATTGATCATAAAGTCAAACATAAGATAGTACTTGTCGCCCAAGCGTTTGACATCTTCCCAATCTCCAAAGGCTGGATCCACTTGGTCATAGTCTACAGGCGCAAAGCCCCGGTCACCAGTTGATGGGAAAAATGGCAAGAGGTGAACCCCACCTACTGCATCACCAAAATGTTTCTCTAGATTTTCATAGAGATCCTTAAGGTTATTTCCTAAGCTATCTGAGTAAGTAATTAACATGGTTTTGTTTTGAATTGGCATAATGGTTTCCTTTTCTTTTTTTTGAAAGCCAAGTCTGAAGAGACCTGGCTTTCTTGAGTTTATATTTTTAAATAATTGCTTCCTAGGATACGATTTAAATCAGCAAGCTAAATCGTCCCTTTGTATCTGGAATTGAACACGCCCTAAGCTCTGTGTGAAAAAGATGAATCTTCAAAGAAGCCAAGGCTTCTTTGAAGATTCCCTGGTTTTCCACAGCCGTTGCTACTTCAGTAGTCTACAGATGTGGATGCCCTAGGGTACTACAGAAATTTTCAGCAAGCTGAATCGTTACTTTGTATTTGGAATTGAACACGGGACTAATTTCTTAGGAAAAAAGATAAATCTCCTTGTGTGCAAGCACACTACGTCGATTTCCTATTTTTCTACAGAAATTTTCAGCAAGCTGAATCGTCCCTTTGTATCTTATTTCTTATTTCACTGCGCCGTTGCTCATTCCTGCGATGATATGGCGTTGGAAGAAGAGATAGACAATGGTGATACTGATAATGCCGACCACGTAAGATGCAAAGCTTGGTCCGTAGTCGTTGAAATATTGGCCTGCGTAGTTGTATTGGAACAAAGGCAGGGTCCACATTTTGGAATCCCGGTTCAAGACAAGGAGTGGCAACATGAAGTCATTCCAGAACCAAAGGGCATTGATGATCATGGTTGTCGCATGCATGGGTTTCATCATTGGGAAGATGATGCGGAAATAAGTTGTGAACTTATTAGCCCCATCGATCTCTGCTGCTTCATCCAAACTTTCTGGGATCGAGATTTTGATATACCCGACATAGAGGAAAAGGGTCTGTGGAATCGCATAGGTCAAGTAGAGCAAGATCAAACCAAAGGTATTAGCCAAACCGAGTTTACTCATCATAACCGTAATCGGAATCATGATGACTTGGAAAGGTACGAAGATCCCAAGGATCAAGAGGGTGTACATGATAGTAAAGGCTTTTCTCTTACTCATATTGCGGGCGATGGAGTAGGCTGCCATGGGGATAAAGATCATTACTGCAAGTAAAGACAAGACAGTGATGACGACAGAGTTCCAATAATAACCTCCGATTCCATCAGCCAAGAGACGGCTAAAGTTGTCCCATGTGAAGTTGGTTGGAAATCCAAAGAAATTGTCTACGATATCCTTGGTGGGTTTGAAGGAACTAAAGAGGGTGGCAAGGAGCGGCACTAAAATCAGAACCGATCCTAGAATCAATAGAATATATTTGCCAATCATGGCTTTTCTTTCATCTTGTTTCATCGTGCTTCTCCTCTTAAATTTCAAATTTCTTAGATACTCTCAATTGGATGATTGAAATCACTACAATCAAGAAGAACAAGATTACGGCAATGGCATTGGCATAACCGAATTGGTTGTTTTTAAAGGCATAGTTATAAACCAAGAGCCCAAGTGAGGTTGTGGCATTGTTTGGACCACCACCAGTCATGGCAAAGACTTGGTCAAAGGCGGTAAGCCCACCTTTTAGGGCTAGGATAAAGACCATAGAGACACTTGGTAGCAAGTAAGGCAATTCAACATTCCAGAAGACTTGCTTGCTCGTTGCACCATCGATTCTGGCTGCTTCTGTAATCTCAGTTGGAATGGATTGCAGACCAGCTAAGAAGATAATGATAGGCATAGCTACCCCTTGCCAAAGAAGGACAAAGACAGCCGCAAAGATTGCTCCCCACTTAGTCCCTAACAGACTGGTTTGGAGAAACTCAATATGAAGGGCATTCCCAATCGCTGGTAGACCGTAGTTGAAGACTTGCTTGAAGATCAAAGCCACTGTCAAACCAGACAAAACAGCTGGGAAGAAGAACCAAGCACGGAAGAAGGTTTGCCCTTTGATTTTAGAATTCAAGACACGCGCAATGAAGATCCCTAAGGCAATCTCACCAACTACCATGGCAATCGTGATGATCGCAGTAAAGCCAATGGCATTCATGAATTTTGGATCCATAAAGAGGAGCTTAAAGTTGTTCAAGCCAACAAATTTGTAGTTATAGGTCAAACCTGTCCAGTTGGTAAAACTGTAAAAGGCTCCTTGGAACATCGGCACATAGAAGAAAATTGCTTGTAATAAGAGGGGAATGACCACAAAAGCCCATGCCCAATATTTTTGTAATACTTTTTTCATCGTCTCTCTACTCCTAATCCACATCCGCTTTCATCGGGTTAAAGAAGGCATTCAAATCATTGACCATTCCTTGCTTATCACCTGTCAAGACATAGTTCATCGTCAAGGTATGGAAGTCTGCTTCACTGGTCCAGTATTGTTGCAACCAGACCAAGTGACGATCCGTAAAGGCATATTTGGTCATCCCAGCAAGCGGTGAATCCTCTCCTGCTTGTTTGACCCCTTCGATCGCTGTTGGAGATCCGTCCACATCATAGTACTTTTGCATGACTTCTGGACGGGTCATGTATTCCACAAAGGCATTGGCTTCTTTTGGATGTTTGGTAGTAGCTGAGATAGACCATGCTAAGTCTCCCGCACCAACGGTTAAGCTTTGTCCTTTTTCTTTCCCTGGAATCATGAAAGTTCCAATCTTAAATTTCGGTTTTTGTTCATTGATCGCGGTAATGGCCCAAGATCCATTTGGTGTCATGAGGACATCTCCACGCGCGAAGGCACCAATAACATCTGTATAGCCAGCGCCTTCCCAGTTCTTTTGCTTAGATCCTTTAATGCGAAGGATATCCATGACCTTGATGTCATCCTTCATAATCGGATCAGACAATTTAATGGAATTTGGCTGAGAATAACGAAGGTATTGGTTGGCTTCTTTTCCTCCACCTGCTGCTGTCGCAAAGGCCAATTGATTGTAACCATTGAGGGTCCAAGCTTCTGCTCCTGCAATCCCAAATGGAGTTTGTCCTTTGGCAACGATGTCTTTGACTAACTGTTCAAATTCGTCCCAAGTTTCAGGAACCTTCAAGCCCAACTCTTCGAATTTATCTTTGTTGTAGTAGATTCCGTAAGCATTGGCTGTAAAAGGAACGTTGTAGACTTTTCCGTTCACGGCATATTTTTCAGCGTAGCCGTTTTTCACGCGTTTGAGATAGTCTTTATTGCTTAAATCTTCGAAGACACCCGCTTTCGCCCATTCTTGCAATTCGATGGACTGTGGGTAAATATTGACTACATCTGGCACATCCCCTGCGAGAACACGTGTTTTCAATACTTCACCACCATTTGGTACATTGACAACTTTGACCTTGACCTTTGGATTTTCCTTTTCAAAATCACGCGCGATTTCTTCCAAGGTTTTGGTCATTTCTTTTTTCTGGTTGAAATACTCGATGGTCACTGTGCCATCCGCAGATTTTCCATCGTTGGAGCAAGCACCGAGCCCAAACAAGGCTAGGCCTGTAGTCGCAAGAAGTCCGATTTTTTTATACCATTTCATTTGGCTGTCTCCTTTTATTTTTTGACAAAAACATATTGTTTGCTGAGGAAATCTCCCTGGGGAAGAACGACGGTTAAGCCGGCATACATGAGCTCAGCTCCTGAATAGACTTGGTTGGTCCCTTCTAAGCTATAGAGCGCATCTTCTTCCAAACCTTTGAGCTTCAGAGTCGTCTCGATCTCCTCAACTGTTGATAAGACCCTTACATAGGTTACAACCGTACGATCTTGATAAGTGAACTGGACGGCTGCTTGATTGCTACCATGACCTGGATTGATCAAGCGGTAGTGTTTTCCGAATTGGACAAGGGGTCGAATCGTTTTGTAATGAGCGACTTGAGCTGCAATCCTATCCAACTCTTCTTGAGAAAGACTGGTCAGATCCAATTCGTAGCCTAGATTTCCCATCATGGCTACATGGCCACGTGTTTCTAGTGGTGTGATCCGTCCCATCTGGTGATTTGGCACCGCTGATACGTGAGCTCCCATAGAAATGGTAGGATAGAGGTAGCTAGAACCGTACTGGATCGGAAGTCTGGCAATGGCATCCGTATTGTCACTCGCCCATACCTGCGGGAAGTAACGCATCATACCCAGGTCATTGCGACCACCACCACCGGAGCAAGACTCAAAGAGGATGTTCTCGTACTTCTCTGTTAAGGAAGAAACCACTTCATAGAGACCTAAGATATAAGCATGGGATTGCATCTTGGTTTCCAGATAGGTTTTCCCATTTCCAAGCTTGGTGATATTGCGGTTCATATCCCATTTGATATAGTCGATCTCATGGTTTGCAAGCAAGTCATCCAAGACCTGCTTGATATAAGAAACCACTTCTTTATTTGCGAAATCGAGTACTAGTTGATTCCGTGAATAGGTGTGTTCGTAGCCTGGGACTTGAATAGCCCAGTCTGGATGAGCCCGGTAGAGGTCGCTATCAACAGAAATCATTTCTGGCTCCACCCAAAGGCCAAATTGAAGTCCCTTGTCATGGATGCCTTGGATCAATGCTGCTAGACTTCCACCTAATTTTTCTTCATTGACGGTCCAATCACCAAGGGCCCGATTGTCATCATAACGATTGCCAAACCAGCCATCATCAAGAACAAAGAGTTCGATCCCCACTTTTTGAGCTTCGTCTGCTAGCTCCAATAATTTGTCTTTCTTGAAATCAAAGTAGGTCGCTTCCCAGTTGTTGATAAGAATTGGGCGTTCTTTATGGGCAAAGGGACTAGGAATGATATGGTTTTGGACAAATGCTTGACTCTCTTGACTGAGACCGGTCAAGCCCTCATGTGAGTATGTGATCATGGCCACTGGCGTATCAAAGCTATGATTTGGTTCCAATTCCCAAGCGAAGTTTTCAGGATTGATCCCCAATCCAACCCGAACTTCATTGAGTTGATTTTTCTGAACAAATCCTTCAAAATTCCCACTGTAGAGCAGTTGGAAAGCCAGAGCAGAGCCCGCATCTTCAGTCACTTCATGATCGGCAAGAATAAGAGCTGGGGTCTGGGCGTGTCCAGAAGCACCACGGTTGGAGCTGATGGAGAAGATTCCTTGCTCCACTTGCTGACGGCGAACTGTTTTTTCTCTCGCATAGGCTCCTTGCAGAGTGATGATATCGTAATCACCTACTGGGACATCGGCCAACACACTAAGAGCCTTGTGGATTACGACATTTTCATCACTACAGTTTTCAATCTTTGAGAAGCTAGTGATGGTTGCCCGATCTTCGTAGGCTGTGTAATAGAGGGTCAAACGCAGGGCTGCTTGATCATCTTCAAAGACCAGTGCCAAGGTTTCAGCCTGATCTACTGAGTGAGGGTTCGGAAGACCGGCCGCCTCAACACTGCCAGAGTAGATATTGGCTCCGACATAAAGGAAATCCGTCACCTCTGTAACGCCGTGCTGGATCTGAATAGACGGCTTTCGAAAATCTCCTAGTCCGTGCTGTCCCAAGACCTGTCGCTGGGTATCTAGACTAAAAGTTCGATTGTCAGGTGTTGGATTTCCAGCGAAAGCATGGTCCTTCTCATGCACCGTATTGGAAAAATGATAGGACGGAATCGGACGTCCCAAATGCTTGAGCATCAGGTAGCCATCTCGATTTTCAAGGATGAGGCTCAGTCCCTTACTTTCTACATAGAACAAATTTTGTTCGATACGAATTACCATATCTTCCTCCATTGGACCCTAAAAATATCACTATGTATTTTTATATTTAGTTCCAATATTTTTCTTTTTTTACATGTCTTTATTTTACGTTATGTAAACGCTTTCGGAAATAGAATTTTGTTGGGCTTATATGGTAAAATGTTAGGTAGGAGGTTTACCTATGTTAGTCTTTTCTGAATACCAAACCGACACTATTGATCTAGCCCTTGATTTTTACGGCTACGAAGATTGCCCCAAGAATTATGAATTTGGTCCTAGCTTTCGAGACAATTTTGTTCTGCATTTTATTACCAAGGGAAAGGGAGTCTTCCACTTCAATAAAAAAGAAATCCACCTAGAGGCCGGGGATCTCTTTCTTCTCCCCAAAAATAAAGTGACCTACTACAAGGCCGATGCCGAAGAACCTTGGTCCTACTACTGGATTGGCATCAGTGGCACCAAGGTGAGTGATTTCATGCGTTTTTCTACCTTGCATGAAAAAGGCTTTTTAAAGAAAACAGAGGTGGAAACAGAAAAGATCGGCCAGTTTATGGAGCGACTCGTCCACAAGGCAGAGGCTTCGAAAATGACTTCTCACTACCAACTCCACCTTCTCTCGCAGATCTATGAACTGCTATTTCTTATCAGTGAAGTGGCTCCCGATATCCATCGGAGCCATCCATCTCCCACCTATCAGCTCTATCTGACCTGCAAGCATGTGATTGAGACACATTACAATAAAGAGCATCTAAGTATTCAAGAGATCGCTGATGACCTCAATGTCCATCGCTCCTATCTGACAACTATCTTTAAGGAGTTTCACCAGATCTCTCCCAAGGAATTCTTGCACTCGGTCCGCATGCAGCGTGCCCAACAGTTACTGACCAACACGGACGAAAGCATTAAGATTGTAGCTTACTCGGTGGGCTTTTCGGATCCCCTCTATTTTTCAAAGGCTTTTAAGGCCTATAGCCAACTTACTCCTAGCCAATATCGTAGCAAACATAAAATTTAGTAAAATTTTATTTCTTTTTACTATTTTTTAGAGTATACTGGAAGTAGAAATCAATAAAGGATGAACTATGGCAACGATTAAAGACATTGCGGAAAAAGCAGGCGTTTCTCAAGCAACGGTCTCTCGCGTCCTCAACCAGGATATGACCTTATCGGTTAGTGAAGACACGCGCAGTCGGATTCTTCGCATCGCCGAGGACCTGCATTACCAAAAGAAAAGCCGCAAAACAGCGCCTCAACCAGTTGAGGATTTTCATAAAATCGTCATTTTTGAATGGTACACGCGCGAAGAAGAATTAGATGACCTCTACTACTATGCCATTCGGATGGGGTTAGAAAAACAAGCCCAGGAATTAGGCTATGAGATCTTTCGTATCTTCAATAATGACGATTGGTCCTTGATTCAAGAGGCAGACGGCATCGTCGCTCTTGGGAAATTCAGTCCTAAAACCATTCGAGATCTAGAAAGCTACAGCAAACCCCTGATTTTTGTCGATAGCAATACCCTCTATTTAGGGCATTCCTGTGTGACGACCGATCTAGAAGATTCTGTCATCACGGCTCTCGAGTATTTCCTTGATCATGGCCACAAGGAGATCGGGCTCTTGGTCGGGCAGGAAGAGACGGCAGATGCGACACCGCTACAGATGGATCCCCGTCAACGGACCTTTCAACAGTTTCTCACGGAAAAAGGACTTTATGAGGAGCGCTTTGTCTCTGTTGGGCAATTCTCGACCGAGTCGGGTTATCAGATGATGGAGCAACTGTTTCAAGCATTGGGCGACGACTTGCCAACTGCCTTTTTCATGGCCAGTGATGCCTTAGCTGTCGGAGCTCTTCGGTCCCTTCAGGAGCACCAAATCGCAGTTCCTGAGCGCGTCAGCCTCATTTCCTTCAATGATACTTCCATCGCCAAGTACGTCTTTCCTGCCCTTTCCACAGTGACCGTCTACACGGAAGAAATGGGCAAGCAAGCCATTCAGATGTTGCGGCAGACCTTTCAAGGGAGTCAACCAAGTGTTCCCTATATGGTCAAATTAGCCACCAAACTGACGATTCGAGATAGCAGTCGCTAGGAGGTCCTATGAAAACACACGAAATCCTCTTTCAAACCCTTTCTCAGGCAGATGATTTTGTCAACGGGGAGCAGCTGGCAAAAGAACTAGGTGTTTCCCGCACCTCTATCTGGAAGGCTATCCAACGGCTAGAAAAAGATGGGGTCGTTATCGAATCCCTCAAAAAGAAGGGCTACAAACTGGTCTCAGGCGATATTCTGCTACCTGAAGTGATCGCAAGCAATACCCAGTTGACCGTGTCCTTGAATGAAGACTGTAGTTCCACCCAATTGGATGCCAAATTAGGCATAGAAAGCCATCAAGAAGGCAAGGCGCTCTACCTGGCCAATTCGCAGTCCGCTGGAAAAGGCCGCTTTGGTCGTGACTACTACTGCCCCGATCAAGGAGGCATCTATATGTCCCTTCACCTCAAACCTCAACTGCCACCTGCGGAGCTCCCCCCATATACCCTCATGGTCGCTGGAGCCATCTACAAGGCTATTAAAAACCTGACCCTGATCGATATCGATATCAAGTGGGTCAATGATATTTACTACCGCCATAAAAAAATTGGGGGAATCCTCACCGAAGCTATCACCTCGATTGAAACCGGTCTTGTCACGGATGTCATTATCGGAGTCGGTCTCAATTTAGCCATCCCTACTTTCCCAGAAGAGCTAGAAAGTAAGGCTGGTTCCTTATTTGAAGGACCTTGTCCCATCACCCGCAATGACCTCATCAGTGAGATCTGGAAAGAATTCTTCCAAACGGATGTCGATGAACTGGTCTACCTCTATAAAGAACGCTCCTTGGTCCTAGGAAGAACTGTCACTTTTGAGCAAAATCAGCAGACCTATCAAGGCCTCGCCAAAGATATCTCTGATACCGGCCAACTCTTGGTCCAATTAGACAAGCAAGAAGAAATCTGGCTCAATAGCGGCGAAATCTCCTTGACCAAATGGTGAAATCACCTATAGAAAAAAGCCACCTGATGGTGGCTTTTTTTATTCTTGTGGCTCCTTGGGCAGCTCCATACGGAAGCGCAAGCCCATAGCCGTTTTGTCAAATTGGTAGGCCAGTTCTTCATGGTCTAGCAAGTGTTGGACCACAAAGAGTCCCAAGCCACCTTCCTTCTTCTGACGGCTAGCGGTCATTGGCATCTCAGCAGTCTCTACCATTTCCTGGCTGGTGTTTTCAACCGCCAAGTGCGTCCCTTCCTCTTCGAGGCGGAGCTGGATCTCTCCACCGGCATCCGAATGCTTAACGGCATTACTGATGACATTAGAGAGGACCAATTTTAGAATCGCTGGGTCCATATAGACAGCTTTGTCAGGGATCTGATTGTCAATCATGAGCGAGCGAGATTGAGCCAAGACCTTGTACTGATCAAGGATCTGCTCTACGACCTGATCCAGCTGGATCCATTCCTTGTCTCCGGCCAATTCTTGGACAGAGGACAGGGACAGGATTTCTAGGACGATCTGGTTCATCTCATCGACGATATCGAGGGAGACCGACAGGTAGCGGTCCCGGTCCTTGTAGCGGCCAATCTTATCCCGCATATTTTCTAGGATAATCTTCAAGCTGGCTAGAGGCGTCTTGAGCTCATGCGAAGCTCCACGTAGGAATTCGACCTTCATCTGCTCCAACTTCAGATTTTCCTGTTTCTGCTGCTCTAGATTGTCGATCACTTCTAGGAGATGGTGATAGAGGTCGTTGATCTGTTGCTTGATAACGCCGATCTCATCCTGCGAATGAATGGGAAGACTGGCTGTCCGATCCAAGCGCTTCATCCGCTTGGTCATCTGCTTGATCTCCAGGATCGGAGCAGAAATCAGGCGGGCATAGAGATAGGAAGCAATCACTGACAGGACAAAGGAAGCAAGAAGACTATAGGGAAGAAAGCCCAGACTGATGTCTCGCGCTTCCTTTTGGGAATCGACAGTTGCTAAGAATTGCAAGGTCAAGTCCTTCCCCTCTTTAGTCTGGATCTTTCGCTCCTCAATGACCAGGGAATTGTTCTGGCTATCCGGGTTCAGGAGCAAGTCATCCTTGACCTCTAGGGCATTTTGTTTTTCCTTGCCCTTGATCGAGACCTTGATATCATTGGTCTTGGAATAAAGGTCGATGACCGACTCAATAGTTCCTTCTTTCTGGCCTTGAAAACTCTTAGCCAAGGCCTGTGATTTCTTCAAAATCGTCTGGCGCTGGGACTCGATATAGGTCGATGGGAAAATAAAGTAAACCGAAGCATGTAGAAGGATGACTAAGCCACTAAAAAGGGCAAAGGTGATCAGAAAGATCTTTGCAAAGATACTTCGTTTGGTCATGGTCTCTCCAATTTATAGCCGACATTGCGTACCGTAACGATACAGTCCAGCTCTAGTTTTTTTCGTAGTTCCTTGATATAGACATCGA
>JAGZZN010000031.1 GCA_018377375.1 Streptococcus parasanguinis
TATCAAACAATTTGTCGATGACCACAAGGAACAATTAGGGATTTTAAAGGCTTTGGGCTATAGCAATGGCCAGTTGGCGAAACGATTTTGGGCTTTTGGCCTCAGTTTTGGAGTTGGAGCGCTTCTTGGCTATTTCGCTTCTTTTCTTATGATGGGTCATTTTTATGACTTTCGCAATGAGAAGGGGATTCTGCCAGACATTACCATTCATTTTCATTGGCAACTCTTGCTTGCTTTGGTGATGCTACCAACGATTTTCTTTATGGTTCTTGCGATTGGTTATGCTAGAAGACAACTCCAAACGCCGGCCCTTCGCCTATTGAAAAAATCTTCAACACCGATTAAGGTCAAAAGGAGAAAGAGGGCTCCTAAGAAAGAGAAATCCTTCCTAAAAGAGCTGTCTTCGTCGCTGATTTGGGGGAGAAAATCGATCTTGTTTTTTGTGATCTTTGGCTCCATGTGTTTCGCGGCCATGGTTCAATTGTCTTTTGGCCTAAGGGACTACACAGATGACATCATTCAAACGATGATGATTATGATTGGTTTGATCCTTTCTTTCTCGATTCTCTTTTTGTCATTGGGGATTGTAGTCTCAGAAAGTCGCGAAACCTTGGCTCTTATGAAGGCTTTTGGCTACACCGATCGTGAATGCCAAAGTCATATTCTCGCACCCTATCGTTTCTGGGCTTATCTAGGATTCATTCTTGGAACTGCTTATCAATATGGCATCATGGAAATTTTGATTGGTGTGATCAAAGACACGGTACCTGAAAAGATTGAGCACAACTTTGACTGGAATGTGTGCTTTTGGACCTTGCTCGGTTTTGCGGTGGTTTATGAAAGCCTCTTTTATCTATCCAATAGAAAACTCCAAAAACAAACCATCAAAGAAGTACTCTTAGCAGAATGATCAGAAAAGGTTGGGTTTCCCAGCCTTTTTCTTATGCAAGTCATTGACAAGGGAGGGCTTTTCCGCTATTCTAGGGGAATAAAAGAAATGAAAGAGAGACAGCATGAAACGGAGTTACTGGCAGGACCTGAAGGGGGCCTTTTACTTGATCTGGCGTAACAAATGGTCCTTTATCGCGATTGGGATTTTGCTACAATTTGTTGTTGGTATAGGAGCTGCGGCCTTGAGCTGGGTCTTTCATCTGGCAGTCTTGCTTGCGGGTCAGGCTAATATCGATAAGAACAACCTTGTCTCTGTTATGAGTCATCCCTTGAGTTTGCTGGCTCTTTTGGTCTTTATCATGTTCTTTGCTTTCTTGTTTATGCTAGAGATGCGGACCCTGATTTCGGTCATTTACCTATCGCGAACCGACCGACACTTGTCCTTTAAAAAGGTCTTGCGGCAATCATTTGGTCGTTTGAAGGATTTGTCGGGGAGAAACCTGCTTTACTTTCTGCTCTATCTCCTTTTGACCTTGCCTGTTGCAGGTGTCTTGATTGGATCGACCTTGACAGATGGGCTTTACATTCCAACCTTTATCACAGGAGAGTTTGAAAAGACTACGATTGGCTCCATCGGGCTCTTTGTGGTGCAGCTGACCTTTATCTATCTTAATCTTCGCTTGATCTATACGGTCCCCAACCTCGTGGTGGAGGAGTTGCCATTTGGTCGTGCCTTGAAAAAAAGTTGGTCCATGACCAAAAGAGGGTGCTTTCGACTCTTATGGAGAATTCTGTCCTTTGAGTTTCTCTTAACCTTTCTAGGGATTTTATTGATTTTGGGTCTGGTCTTTACCTTGACCGTAATCGATAAAGAAGGCCAGTATTTCTGGGTGGAGACCATCTTTTTGGTCTTGATTCGGACCTTCCTATTTATTTTTACAGTCTTGACAAAGGTGGGGTCGCTCGGCATTATCTTGGATTCTGCATGGGAAGTACCGAGCCGATCGGTCATGCGCTCGAAAGGCAGTCGAAAGATGAAGGGGCTCTTTGCTCTGACAGTGATCTTTCTCATGGTCCAATCGGGGATCTCAGCCTTTGAACTGGCAACCTTAAAGGTGAATGACCAGGTCAAGCTCATCGCCCATCGAGGGGATGTCTCCAAAGGGGTAGAAAATTCCCTGGAAGCCCTAGAAGCAGCAGCCAAGGGAAAGGCAGCTTATGCGGAAATGGATATCCTTCTCACTAAGGACCATCAATTTGTCGTCATGCATGACTACAATCTCAAGCGTCTTGCTGGGGTGGACAAGGATGTGAAAGACATGACCCTAGCTGAGGTGCAAGGCCTCAAGATTCAACAGGATGGACACACGAGTCATATCCCTTCATTTGATGAATATGTCAAACGGGCCAAGGAATTGAAGATGAAGCTCTTGGTCGAGCTTAAGCCCCATGGTGGGGAGCCTGCCAATTATGTGGATCTCTTCGTGCAGAAGATGCGGGAATTAGGGGTTGAAAAAGACTATCCGGCTATGTCTTTGGATCTGTCGGTCATGGAAAAGGTCGAGAAAAAAGCCCCTGAGATCAAGACCGGCTACGTCATTCCGATTCAATTCGGCCGCTTTCAAAACGATTCGGTCGACTTCTTTGCGATTGAAGACTTTTCTTATCAGGAGGATTTGGTAACCCAGGCCCATGAGATGAAAAAAAAGCTCTATGTCTGGACCATCAATGACAAGCAGAAGTTGACCAAGTATTTGCAACAGCCCATTGATGGCTTGATTACGGATGAATTGACAGAGGCACAAAGACTGAAAAAGGATTTGAAAGAAAACAAGTCCTACTTTGATCGCTTCTTGAATCTCGTCGCTACGTCTAAGGAAGAATAAGACAGGATACGCATAGAGAGAGTGGGACAGAAATCGGTAATTCGTTAGAATTCGATTTCGTCGTCCCACCTCCGCACAGTTGAGTAGGGCTGTAAAAGCTGATAAAATCAGCGTAGTAGAGCCCACTCAGCCACTGCGTCTTGCTCGACAATCCAAAAACAATTGAGAGGCTAGGACTTTTGTCCCAGCCTCTTTTGTACTAGATAAACAGAAAAACGGATGCTGTCTAAAAATCTTGCATTTTTTTGCAATTTAGGTTACAATGAAGACTATAAAAAACGCGTAATCCCTAGGGTCTTTCCCTCAGGGAATTTTGTGTGTTTTGACCTATTTTCGGTGGAAATAAGATTTGCTTCTACCGCAGGAAAAAGTATGAATAACATTGGAGGTAATAATGATTCGATCCTTAATTTCCGAGATCAAAGAATTCAAGAAGCCCTCGATTTTGGCTTCCTTGTTCATGGTCTTTGAAGTCATGTTTGAGATTTCGATTCCCTTTGTCATGGCGAGTCTTTTGGACCAAGGTGTTCAACAAAGAAACATGAACAATATTTTGTTTTACGGTGGGCTCATGCTGATCTGTGCCTTTCTCTCCCTCTTTTGTGGGATGCAGTCTGCCCGTTATGGCGCTTATGCATCGGCTGGTTTTGCTAAAAACCTTCGTCGGGCCATTTTCAAAAAGGTTCAAACCTTCTCATTTGAGAATATTGATCAGTTCTCATCAGGTGGGTTAGTCACTCGGATGATGACGGACGTAACCAATGTGCAAAATGCCTATCAAATGGTGATCCGGATCTGTGTAAGGGCACCGCTCAATTTGATCTTTGCCATTGTGGCTTGTTTCTTGATCAATCCGGAAATGGCCATGATCTTTGTCTATGTGACCATCTTTTTGGCAACTGTCTTAAGCATCATCATGAAGATTGTGTATCCGCTCTTCACAGAAGTATTTGAAGCTTATGACAATCTCAACAACAGTATCCAAGAAAACATCACCAATATGCGGGTGGTGAAGTCTTACGTTAAGGAAGCAGATGAAACGGTTAAATTCAAGAAGGCTTCGCGTTTGATTTATAACATGTTTATGAAGGCTATCCGTGTCGTTGTCTTGAGTAGCCCAGCTATGATGCTTTCCATGTATGCTTCTTTCCTTTTGATCTCTTGGATCGGGGCTCATCTGATCGTTGGTGGTCAACTCTCTACTGGGAATTTGACCTCTATGTTTAGCTACACCATGACCATTCTCATGTCGCTCATGATGTTTATGATGATCTTTGTCATGTTGTCGATTTCTATGGCCTCTGTCGAGCGGATCAATGAAGTCTTGACGACCAAAACGACGATTGACTCTCCAGAAAATGGGATCAAAGAAGTCGCTGATGGATCCATCAACTTTGAGGATGTGACCTTTGCTTATACCGATGAAAATGGCGACAAGACCCATGTCTTGCAAGGGATTAACCTTTCCATTCGTTCAGGAGAAGTGATTGGTATCTTGGGAGGAACAGGATCAGGGAAATCAAGCTTGGTGCAGTTGATTCCTCGTCTCTATGATGTCGAGTCTGGTCGGGTGACAGTAGCAGGCCACGATGTCAAAGAATACGATCTTGATTCCCTTCGTAAGCAAGTGGCCATGGTTCTTCAGACCAATGTCCTTTTCTCTGGTACGATTAAAGAAAATATGCGCTGGGGAAATAAGGATGCGACAGATGAAGAGATCATCGCAGCTTGTAAGATTGCCCAAGCCGATGAATTTATTCAAGATTTCAAAGAGGGTTATGACACCATGATTGAGCGTGGGGGATCCAACGTCTCTGGTGGCCAACGCCAGCGTCTCTGTATCGCGCGTGCCCTTCTTATGAATCCGAAGATCTTGATCTTGGATGATTCGACTTCGGCAGTCGATACCAAGACAGATAGTTTGATCCGTCAAGGATTGGCAACCAGCTTGAAAGAGACGACCAAAATCATCATTGGTCAACGGATTTCCTCTATTCAAGATGCAGATCGTATTATTGTGATGAATGATGGCCAAATCGATGCGATCGGTCGTCACGAGGAATTGCTTGCGACCAATGCCATCTACCAAGAAGTATATGAAATGCAAACACAAGGGAAAGGAGAAGCAGATGAAAACTAAGAAAAAAGCAAATCTAGGCTCTATCCTTCGCCTGCTCGACTTCCTTTGGAAAAACTACAAGGTATCCTTGATTGTTTCCTTTATCTTAATCATTCTATCGTCTCTTGCGACGGTCAATGTAACAGCTTCGATTCAGTCCTTGGTCGATGTCTATGTGGAGCCCATGCTGACAAGCAATAGCCATGATTTTGGACCGCTCTTGTCCTTCTTGACACGGGTTGGTTTGATCTGTTTGATCGGGGTCCTTGCCAACTATGGCTTTACCTTGATTATGGCAACTGTTTCACAAGACTCACTTAGAAGTCTTCGAAATCAGTTGTTTGCTCGCATGCAAAAACTGCCCGTTCGTTACTTTGATACCCACCAACACGGGGACATCATGTCTATCTATACCAATGATATTGATGCCCTTCGCCAAGCGATTGAACAATCCATTCCGCAACTCTTATCCTCAGCGATTACCATCCTTGGGGTAACGATTACTATGCTGACGGTTAGTCCACTCTTGTTCTTGATTGTTCTTTTCATGGTCATCGTCATGGTCTTTATCATCAAGGATGTTTCTGGCAAGTCAGGTCGTTACTTCGGGGCCCAACAAAAGAACTTGGGGATTGAAAATGGATTTATTGAAGAAATGATGACTGGTCAGAAAGTGGTTAAGGCCTTTGTGCACGAATCTGAAAGCATTGAAGATTTTGATCGGATCAATGACCAACTCTTTGAATCCTCTTATCTAGCCAATCGCTATGCCAATGTCCTCATGCCGATTCTTGGGAACTTGGGAAATGTTTCCTTTGTTCTGACGGCCTTGATCGGTGGACTTTTTGCCCTGAACAGCATCGGTGGCTTAACCATTGGTGGCCTCATGGCCTTTCTGCAATTGAACCGCTCCTTTACTGGTCCGATTGCTCAGGTTTCTCAACAATTGAATTTTGTCCTCATGGCCTTAGCTGGTGGTGATCGTATCTTTGACCTCTTGGATGAGGAAGAAGAAGTCGACCAAGGAAAAGTGACGTTGGTCAATTATGAACTGGTTGATGGGAAAATGGTCGAAACCGATCAGAAAACCAACAAATGGGCTTGGAAACACCCTCGTCCAAATGGAGATTACCAGCTTGTCAAGATGGTCGGAAATGTGGTCTTTGATGATGTTGATTTCTCTTATGATGGGAAAAAACAAATCCTTCATGGCATCAATCTTTATGCGGATAAGGGCCAAAAAGTGGCCTTTGTCGGAGCAACTGGTGCAGGAAAGACAACCATCACCAACCTGATCAATCGTTTCTATGATATTCAGTCTGGAATGATTAGTTATGATGGGATCGATATTAAATTGATCGAGAAAGATTCTCTGCGTCGTTCTCTTGGAATTGTTCTTCAAGACACCCACTTATTTACTGGTACGATTGCAGAAAACATCGCTTACGGCCGTGCTGATGCAACGCGTGAGGAGATCCTTGAAGCGGCTCGGATTGCCAATGTGGATTCCTTTGTTAAGCACTTGGATCAGGGATATGAAACGGTCTTGACGGATGATGGGGCTGGCCTATCAAATGGTCAACGACAATTGATCGCCATTGCCCGTGCAGCCCTTGCCA
This sequence comes from Streptococcus parasanguinis, assembly GCA_018377375.1. Taxonomy (GTDB): domain Bacteria; phylum Bacillota; class Bacilli; order Lactobacillales; family Streptococcaceae; genus Streptococcus; species Streptococcus parasanguinis_N. The sequence continues at coordinate 6,516 of JAGZZN010000031.1, forward strand.
ATGCGCCAGTCTTGATTCTGGATGAAGCGACGTCTTCGATTGACTCGCGGACAGAGAAGATGGTGCAAGAAGGGATGGACCGCTTGATGGAAGGTCGGACAGTCTTTGTTATCGCCCACCGTCTATCGACGATTGTCAATTCCGATGTGATTATGGTAATGGACCACGGACGCATCATCGAGCGAGGCAACCATGCTTCCTTGATGGCAGAACGTGGCACCTATTACCGCTTGTACACCGGTGGACTTGAGATTGATTAAAGAAAAAAAGCTTGAGCGTTAGCTCAGGCTTTTTTGGTTTATGGATAATGACTTCTTAGAAACTTTCCTTAGGTGAGTACGGACGTTAGGTGAAATTATCCAGTGGATGATTTCAGCAATCCAGGAAGTTCCATGACTAATTATTGAGCCCCTTCGCTCTTTAATTTCTGGGCTCAGGTTAAAACAGTTTCCCAAACTGTTTTACTCTCAAAATTCCTGAGTGCCTGAAACGTTATTGTTTCAGGCACTTTTCTCACAGCGGAAAGTCTCGAAAATAAATAGCCATTCATCAAAAATCCTGACTACACTTTCAGGCTTTTTGCTTATTTCTCAAGTAATTCTTGGATCAAGTCTTCCATGGCAGCTGGTTCTGTTTTGGAGGAGAAGCGTTGGGCGACTTGGCCTTGTCGGTCGATGACAAATTTTGCGAAGTTCCATTCGATGCGTTTGCCTAGTGGCCCGGCAGCTTGGCTTTTAAGCCAGTCATAAAGAGGAAGGGCTTCTTTGCCATTGACCTTGGCTTTAGCGAATCGTGGGAAGGTGGTCTGGTAGTTGAGGCTACAGAAGTTATTGATTTCTTCTGCCGTTCCTGGTGCCTGCCCCATGAATTGGTTACAGGGAATGTCTAGGATTTCAAGCCCTTTTTCTTGGTAGCGCAGGTAGAGATCTTGCAGTCCTTGGTATTGCGGGGTTAGGCCACAACCTGTCGCCGTATTGACCACGATAAGAACCTTACCTTGGTAGTGGGAAAGGGGAATTTCCTCCCCATTCTGGTTTTCTAAAGAAAAATCATAAATGCTAGTCATAGGTGGTATCCTTTCTGTCTCTTCAGTTTTTATTGTAGCACAAATGTCCTAGAATTGGGCCAAAAGGAGCATGACTTCTTGCTTTAGTCCCTCCTGTGAAAATGATATAATAAGAAGATAACAAGCTCTCAAGAAAATGCCAAAAGGAGAACGGATCGGATGAAATTACTCTATACGGATGTTCGGACCCCCTTGACCCAGGTCCTGACACAAGAAGCCGTAGGGATAGTAGAACAGGGCAAGCGTGTGTTTTACATTGCGCCCAACTCTCTTTCCTTTGAAAAAGAAGCCAAGGTCTTGTCCTATTTAGAAGGTCAGGCTTCTTTTGCCATTACCGTCACGCGCTTTGCCCAAATGGCCCGTTATTTCATCCTGAACCAGGTTTTTGAGGAGCAACCCTTGGATGATATCGGTCTAGGCATGCTATTTTTTAAAGCTCTTTCCCAGATGAAGGACCAGGATCTTAAAGTTTACGGGGCCCTGCGTAAGGATCCTCAGTTTATCCAGCAACTGGTCCAGCTCTATCATGAATTGCAGACAGCCCAGATGGATTTTACAGATTTGGAGTTGCTCGAGGCAGCTGAAAAAAGAGAAGACCTCTTGGCGATTTTTGAAGCGGTCTCTGAGATGTTGGTCAAGCACCGGTATGAATCTCAGTCCAAGATGGCCTTTTTCCTCAATCAGGTTGAAGAAGGGCAGCTGGAAGAGCAATTACAGGATGTGGCGATCGTCGTCGATGGCTTCACGCGTTTTTCTGCGGAAGAAGAGGCTTTGATTAGTCTCCTTCATCGAAAAGGAGTAGAGATCGTCATCGGGGTCTATGCCAGTGAAAAAGCTTATCGGGCAAGCTTTAGAGAGGGCAATCTTTACCAGGCCAGTGTTGACTTTCTCCTCCAGCTGGCAAAGACTTTTCAGGTTCAGCCTCAATATTGTGGGCAAGCGATTGAAGACTCCTTTAGTCGCATTACCCGCATGCTAGAAGCGCGCTATGATTTTTCACAAGTGGAAAATGAGCTGGAGGACCAAGACCGAACAGCGGTTCAACTCTGGCAGACCAACACGCAAAAGGAAGAGTTGGAATATGTCGCTAAATCCATCCGTCAGCGTCTTCATGATGGGGCCCGCTATCGGGATATTCGGGTCTTGTTAGGCGATGTAGAAGCTTATCAACTGCAGCTCAAGACCATTTTTGACCAGTATCAGATCCCTTTTTACTTGGGACGAAGTGAAGCCATGGTCCACCATCCCTTGATTCAGGTCATTGAATCCTTGGGGCGGATCAAGCAGTTCAATTACCAGACAGAAGACGTCATCAACTTGTTAAAAACGGGTCTGTATAGTGATCTGACGCAAGAAGAAGTTGATGCTTTTGAGCAGTACCTTCGTTTTGCGGAAATTAAAGGAGCTACAAAATTTCACAAGCCTTTTACTAGCAATCGTCAGGGCAAGTTTAATTTGGAAAAGCTCAATACTCTCCGGGAACGCGTCGTAGAACCTCTAGCCCCTTTCTTTTCACAGCGCAAACAAAAGGTGACCCAACTCTTAACCACCTTTACAGAGTTTCTGCAAGAGGCCCAACTTTCTCAGAATCTCCAAGCTTTGATCAAGGATCTAGCCTTGGAGGAGCAGGAGCGCTATGACCAGGTCTGGAAGGCCTTTCTCCATGTCTTAGAGGAGTTGAACGTGGTTTTTGAGGACCAAGAGCTGACCGTAGATGACTTTTTGGCCCTCCTCTTATCGGGGATGCAATTGTCTCAATACCGGACAGTTCCTGCTACTGTCGATGTGGTGACGGTTCAGTCCTATGACTTGATTGAACCCTTGACAGCGCCTTATGTCTACGCGATCGGGCTGACCCAGGAGCGTTTTCCAAAGATTGCTCAGAACACCTCTCTACTCAGTGAAGAAGAGCGCCAGCAGCTCAATGAGGCCACCCAAGAAGGAGCAGAGCTCCAGGTGGTGACCAGCGAAAATCTCAAGAAGAATCGCTTTGTGGCGGTTTCGCTCCTCAATGCGGCGACCAACCAACTGGTCCTATCGGCCCCTAGCTTGGTCAATGAAATGGAAGATAGTGTCTCTCCTTACCTTGTCGAATTGACCAAGAAACCTATTGCCATCGAGTGGACGACCAAACAAGCCCAAGCCTCGAGTGATGATATCGGGACCTACCGGGCACTTTTAGCGCGCGTGATCGAACTCCATCAAGAGGAGATCACGAGTGAGTTGTCTCCTGAAGAAGCCAGCTTTTGGGGTGTGGCGGTACGGGTCTTGCGCAAGAAATTAGCCGCTGAAGGCATCCAGATTCCTCAGATTTCAACGGAATTAAAGAGCCGTCAGCTTCAGTCGGATACGCTTCAAGCGCTCTATCCAGAGGGCAAAGCCTTGACCTTATCCGCTTCTGCCTTGAATGAATACTACAAGCACCAGTATGCCTTTTATCTGCGCTATGTCTTGGGTTTACAAGAAGACGAAACTATTCGGCCAGACGCTCGTAGTCATGGGAATTTCTTGCACCGGATTTTTGAACGAGTCCTAAAAGATAGCTCCGATCAAGCGTTTGATCGGTGTTTAAGTGAGGCGATTCGAGAAACCAGCCAAGAAGCAGAGTTCCAACAATTGTATGGAGAAAATGGAGAGACCGAGTTTATTCGCAACTTGCTTCTTGATACCGCGAAAACGACGGGGCGGGTCCTCGCCCAGCAAAATGGCATCGAGACCATCGGTGAGGAGACCCTCTTTGGTGGGAGCGCCCACACCTCTTATCCATTGTCCGATGGCCGTCTCCTGCAGCTACGAGGCAAGGTGGACCGCATTGATCAATTGAGGGATCGGGGAGCCCTCGGAGTCGTGGACTACAAGTCCAGTCTGACGCAGTTCCACTATGACAAGTTCTTTAATGGACTAAATTCTCAATTGCCGACCTATCTTTCTGCGATTCAGGATTTGAAGGAATACCAAGAGGAGCAGGGGATTTTTGGAGCCATGTATTTGGAAATGGGAGATCCTGTGGTGGATCTGAAAAAGACTAAAACAGTAGAGGATGCCATCAACCAAACCATGAAAAGTCAACAGTACAAGGGGCTCTTTATGGCAGATCAGGCGCCTTATCTGGGCGAGGCCTATGACAAAAACAAGGCCATGATGCTGAGTAAGGAAGAACTGGACCTGCTCCTCTTGTACAACGCTTATCTTTATAAAACAGCAGCAGAAGGGATCCTCAAGGGGCAATTTGCCATCAATCCCTATAGTGAAAATGGGCGCAATATCGCACCATTTGTGGAGCAGTTTAAATCCATCACGGGATTTGAAGCGGATCGTCACCTAGGTCAGGCACGGTTCTTGACCAAACTAGACCAAAAAGGAATACGCGGTGAAAAGGTGAAAGCCGCGTGGATCGAGAAGATGAAGGAGGTCTTGAACAAATGATCAAACAAGCATTTTTGACAAGAGAAGAAATCAAGGCCCTCCAGGTCCAAGAGGCAGCTTCTACCAAAGAGCAAAAGCGGACGCCAGAACAGATCGATGCCATCTATAGTTCGGGTACCAATATCCTGGTGTCGGCCTCTGCTGGATCAGGAAAGACCTTTGTCATGGTGCAGCGGATACTGGATCAGATGCAGCGTGGCATTTCGATTAAGGAGCTCTTTATCTCGACCTTTACGGTCAAGGCAGCAGGAGAGCTCAAGGAGCGTTTGGAAAGTGAACTTGGGAAAGCCCTGCAAGCGAGTGATGATCCAGAGCTCAAGCAACACCTGGCCCGTCAAATCGCAGATGTCGCCACCAGCGATATCGGAACCATGGATTCCTTTACCCAAAAGGTCCTAACGCGCTATGGCTATTTGCTTGGGTTGGCGCCTCAGTTTCGCATTTTACAAAATTCTAGTGAGCAGCGCCTCTTACAAAATGAAGTCTTTCAAGCTGTTTTTGACCGCTATTACCAGGGGGAAAATCAAGAGGCCTTTGTCCAGATGGTCAAGAATTTCACGGGACAGCGCAAAAATTTATCCTTGTTTAAAGAACAGATCTACCAGATCTATGACTTTCTTCAGTCGACCAGTGATCCGGAGAAATGGCTGGAAGAGCATTTCCTAAAAGGTTATGAAGAGACCGATTTTGACCAGGTGGAAGCTACTCTGATGGAGAGCATCCAGCAGGCCCTTTATGAGGCAGAGAGCTTTTTTGCCTTTCATCTGTCCAATGAGGGCCAAGCATTTGGCAAGGCCAAATATTTGGAAGCTGTAGAAGAGGTTCTCGATCAAATTGGAAGCCTGACAGGTCGCACCAATAAAGAACAACTGACCTCTGTCCTAAAGGCGGTCGTGGCGATTAGTCGGGCTTCAAATGGGGGAGCTTTGACCAATAGAGCCCGAAAGGAAGAGTTGAAAGACTTAGTCTCGGCTTATAACCAGGATAAAACCATACATATCAACCGCCTCAGAGACTTGGAAAATCAGCTCTATCAGCTGGAATTTCAACAAACCTTCCACCAAGAAGAAGGCCCCATGCTCTCCTTGCTGCGGGACTTTATCAGAGACTTTGCTCGCGCTTATCTGGAGCGAAAAATCCAAGAAAAAGCTTATGAATTTGGGGATATCAGTCATTTTGCCATTCAAATTTTAGAGCAATTCCCAGAGGTGAGACAAGCCTATCAAGAAAGATATCATGAGGTCATGGTCGATGAGTACCAGGATACCAACCACACCCAAGAGCGGATGTTGGACTTACTTTCAAATGGCCACAATCGCTTCATGGTGGGGGATATCAAGCAATCGATTTATCGCTTCCGTCAGGCAGATCCACAGATTTTCAATGATAAATTTAAAGCCTACCAAGAAGAAGGGGCGAAAGGGCGGTTGATCCTCCTCAAGGAAAATTTCCGGAGTCATGTGGAAGTATTGGACGCGACCAATGATGTCTTTCGCCATTTGATGGACGAAGAGGTGGGCGAGATTGACTACAATCAAACCCACTATCTGGTCGCAGGAAGTGACAAGCAGCGGATGGCCTTGCCACAACATCGGGCAGAATTTTTGCTCTATGATGGCTCCCAAGACCAGGAAGAAAAGACCGAAGACGAGGAAGCTGCTTCTGGACTCGAGACGGTTTCCAAGGGAGAAATTCTCCTGGTCATCAAAGAAATTTTACGCCTCCATCGGGTGGAAAAAGTGCCTTTTAAAGAGATCACGCTCTTAACGGCGACTCGAACGCGAAATGATGCGATTCTGGAAGCCTTTGACCAGTACCATATTCCGATTGTGGCAGATAGCGGACAGGCGCATTATCTTGAGTCACTGGAAGTGATGGTCATGTTGGATACCTTGCGGACCATTAACAATCCCTTGCATGATTATCCCTTGGTTGCTCTCATGAAATCCCCCATGTTTGACTTTGATGAAGATGAATTGGCACGGATTTCCTTGCAGAGCCTTCCAGAGCAAAAGCAAATGGCTTTCTACCACAAGGTCCAGTTAGCCCTTGAAAAGACTGCAGAGCATGCAAATCTGATTGATGCCAAGCTCACAGCTAAAATCGAGAACTTCCTCAAAGTTTTATCTACTTGGCGGGCTGCTGCCAAGACCTCTTCGATCTATGATTTGCTGTGGAAAATCTATGAGGATCGCTATTACTATGACTATGTCGGCGCCCTTCCAAATGGGGCCCAGCGTCAGGCCAATCTCTACGCTTTGACGCTTCGGGCCAATGATTATGAAAAAGCCAGCTTTAAGGGCTTGTCGCGCTTCATTGCCATGATTGACAAGGTGATCGAAAATGAACACGATTTGGCCAGCGTCCCTCTTGCGGCTCCAAAAGATGCCGTCCAGCTCATGACCGTCCATAAGAGTAAGGGGCTGGAATTCAAGTATGTCTTTATTCTCAATATGGACAAAGCCTTTAACCGTAAGGATCAATCGGGGCCGATTATCCTCAGTCGCCAAAAAGGGATTGGCTTTAAATATGTTGCGAGTTTTCCGGTTGAGACAGAGAATCCAGTTGCTCCAGAAACCATTCGCCTGCAGATCGAAACACCTTGCTACCAACGCAATGTGGAAGAAACAAAATTGGCTACCATTTCTGAGCAGATGCGTCTTCTTTATGTCGCTATGACACGGGCTGAGCTCAAGCTCTATCTAGTCGGAAAAGGCCGGGAGGACAAACTGCGTGATACCGATTGGGGGACTAGTCGCAATGGCAAATTGGATCCGGAAAAACGAAAAGAATGGATCTCTTATCAGGACTGGCTCTTTGCTATTCAAGATGTGTTTACTAAGAATACCCTGGCTTATGACACGCGTTTTGTGACAGATGAAGACTTGACACCAGACCACCTGGAACCTTTAGAAAAGGAAAAGGATGCCCGGCTGGATCAGCTCAAGGATGTCCGTCAGTCAGAGGATATTCGTCGGGCCTTGGATATCTTGGAAAATGTTGATCGGCTCAATCAGCTCTATGCTCCGGCCATTCATTTGCCAAGTGTCCGGACCCCTAGTCAGATCAAGAAATTCTACGAGCCGGTCATGGATGCCAATGGCGTTCAGATCATGGATGCAAAGACTGTGACGCCTGAGTTTGAGCTGCCAACTTTTGGTCAAGAAAAAGCCGTGACAGGAGCCCAAGTCGGTAGTGCTGTCCATGAACTCATGCAGCGCGTGCCTCTTGGAGAAGAAATCACGCTGGATACGTTGCATCAAGCCTTAGAGCAAGTTCAAGCAGAGCCAGCGGTCAAAGCCCGTATCAAACTAGAGGCCATCCTTGCTTTCTATGAGACGCCTTTGGGGACCTTGCTTCAAAAAGAAGCCTCTCGAGTCCGTCGCGAAGCTCCCTTTGCCATGCTGAAGAAAGATCCTGCAAGTGGAGAGGACTTTGTCGTGCGGGGGATCTTGGATGGTTATTTGGTGCTAGAAGACCGGATTCTGCTCTTTGATTACAAGACGGATCACTACAAGGTTCCTAGCCAATTGGTCGAACGCTACCGGGATCAGCTCGATCTCTATGCAGAAGCTCTTCGTCGTTCTTATGGCAAAGAGCAAGTAGAAAAATACCTCGTGCTTTTAGGTGGCCCCCATCTAGAAGTGGTGAAAGTGGAGTAAATCATGGCAATTGCACAGGAAAACATCGAACGGATCCAAAGAATGGAAGGTTATTTGAATGACTATGCCAAAACTTTGGAAGAAACCAAAAAAGCAGTGGATCAGCTAAGAGAGCATCAAGAAAGCTATATCCAACTGCGCGATTATTATAGTAGTCAGGCCTATTTTGATGATTTGGACTTGTCCAATCAAGCTGACTTTCCAGCAGATCTTCCTTGTGGTGTCTTGTCCGAAGATGCCGTCTATGATTTGTTAGACGAGCATTTTCAGATGGGAGTGGAGCTCTTGGAGATCGCAACGAAAATGATCAAAGAACGGTGAAATTTCAATCTAAAAGCTCCGGTTTCCCGGGGCTTTTAGATTGAAGACAAACGTCATCATAGAAACTTTCCTTAGGTGAGTACGGACGTCTGCGGATAAAGTCAAAATAGGAAGTTTGACGCAGAATCTTTCGATTCTAGGAGAACTTATCTTTTTGACACAATCCGCAGTCCGTGTTCAATTAGTTTTGAACCTCTTCGCTCTTTAATTTCTGGGCTCAGGCTAAAACAGTTCCCCGAACTGTTTTACTCTCAAAACTACCGAGTGCTAGAAACCATAGTGTTTCTAGCACTTTTCTCACGGCGGAAAGTTTCAGTATATGTTTGAATAAACATAATATATATCATTCTAATTCTTTTAGCATTACTTGTGTTAGCATATCGTGACAAACCCTACCAATAAGAGAAAATTTTCCAAAATGGACTTTTTCTTCAGCAAAAAAAGCTCCGGTTTCCCGGAGCTTTTTGAATGATTAGTGTGAGACACGGCGACGTGCTGCTTTTTTGCGGTTTTCTTCGATGAAAGCTGCTTTTTGTTCTTCTGGTTCGATTACTTTTTTCTTGAATGTGTAAACTGCACCTGCGACAGCAGCAACTGTACCAGCAACACCAGTAACAAAACCTTTACCAAATCCTTTAGCCATGAGAATTTCTCCTTTTCTGAACTTTAAATATTTATGTTATAATATATGGTAACGAAAAAACGTGAATTTTGCAAGGAAAAACGATGAAAACCAAGATAATTGTGATTGTGGGACCGACTGCTGTTGGAAAAACAGCTCTTGCGATCGATTTGGCGCAAGCCCTCAATGGTGAAATTATCAGTGGCGATAGTCAACAAGTCTATCGCAAGCTGGATATTGGAACAGCCAAGGCGACACCAGAAGAGCAAGCTGCAGCTCCCCATCATTTGATCAATGTGCGGGAGGTGACCGAGTCTTACTCAGCTTTTGATTTTGTAAGAGAAGCCAAGACTGCGATTGAAGAGATCACAGCCCGAGGTAAGCTTCCTATCATTGCAGGTGGGACGGGCCTTTACATACAAAGTCTGCTCGAAGGTTATCATCTGGGTGGTGAAGTTCCTCATGAAGAGATTCTGGCCTATCGCGCTCAATTGGACTTGTTGTCGGACGAAGACTTGTACCAAAGAGTGGCGGAGCAAGGACTTTTGATTCCTCAACTCAATCGACGTCGGGCCATGCGGGCTCTTGAAATTGCGCATTTTGGGCAGGACCTCGCAAACGAAGAAACCGATTATGAACCTTATCTCATCTGTCTAGATGATGACCGGTCCTTGATCTATGATCGCATCAATCGCCGAGTAGATCGCATGCTAGAGGAGGGCTTGCTGGATGAAGCTCGGTGGCTCTATGATGACCATCCGGAAGTTCAGGCAGCTAAAGGCATTGGTTACAAGGAACTCTTTCCTTACTTTAAGGGAGAGCAGAGCCTTGAGGAAGCCATTGAGATCCTCAAGCGCAATACGCGTCGTTTTGCCAAACGGCAGCTGACCTGGTTTCGAAATCGGATGGAAGTAAAATTTTACGCCATTTCTGCCCCCCACTTCAAGGAGCAGGTTCTTGCAGATGTAAAGGAGTTTTTACAGCATGATTGAAACAGAAAAGAAACAAGAACGCATCCTTTTGGTCGGTGTGGAACTTCAAGGCATGGACAATTTTGATATGTCAATGGAGGAGTTGGCGAGCCTGGCTAAAACAGCTGGTGGAGATGTCCGGGGCTCCTATACACAAAAGCGGGAGAAATACGATACTAAGACCTTTGTCGGCTCAGGAAAACTCGAAGAAATCGCTCAAATGGTCGAAGCAGATGAGATTACAACGGTAGTGGTCAATAACCGACTGACCCCCCGTCAAAATGTCAACTTAGAAGAAATCCTAGGGGTTAAGGTCATTGACCGGATGCAGTTGATTTTAGATATCTTTGCCATGCGGGCTAGGAGTCATGAAGGCAAGTTGCAGGTGCACTTGGCCCAGCTTAAATACCTCTTGCCACGTCTTGTCGGTCAAGGGATCATGCTCAGCCGTCAGGCTGGGGGAATTGGTTCTCGTGGACCAGGAGAAAGTCAGTTGGAGTTGAACCGCCGGAGCGTTCGCAACCAAATTACCGATATCGAACGCCAGCTCAAGGCAGTTGAAAAGAACCGGGAAACCCTTCGTGAAAAACGCTTGGAATCACCTGTCTTTAAGATTGGTTTGATCGGCTATACCAATGCAGGGAAGTCGACCATTATGAATCAATTGACTAGTAAGAGCCAGTATGAAGCTGATGAACTCTTTGCGACCTTGGATGCCACAACCAAGAGCATCCACCTAACAGGCAATCTGCAAGTGACGCTGACCGATACGGTTGGCTTTATTCAAGACTTGCCAACAGAGTTGGTAACGAGCTTTAAGTCGACCCTGGAAGAAAGTAAGAATGTAGACCTCCTGGTCCATGTCATTGATGCTTCTGATCCCAATCATGAGGAGCACGAAAAGACCGTTCTCTCTATTATGAAGGACCTGGATATGCTGGAGATTCCTCGCTTAACCCTCTACAACAAAGCGGATAAAGTAGCGGACTTTACTCCAACCCAGACACCTTTTAGCTTGATTTCAGCGCGCTCTGAGACAGCCCGTGAGGATCTCCAGGCTTTGCTTCTAGAAAAACTGAGAGAACTCTTTGTTCCCTTTACCATTCGCGTTCCCTTTTCAAAATCTTATCGGACACATGATCTAGAAACAGTTGCGATCATTGACCAGCGCGAATTTGAAGAGGATGTCGAGGTCATTCAAGGCTATATCGCAGAGAAAAATAAGTGGAAGTTGGAAGAATTTTATGACGGATTACGTTGATTTAGCAATAAAATATGGAGGCTATACCAGCCTCGATCGGGTCTATCTGACCAATCTTTTAAGCACGATCCCTGAGGAATTGCGTCTCCGTGTGATTACACCTCCGCCAAGTGTGATCAACGCCTATTTCGCAGAGCTCTACCAAAAGAAGAGCCCCAAGGAGGCCATGGATTATTTCTTGGACCTGAGTCGGGTATTTGACTTATTCACAGTTCAGCAAACCTTTGATGAACGAAAGCCCTTTATCCGCCTCAACTTATCTGGGAAGTCTTATGGCTTGGCTTACGTAAATGAAGAGCTAGCCTGTGTCTTTGCTGAACATCCAGCAGAGGATATCACCTCTTCGATTTTATTCGAAATTGCAGAGATCTTTCCACATTGTTTGGTCTTTGAAACAGATGGCAAGATCTGCTTGCAAGAGGCTAAACCAGAAGGGGTCACTAAAACAGAAGCCCTCTCAGCTCTGACTGACTTGATGACCTTGGAGGATGGACGCTTGAAACTGTCGGGTTATAACCAAGAAGAGCTCCTCGAGCTAGCGCAAGCCTACCCAGGCAACCTTTCTTTCCGTTCAGAGAACCGGACGGCCATGATTTATATAGATAGAAAGTAGACAATGGACATTCAATTTTTAGGAACGGGAGCTGGGCAACCCTCAAAAGCCCGTAATGTATCGAGCCTAGCGCTCAAATTGCTGGACGAGATCAATGAAGTCTGGCTCTTTGATTGTGGCGAAGCGACACAGAATCAAATTTTAGAAACGACCATTCGTCCGCGAAAGGTTAGCAAGATCTTTATCACTCACCTACACGGAGACCATATTTTTGGTTTGCCAGGTTTCCTATCTAGTCGGGCCTTTCAGGCCAATGAAGAGCAGACAGATCTGGATATCTATGGACCAGTAGGGATCAAATCCTTTGTGATGACTAGTCTTCGCGTATCAGGCTCTCGGCTACCTTACCGCATCCATTTTCATGAATTTGATGAGCATTCTCTGGGTAAGGTTTTAGAAACTGATAAATTCACGGTTTACGCGGAAGCTTTGGACCACACCATTTTCTGTGTCGGTTACCGGATCATGCAAAAGGACCTTGAAGGAACACTCGATGCAGACAAGTTGAAGGCGGCGGGTGTTCCCTTTGGACCGCTCTTTGGCCAGGTTAAAAATGGACAAGATGTCACCCTGGAAGATGGCACTAAGATCATTGCTGCGGATTATATTTCAGCCCCTCGGCCTGGTAAGATTATCACGATCCTTGGAGATACCAGAAAGACCGATGCCAGCGTCCGCCTTGGAGTCAATGCGGATGTCCTCGTCCATGAGTCTACCTATGGCAAGGGTGATGAGAAGATTGCTCGTAAGCATGGGCATTCGACCAATATGCAGGCAGCAGAAGTGGCGCGTGAAGCAGGGGCCAAGCGACTTCTACTCAACCATATCAGTGCTCGCTTCCTCTCTAAGGACATCAGCCAATTGCGCAAGGATGCGTCCAGCATTTTTGAAAATGTCTATGTGGTCAAAGATTTGGAAGAAGTGGAGATCTAAGATGCGAACCATTCTCATAACAGGAGCAAGTGGAGGCTTGGCCCAAGAAATGGTCAAGCTCCTCCCTGAAGATCGGCTGATTCTCCTAGGCAGAAATCAAGAAAAACTGGAAAAGCTCTATGCCAGTCATCCTCAAGCTGAATGCATCGGGATCGATATCACTGATTCCTCAGCCGTCCAAGATTTGGTAGAAGAGCTCTATCAGCGCTACGGGCAGATCGATATCTTGGTCAACAACGCAGGCTATGGGATTTTTGAGGCCTTTGATCGCATTTCTGACCAGCAGGTGCAGGAGATGTTTGAGGTCAATACCTTTGCCCTCATGCAGTTTTCACGCTTGATGGGTGCGCACATGAAGGAAGCAGGCAAGGGGCACATTGTCAATATCGTCAGCATGGCGGGTCTCGTTGCAACAGCCAAATCCAGCCTTTATTCGGCCACCAAGTTTGCGGCCATTGGCTTCTCGAATGCCCTGCGGTTAGAACTGATGCCCTTTGGTGTCCATGTGACGACGGTCAATCCAGGCCCTATCCGGACCACTTTCTTTGATCAGGCAGACCCAGACGGAAGCTATGTCAAAGCTGTGGACCGCTACATTTTGGAACCAGACTTTGTAGCCAAGAAGATTGTGAAGAACTTTGGAAAAGCAAAACGTGAGCTCAATCTTCCTTGGCTCTTGAACCTGACCCACAAGCTCTATACCCTTTTCCCTCGCATCTCGGACAAGCTAGCCTGCAAGATGTTCAATTTCAAATAGGAGGAGATAGATGGCGGCGAATATTCAAGCCTATTTAGAAAACCTCCAGCAACCCTGGGGACAGATCTATTATGATATCCTTTTTGAACAATTACAGGACATCAAGGGAAAGCGAGTGCTTGATTTCGGCAGTGGTTTTGGCCTTGTAGCCAACCACCTGGTGCAAGACAATCAAGTCCTTGCTGTGGAACCCAATGAGGAAATGGTGGCCTTGCGGGCCCAGGACCATCCCTACCAGCAACTCGTTGGGAGTCTGGACCAAATAGAGAGCTTTGAAGATGCCAGTTTTGATGTCATCCTCTGCCACAATGTCTTGGAGTATGTAGAGGATCGCAAGGTGGTTCTCAAGGAATTCACCCGTCTCTTGAAACCAGGTGGCCTGCTCTCTATCGTCAAGCACAATGAGGTTGGCCGCGTCCTGCAGACGGTGGTCTTTGAAAATGATCCTCAGAAGGCGCTTGATCTCCTAGCAGGTCAGGACTTGGAAACCCACTCCATGGGTTTGGCTCAGGCCTATGATCTAGATAGAGCAGTCGAAGACCTAGCTCTTGAAGTCCTGGACTACCAAGGAATTCGTGTCTTTTATGCGTTACAGGACAATCGCTTCAAGGGCCAAGAAGGCTGGCGAGAGTCTATGCTTGAGATGGAGCTGGCCGTTTGCCAAGAGTCCCCTTACCGGGATATCGCCTTCTTCCAGCACTATCGGTTAAAAAGGAGTTAAGATGTTACATTACAAACAAGAAATTCCAGCGATGACAGACCTACTCGCACTCTACAGCTCGGTGGGTTGGACCAATTATACCAACAACCCATCTATGCTGGAACAAGCTGTCAAAGCTAGTCTCTGGCAGTTGGCCGTCTATGATGAGAAAGAGCTCGTCGCCTACATTCGCTTGGTAGGTGATGGCCACTCGGTTATTTTTGTGCAGGACCTTTTGGTAAGACCAGATCACCAGCGCCAAGGCATTGGAAAGAAACTCTTAAAAGAAGCTTTAGCGACCTTCCCTACTGTCTATCAACGGCTCCTTGCCACTGAACGTAGCGAGAAAAATCTAGCCTTTTACCAATCCCTGGGCTTTGTTGAACTTTCAGAGCAAGCCTGTACAGGGATGATCTATATGAAATAAAGAGAGTGGGACAGAAATCGGTAATTCGTTAGAATTCGATTTCGTCGTCCCACCTCCGCACAGTTGAGTAGGGGCTGTAAAAGCTGATGAAATCAGCGTAGTAGAGCCCACTCAACCACTGCGTCTTGCTCGACAATCCAAAAACAATTGAGAGGCTAGGACTTTTGTCC
>JAGZZN010000112.1 GCA_018377375.1 Streptococcus parasanguinis
CATACTGGTGCGTATAAGAAAGGTATTCAAGGAGAAAAGTCGCTGATGGCTTTCCTCCTTTTGGTGTATTATTATGAAAATTACTGTTCCAGCAACATCAGCCAATATTGGTCCAGGTTTTGACTCTGTGGGTGTTGCCGTTTCTAAATATTTGACAATCGAGGTGCTTGAACCAGCGGATGCATGGCATATTGAGCATGATTTGGGCGATATTCCTTCAGATGAAAATAACCTCCTCATTTCAACTGCCTTGCAAGTTAAGTCTGGTTTGCAGCCCCATAAATTGGTGATGGCATCAGATATTCCCTTGGCGCGTGGGCTAGGTTCTTCAAGTTCTGTTATTGTCGCAGGAATCGAGTTGGCCAATCAATTGGCAAACTTGCAGCTCTCAGACGATGATAAACTTGATATTGCAACCAAGATTGAAGGTCATCCGGACAATGTTGCCCCAGCTATTTTTGGGAATCTCGTTGTAGCCTCTTATGTGGATGAACATGTTAATAGCATCGTGACAGATTTTCCAGAGTGTGCCTTTGTAGCCTTCATTCCGAGCTATGAACTTAAGACGTCTGATTCACGTGGGGTACTTCCAAGTGACCTGTCTTACAAAGAAGCTGTAGCTGCATCATCTATTGCAAACGTTGCCATTGCTGCCCTCTTTGCAGGCGATTTGGTTAAGGCGGGACATGCTATTCAAGGGGATATGTTCCACGAACGCTACCGTCAAAAATTGGTTAAAGAATTTGCGACTATTAAGGAATTGTCAGGTCAATACGGTGCTTATGCGACCTATCTCTCAGGCGCTGGCCCAACAGTTATGACCTTGACACCAAATGATCAAGCTGAGGCTCTTAAAACGGCTATCGATGGTCTTGGTTTAGATGGTGAAACCTTCATCCTGTCTGTGGATAAAGCAGGTGTTGTCGTTGACTAGAAAAAATCAAGGGCTACTCTTTGGTCTAGCCACCTATATTCAATGGGGATTTTTATCCCTTTTTTGGAAGCTTTTAGCAGGTGTTTCGGCTTACAACACCTTCTCGTGGCGGATTATTTTTACTGTAGTGACTATGTTGACTTACGCCCTAGTCGCTAAGCAAAATACACGTTTCAAAGGGGAGCTTGTGGAACTTTGGAAGGATAAGAAAGCCTTGCTTCGTATGCTACTTGCTAGTTTTCTCATAGCAGCTAACTGGTTGATTTATATCTATGCTGTGGGTCATGGTCAAGCGACGCAGGCTAGCCTGGGCTATTACATTATGCCTATTGTTTCTATCCTGTTTGCCCTCATTTTTCTTCGTGAATCATTGAGTAGGACCATGTGGGCAGCAGTAGTATTGGCCTTTATAGGAGTACTGGTTCTTGTTGCCAATACAGGAAAACTTCCCATGGTATCATTGGGGTTAGCTCTGAGCTTTGGTTTCTATGGTCTAATCAAAAAAGGGGTTAGGCTCTCCAGTGACGTAGCCATGCTAGTAGAAAGTGGCTTGCTACTACCTTTTGTAGCTATCTATCTCGTTTTCTTTTCTCCAGAATCATTTTCTTCCTATTCGAGCATGGGAATGTTTCTCCTAGCCATATCCGGTGTGGTGACGGCAGTTCCATTGCTTTGCTTCTCAGAAGCAGTCAAAAGGGCACCGCTTAACCTTATTGGTTTCATCCAGTATCTTAATCCTACGATTCAACTTCTCGTAGCCATCCTCATTTTTGGTGAGACGGTCAGCTTTGGAGAGTTGAAAGGCTTCTTCTTTATCTGGATGGCCATACTAGTCTTTGTAACTGGCCAAATAGTAACATTTCGTAGAAGTTCCTGATAGCTATCGGGAACTTTTTATGATGTTGTCCTAAAAATGAGCCAAGTTTATCTGACAATTTTAGAACTTTAAGATATAATGGTAGTATTAGATTAAAATAGCGGAGAATTTTATGCGAAAAATGAAAAAGCTAGCGGGCTATCTGATTCTGCTCGCTATCCCAGTTGCCATCGCTGCAGGCCTGTTTATCTTTAACGGTTCAGGTTATCGCTTGTCAGAACAAGATGCGGCAGACATTGCTTACAAAAATGCAGGTGTCAAAACTTCTGAGATTTCTCAATCAACAGTTTCGAAAGCACGTTCTGGGCTTCACGGAAGTTATGAGATTAGTTTCACAACGTCAGACAACCATTTTGAGTATACAATTGATGGTCAGTCAGGATCTATTTTGAAACATAAGAGTGACCATCCAACGTCTAAGGATGAGGATGATACTCAAAAAAGTGAAGAGCCTAAAGACGAGACTCAACCTAGCGAAAGCAAGGAAGAGACAGCAGTATCAAAAGAGACTGCGCAAACAACAGCTCTTAACCATGCTGGCCTAGCTGAAGGTTCTGTGACAAACTTGAAAACGGAATTGAAGACTGAAGGAGACGGGAAGGTCTACAATATCAGCTTTGACTATGCTGCTAGCGGTCTACGTTATAAATATGCGGTAAATGCTGATTCGGGAGCTATCGTAGCCTATACGACCGAGTATCTCACAGGGGCTGCGACTCCTGCTCAGTAGGTCGCAGATAGAGTGAAAGCTCTCCTTATTATTAAGGAAAATCCTTGCAATTTCTCTGAAATGGTGTAAACTTAAAGTGAAAACGGTAACAGTAGCTGTAGATCTTGCCGTAGAATCAAGGAGGCTTTGACCATGAAAGAATTCCAAGCATTTAAAGACACGCTTAGCAATAAGGCTCTCAAAGCCATTTACGAAGAAAGTAAATTGG
>JAGZZN010000113.1 GCA_018377375.1 Streptococcus parasanguinis
CCTTTGGTTGTTAAAACCAAGTGGGAAGGTCTAGTCCCTGCCCTTACTTCTGGTAAGATTGACATGATTATCGCAGGTATGAGTCCTACTGCTGAGCGCAAACAAGAAATTGCCTTTTCGAGCAGTTACTACACTAGCGAACCAGTTCTACTAGTCAAAAAAGATTCTGCCTACGCAAATGCTAAATCTTTGGATGACTTTAACGGTGCAAAAATCACTTCTCAACAAGGTGTCTACCTTTATGACTTGATTGCACAAATCCCAGGTGCTAAAAAAGAAACAGCCATGGGAGACTTCGCTCAAATGCGCCAAGCTCTTGAGGCTGGTGTCATCGATGCCTATGTTTCTGAACGCCCAGAAGCTCTGACTGCTGAAGCTGCGAACTCTAAGTTTAAGATGGTCCAAGTAGAACCTGGTTTCAAAACTGGGGAAGAAGATACAGCTATCGCCATTGGACTTCGTAAAGATGACAATCGTATTAGCCAAATCAATGCCAGCATTGAAACCATTTCAAAAGACGACCAAGTTGCCTTGATGGATCGTATGATCAAGGAACAACCTGCCGAAGCTACAACAACTGAAGAGACTAGCAGTAGTTTCTTTAGCCAAGTCACTAAAATTCTTTCGGAAAACTGGCAACAACTCTTGCGTGGTGCTGGTATCACTCTTTTAATCTCTATCGTCGGAACCATCATCGGTCTCATCATCGGTCTTGCCATTGGTGTTTTCCGTACTGCTCCTCTCTCTGAAAATAAAGCCATTTATGGATTACAAAAACTAATCGGCTGGATCCTCAATGTCTACATTGAAATTTTCCGTGGTACCCCAATGATCGTTCAATCGATGGTTATCTACTATGGAACTGCCCAAGCTTTCGGGATCAACCTTGACCGTACACTAGCTGCTATCTTCATCGTTTCAATCAATACCGGTGCCTACATGACTGAAATCGTCCGTGGTGGTATCCTGGCAGTTGACAAGGGACAATTTGAAGCCGCTACTGCTCTTGGTATGACTCATAACCAAACCATGCGTAAGATTGTCCTCCCTCAGGTAGTTCGTAACATCCTACCAGCAACTGGTAATGAATTTGTCATCAATATCAAAGATACATCTGTATTGAACGTTATCTCTGTTGTCGAACTTTATTTCTCAGGAAATACCGTGGCAACACAAACCTATCAATACTTCCAGACATTTACAATCATCGCCGTGATTTACTTTGTCCTCACCTTCACCGTAACACGTATCCTACGCTTCATCGAGCGCCGAATGGACATGGATACCTATACTACAGGTGCTAACCAAATGCAAACGGAGGATTTGAAATAATGACACAAGCAATCCTTGAAATTAAACACCTCAAAAAATCCTATGGACAAAACGAAGTGTTAAAAGACATTTCTCTCACTGTCCACAAGGGAGAAGTTATCTCTATCATCGGAAGCTCTGGAAGCGGAAAATCAACCTTCCTACGCTCCATTAACCTACTTGAAACGCCAACTGATGGACAAATTCTTTATCATGGACAAAACGTCCTCGAAAAAGGCTATGACCTCACGCAATACCGTGAAAAGTTGGGGATGGTGTTCCAATCCTTTAACCTCTTTGAAAATCTCAACGTGCTTGAAAACACAATTGTCGCTCAGACAACTGTCCTTAAACGCGAACGTACAGAAGCTGAAAAGATTGCCAAAGAAAACCTAGAAAAGGTCGGCATGGGAGAACGCTACTGGCAAGCCAAACCAAAACAACTCTCAGGTGGTCAAAAACAACGTGTCGCCATCGCTCGTGCCCTTTCAATGAATCCAGACGCTATTCTCTTTGATGAACCAACATCAGCTCTCGATCCAGAAATGGTTGGAGAAGTCCTCAAAATCATGCAAGATCTGGCTCAAGAAGGCTTGACCATGATTGTTGTAACCCACGAAATGGAATTCGCTCGTGATGTCTCTCACCGTGTTATCTTTATGGATAAGGGTGTGATTGCTGAAGAAGGCAAACCAGAAGATCTCTTCACCAATCCTAAAGAAGACCGTACAAAAGAGTTCCTTCAACGCTATCTCAAATAAAAAGAAAAGGCTGCATCAACCATGCAGTCTTTTTGCTGTTCAAAATGAAAAGGCAGATTCTCTATCTCTACTACTTGAGGGTCAAGAATCCGCCGTTATCCAAAGATTAATCTTCAAATTTTTCATGATTTTTTTCATAGAAATCAATTAGGCCTAGGGCTGTTTCAAATGAAATATTTTTTACTTTTGCACGACCCTGCGCCAGAGCAATGATAGACATTTCACGCGCATTCGTTTCTTTAGAGATACGGTAGCCTGTGATTTTCTTATCACGAACCCAGCCAACAACTGATTCTACTTTTTCAAAGTTTGACTTAGCCATGTTTTTCTCCTATTTTCTTCTTTACAATATTTAATTGTATACGTTTTTACTACTTTTGTCAATAAAAAAACATATATTCAACGAAAATAATTAGTTCAGAATTTTCTTACTTCCTTTTTAAAGCCGATAATATATAGGTTTTGCTAGCCTCTACACCATAAATATTTACTAATAAAAATATTGTATTATTACCCTCTTGAGGTGCAAAATTATTCAAGCTTTTAAAAAAATGCTTCCCTATTTCCGTAAGATAGCTTATTTCTTCGATTTAAGAACTGAATATGACAATCCTAACCTTTAGAAATCCAAGCATTCACTAGCTCAAAACTCCTATCTTTCTTCCTCAAGAAA
>JAGZZN010000032.1 GCA_018377375.1 Streptococcus parasanguinis
AGTTGAGTAGGGCTGTAAAAGCTGATGAAATCAGCGTAGTAGAGCCCACTCAACCACTGCGTCTTGCTCGACAATCCAAAAATAATTGAGAGGCTAGGATTTTTGTCCCAGACTCGTTTTTTGCTTGGATCAATTTGAAAGAAGCGGACCGATCTAAGAGAGGTTGGATAAATGAACACAATGAAAACTTTATGAGAATTTCACAATTTTGGTTGACAGTCTTGAAAAAAAGGAGTAGAATAACCCCTGTTTTATGAAAAGAGGCAGGGAATTCCCGGCCTCATGATCTTTTTTCAAGGAGTTTTTTATGTTTTCAACATTGAAAAAATGGTTTATTGGCCGTCCGTTGAAATCTGGTGCAGAAGGTGAAGGCGGATTGCTAGGGAAAATGCAGGCTTTGGCCATGCTCTCTAGTGACGCACTTTCTTCTATTGCCTATGGTCCAGAGCAAGTTATCTTGGTCTTGATGACCGTATCAGCAGGAGCTATTTGGTGGTCCATTCCGATTGGGATTGTGGTCCTGGTTCTCCTAGCCAGTTTAACGATTTCTTATCGCCAGGTCATTCATGCCTACCCTCAAGGGGGAGGGGCCTACATGGTGACTACGGAGAACTTGTCTCCCAAAGCGGGTTTGATCGCTGGTGGTAGTCTCTTGGTTGACTACATGCTGACAGTAGCAGTATCTGTGTCTTCCGGTGCAGATGCCATCACGTCAGCGATTCCATCTCTTCATCCTTATAATCTTCACATTTCCATTTTGTTGGTCTTGATTTTGATGCTGATGAACCTTCGGGGGCTACGCGAATCAGCGACATCGTTGATGATTCCGGTCTACCTTTTCATTGTCAGTACCATTGCCTTGATCGGCTATGGCGTGATCCAAATCTTGACGGGTCACTTGGCCTATAACGCAACTGCTCATGTGGGTCAAACCATTTCAGGGGTTAGTGTCATTCTCTTATTGCGGGCCTTTACGAGTGGATCCGCTTCCCTAACAGGGGTTGAAGCCATCTCCAATTCGGTTCCTTTCTTTAAGAAACCAAAAGCAAAGAATGCAGCCTCTACCTTGACCATTATGGCTTTGATTTTGGGGATCATGTTTGCAGGGATTACCTTCCTCAATTACTGGGTGGGTGTCGTTCCAGCTAAAGGGATAACAACTCTAGCCCAAATGGCCCAAGCCATCTTAGGGAATTCCCCGGTCGGACAAGCCTTCTTTTACGTCTTCCAATTGTCAACAGCCTTGATTTTGGCAGTTGCGGCTAATACAGGATTCTCTGCCTTTCCAATGTTGGCCTTTAACATGGCTAAAAATAAATACATGCCACACATGTATATGGAAAAAGGGGATCGTCTGGGCTATTCTAATGGGATTTTGACCTTGGCGATTGGTGCCATCGTCTTGCTCTTGATTTTTGATGGGCAAACAGAAAGCTTGATTCCGCTTTATACCATTGGGGTCTTTATTCCTTTTGCCCTATCTCAAACAGGGATGGTGATCCACTGGAAACGCCAATATCAAAAAGGATTTCTTAAGTATTCGCTTGCCAATATCCTGGGGGCAGCCATCTGTTATGGGATTGTCTTGATCCTCTTATTATTCCGTTTGGGTGAGATCTGGCCCTTCTTCCCTATTATTGGTCTCTTGCTTTGGATGTTCTTGAGTATCCGTAATCACTATGATAAAGTTGCGGCTCAATTGCGCTTGGGAGGTAAGATCGAAAAGACAAGTTATGCGGGCAATACCGTGATTGTCCTTGTTGGGAATGTCACTCAGGTAAGTGTAGGAGCTATGAGTTATGCAAATAGCCTAGGAAACGATGTTATAGCTATGCACGTCTCAACGGAAGAAACCAAGGTCAAAGATGCTGAGGTAGCAGAAGAATTTAAGCGTTATTTCCCTCATATTCGCTTTGAAAATGTTATGACGAGTTACCGGGATATTATCCAGCCAACGGTTGAATTTGTCTCAAAAGTAGCTGAGGAGGCCAAGGAAAAAGGCAACACCGTTACAGTCTTAGTCCCTCAATTTATCCCTAAAAAACATTGGCAAAATATTCTCCACAACCAAATGAGTTTGAAATTGAAGTATGCACTTCGTTGGCATGAAGAAGTGGTTGTGGCAAGCTATTCTTACCATTTGTCTGAATAAACACCGTATATAGAAAAGATGTCTGCTTGAGCAGGCATCTTTTTGGATTTTCTCACACGAAAAAAACCACTCGAAAGTCTTGTAAGATACAGCCTTGATCTTGAAAAAATGTTAAAAAAATGCTAGAATAAAAAGAACATTTTAGATTTTGAAAAATTCAAAGTAAGGAAAAAAATGGCAAATTTATTAAAAACAATTATTGAAAATGATCGAGGCGAAATCAAACGCCTTGAAAAAATGGCTGATAAGGTCTTTTCTTATGAAGACCAAATGGCAGCTTTGACGGATGACGAATTAAAAGCGAAAACAGTTGAGTTTAAGCAACGCTACCAAGATGGTGAGTCTTTGGATGATCTCTTGTACGAGGCTTTTGCAGTTGTTCGTGAAGGGGCAAAACGGGTTCTTGGTTTGTTCCCATACAAGGTTCAGGTCATGGGGGGAATCGTCCTTCACCATGGTGACGTTCCAGAGATGCGTACAGGGGAAGGAAAAACCTTGACAGCAACCATGCCGGTATACTTGAATGCCTTGTCTGGCAAAGGGGTGCACGTTGTCACCGTCAATGAATACTTGACCGAGCGGGATGCAACAGAGATGGGAGAACTTTACTCATGGCTTGGCCTTTCAGTAGGGATCAACCTTGCAGCAAAATCTCCAGCTGAGAAAAAAGAAGCTTACCTCTGTGATATCACTTACTCAACCAACTCAGAGATTGGTTTTGACTACTTGCGTGACAACATGGTTGTGCGTGCAGAAAACATGGTTCAACGTCCATTGAACTATGCCTTGGTCGATGAGGTAGACTCGATCTTGATTGACGAAGCGCGTACTCCGTTGATCGTTTCTGGTCAGACAGCTTCTGATACGAGCCAGCTCTACCACATGGCGGATGCTTATGTGAAGACCTTGACAGAGGACGATTACATTATCGATGTCCCATCTAAAACCATCGGTTTGTCTGATTCAGGGATTGATAAGGCAGAAAGCTACTTTAATCTTGAAAACTTGTACGATATTGAAAACGTAGCTTTGACTCACTTTATCGACAATGCCCTTCGTGCCAACTACATCATGATTTTGGATATCGACTATGTGGTCAGCGAAGATCAAGAAATCTTGATCGTCGACCAATTTACTGGTCGGACCATGGAAGGACGTCGCTATTCTGATGGACTTCACCAAGCGATTGAAGCCAAAGAAGGTGTTCCAGTTCAAGAAGAAACCAAAACATCTGCGTCGATTACTTACCAAAACCTCTTCCGTATGTACAAGAAGTTGTCAGGGATGACAGGGACAGGGAAAACCGAAGAAGAAGAATTCCGTGAAATTTATAACATTCGCGTGATTCCAATTCCAACCAACCGTCCGATTGCCCGTATTGATCATCCAGACCTTCTCTACCCAAGCTTGAAATCAAAATTCAAAGCTGTTGTGGAAGATGTCAAGTCTCGTCATGAAAAAGGTCAACCAGTCCTAGTAGGTACCGTTGCCGTTGAAACCAGTGATTACCTTTCTCAATTGTTGGTTCAAGCAGGTGTCCCTCACGAAGTTTTGAATGCGAAAAACCACTACAAAGAAGCGCAAATCATCATGAACGCTGGTCAACGTGGTGCTGTTACCATTGCGACCAACATGGCCGGACGTGGTACCGATATCAAACTTGGTGAAGGTGTTCGCGAACTCGGTGGACTTTGTGTCATCGGGACAGAACGTCACGAAAGCCGTCGGATCGATAACCAGCTTCGTGGACGTTCAGGACGTCAAGGGGATCCAGGTGAATCTCAATTCTACTTGTCTCTTGAAGATGAATTGATGCGTCGTTTCGGTTCTGAACGGATCAAAGCAGTGCTTGATCGCTTCAAGTTGAGCGAAGAAGAATCAGTGATCCGTTCAAATATGTTCACCCGTCAGGTAGAGGGTGCACAAAAACGGGTTGAAGGAAACAACTACGATACCCGTAAACAAGTCCTTCAATACGATGACGTGATGCGGGAACAACGGGAAATTATCTACGCTGAACGCTATGATGTCATCACAGCTAACCGTGACTTGGCGCCTGAAATCAAGGCCATGATCAAACGGACCATCAAACGGATTGTTGAAGGAGCCAGCCACTCAAGCAAGGAAGAACGCGTTGAAGCGATTCTGAACTTTGCCAAATACAATTTGGTTCCGGAAGATACGATTTCTGCAAGCGATATTGAAGGAAAATCTGACAAGGAAGTTATCGATTACTTGTATGCACGTGCAGAAGAAATCTATGCTAGCCAAGTAGCGAAATTGCGTGACGAAGAGTCTGTGCAAGAATTCCAAAAAGTCTTGATCCTTCGTGTGGTGGACAGCAAGTGGACGGACCATATCGATGCTTTGGATCAATTGCGAAATGCGGTTGGACTCCGTGGGTATGCGCAAAATAACCCAGTGGTAGAATACCAATCAGAAAGTTTCCGTATGTTTAACGATATGATCGGATCGATTGAATTTGATGTGACTCGTCTCATGATGAAAGCCCAAATTCACGAACAAGAACGTCCACGTACGGAACACAGTATTTCAACAACTGCGACTCGCAACATTGCAGCGCAACAACAAGATATTCCAGCAGATATTGACTTATCACAAGTGAAACGCAACGATTTGTGCCCTTGTGGTTCAGGCAAGAAATTCAAAAACTGTCACGGACGTAAATTTTAAGAGCTCCTCTGAACTAGAAAGAGGATGGGGCTAGGTAGCATAAGGAGGCCGTATGGTATTCATTACGAAGAGCAATAAGATTGATGAGCAAGAGATCGCTTCGCTTTACCGCTTGGAAGGTCCAGCCTTGGAGCGCAAAGAAGCGCGTGATCGAGAATTGGAAGCTATTATCAAAGGAGAAGACCAACGGATCCTTCTTGTGATCGGGCCTTGCTCTTCTGATAATGAAGAAGCTGTGATGGACTATGCCCGTCGTTTGGCAGACTTGCAAGAGCAAGTCAAAGATCAGATTTTCATTGTGATGCGGGTCTATACGGCTAAACCTCGGACCAATGGGGATGGCTATAAAGGCTTGATGCACCAACCAGATACACATGCAGCACCAAGCTTTGTGGACGGTTTGAAAGCAGTCCGACATCTCCACTACCGTGTGATTACAGAAACTGGTTTGACAACTGCGGATGAGTTGCTTTATCCAGCAAGTCTTCCGTATGTTGAAGATTTGATTTCTTATCATGCCATTGGAGCGCGATCAGTTGAAGACCAGGAGCATCGCTTTGTATCTAGTGGGATCTCTGCTCCGACAGGTATGAAGAATCCAACTTCTGGGAATCTTTCTGTTATGTTCAATGCGATTTATGCAGCCCAACATCCCCAAAACTTTTTGTTCAATGCCCAAGCAGTGGAAACATCAGGAAATCCTTTAGCTCATGCGATCCTTCGTGGGGGCTTGGATGCAAGTGGTAAGAATATTCCAAACTACCATTATGAAGATTTGCTAGCGGCAGCAAAACGCTATAGTGAAATGGGCTTGCAACATCCTTTCATTCTAGTGGATACCAACCATGACAATTCTGGCAAACAATTCGAAGAGCAAGTACGCATCGTGAGAGAAACCATGATGAACCGTGCTTGGAACAAGGATTTGGCAATGTTAGTTCGTGGTTTCATGATTGAATCCTATCTAGAAGATGGCCGTCAAAATGAACCAGTGGTTTATGGTCAATCCATCACAGACCCTTGCCTGGGTTGGGAAAAAACACAGGCCTTGGTCAAAGAAATTGCAACGATGAATAAGTAACAGGCAGGGGCGGAAGGAGTGATTCTTTAGCCCCTTCTCTTTTGTCAGTAAAACGATACTGAAACAATAAATAAGGATAAAACAAGATGATCAAAGGACATGGCATCGATATCGAATCGATCGCTGCGATTGAAAAAGCCTATCAAAAGAATGCACGATTTGCAGAAAAAGTCTTAACAAAGGCTGAGCAAGAGCGCTTTGAAGCATTATCTGGAAAACGGAAAATGGAATATTTAACGGGCCGGTGGTCAGCTAAAGAAGCTTTTTCAAAGGCAATGGGAACAGGGATTGGACCGGTTGGTTTTCAAGATTTAGAAATTTTAAATGATGCCCACGGAGCTCCCTATTTTTCCAAGTCTCCTTTTTCTGGGAAGGTATGGATTTCGATCAGTCACAAGGGAGACCTAGTGTCGACCAGTGTCATTTTGGAGGAAGAAAATGAAAGCAAGTAAACATAGACCAACTGTTGCAAAAGTCGATTTGGATGCCATTGCCTTTAATGTGCAACAAGTTAGCGAGCATATTCCGAGTCAAGCTTTGAAATATGCGGTCGTCAAGGCCAACGCCTATGGTCATGGAGTCATTGAGGTGACCAAAAAATTGGCGCCTCAGGTAGATGGCTTTTGTGTTTCTAATATGGATGAAGCCCTAGAAATCCGTGAAGAAGGCTTGCAACACCCTATTTTAATTTTGGGAGTTGTCCCAAGCGAAACAGTGAATCTGGCCAAAGAGCATGACATCCGCTTAACAGTGGCGAGTCTTGCTTGGTTGGACCAATTGCTTGGAGAAGAAGCAGATCTTTCAGGATTGAAGGTCCATATCAAGGTGGATTCAGGAATGGGGCGGATTGGCTTCCGAAGGATCGAAGAGATCAAAGAGGCTGAACGCCTCCTCTTGGCAGCTGGAGCTGAAATTGAAGGAATCTTTACTCATTTTGCGACAGCAGATGAAGCAGATGATAGAAAATTTCAAGCGCAATACCACTTTTTCAAGGAAGTATTGGCTGCTCTTGAAACCCTTCCTCCCATTGTCCATGCAAGTAATTCTGCCACCTCTTTGTGGCATGCGGATACAATTTTCACGGCTGTGCGCTTGGGAGATGTCATGTATGGCTTGAATCCGAGCGGATCTGTGTTAGCCTTGCCTTATGAAATCAAGCCAGCTTTGAGTTTGGTGAGCGAATTAGTTCATGTGAAACAGTTAGAAGCTGGTCAAGATATTGGCTATGGAGCAACCTATACGACAGAAGAACCCCAATGGATCGGGACGATTCCTATTGGCTATGCGGATGGCTGGATCCGACAGATGCAAAATTTCCATGTACTGATCAAGGGTGAGTTTTGTCCCATTGTTGGTCGAGTTTCAATGGACCAGGTAACGGTTCGCCTTCCTGAAGAATTGCCTCTGGGGACTAGAGTTACCCTAATTGGCCGAGATGGAGAGAAAGAAATTACGGCGACAGAGGTTGCGGATTACCGTGGGACCATTAATTATGAAGTGGTTTGTCTCTTGAGTGATCGGATTCCTCGTGACTATACAGGTGAAGAATAAGAAGAAGCAGGTGGGATTTTCCCGAAAGGACCTGCTTTTTTATAAAAGAAAGGAGGAGAAATGAATCTACACCAACCCTTATCCGTACTGCCTGGAGTCGGTCCAAAATCGGCGGAAAAATTTAAAAAGTTAGGGATTGAAACCTTAGAAGATCTGCTCTTGTATTACCCGTTCCGGTATGAAGATTTTAAAACGCGTAATGTTTTAGAGTTGGAAGATGGGGAAAAAGCTGTCATCTCTGGGGTGGTAGCAACGCCAGCCAATGTCCAATATTATGGCTACAAACGAAATCGCTTGCGTTTTTCCATCAAACAGGGAGACCAAGTCATTGCGGTTAATTTTTTCAACCAACCCTACCTGGCAGACAAAATCGAGGTCCAGCAGACAGTGGCGATCTTTGGAAAATGGGACAAGGCCAAGGGGAGTTTGACAGGAATGAAGCTCCTGGCTCAAGTGGAAGATGATTTGCAGCCGGTCTATCGGGTGACACAAGGAGTGAGCCAAAACAGCCTGGTGAAATTGATCAAAATAGCGTTCGATCAGGGATTAGACCAGCTTTTAGAAGAGAACGTACCCCAAATCTTACGAGATCGTTATCAACTCATGTCTCGTTCCCAAGCAGTGCAAGCTATGCATTTTCCTAAGGATCTAGCAGAGTACAAGCAAGCTCTTCGCCGGGTAAAATTTGAAGAGCTCCTCTTTTTCCAGCTGCAACTCCAAGTGCTAAAAGAAGAAAACCACGATGCCAGCCAAGGGATTTCCTTGGCCTGGGATCCAGAAAAATTAGCAGAACGAAAAAAACAGCTTCCTTTTGAGCTAACGCAAGCTCAAGAAAACAGCTTGAATGAAATCTTGACAGATATGGCTTCTCCTTATCATATGAACCGCTTGCTTCAAGGGGATGTAGGAAGCGGGAAGACAGTCGTAGCCGGTCTTGCCATGTATGCAGCCTTAAGCGCTGGTAAGCAAGCAGCCTTGATGGTCCCAACGGAGATTTTGGCAGAGCAACACAAGGAAAGCTTACAAAATCTTTTTCCAGATTTGCCAATTGCCCTTCTGACAGGAGGATTAAAGGCGGCTGAGAAACGAGAAGTCTTAGAGGGGATCGCCTCAGGGAAAGCTCAACTGATTGTGGGGACACATGCCTTGATTCAAGAGGGAGTTCACTACCAAGATCTAGGCTTGGTCATTATTGATGAGCAACACCGCTTTGGGGTTTCCCAACGCCGTATTCTTCGAGAAAAAGGACAAAATCCAGACGTCCTGATGATGACGGCTACCCCTATTCCCCGGACCTTGGCCATCACAGCTTTTGGAGATATGGATGTGTCCATCATTGATCAGATGCCTGCGGGACGCAAGGAAATCATCACACGTTGGGTCAAGCATGAGCAGTTAGAAGTGGTCCTCGACTGGTTAGTCAAAGAACTTGGCAAAGGTTCTCAAGCTTACTTTATTTCTCCACTGATTGAGGAGTCAGAGGCGCTAGATTTGAAAAACGCCCTTGCCCTACAAGAAGAGCTAGAGGCCTTCTTTGGACAGCGAGCACGCGTTTCTCTTCTTCACGGGAAGATGAAAAGTGAAGAAAAAGATGCTATCATGCAGGCCTTTAAAGAGCACCAAGTCGATGTTTTGGTGTCTACGACCGTTATTGAAGTAGGAGTCAACGTACCCAATGCAACCGTTATGGTCATTATGGATGCAGATCGGTTTGGTCTTAGCCAACTTCACCAGCTTCGAGGCCGGGTTGGGCGGGGAAACAAGCAATCCTATGCTATTCTAGTAGCCAATCCTAAGACAGATAGTGGCAAGCAGCGCATGAAAATCATGACAGAAACAACCAATGGCTTTGTGCTAGCGGAAGAAGATTTGAAAATGCGAGGTTCAGGTGAAATCTTTGGAACCCGTCAATCTGGGATTCCAGAATTTCAAGTGGCGGATTTGGTAGAAGATTATCCCATTCTAGAAGAAGCAAGGAAAGTTGCCAGCCAGATCGTAGCAACGCCAGATTGGCGCGAACACTCCGATTGGCATTTGCTCTCGCTTTACTTAGAAAAGAAAGAACATTTAGATTAGAGTATAAAAAGGGAGTAGAGTAGAAATTCCTTGAATTCCACTCTACTCCCTTTAAGATGGCATTTTACAAGCTTTGTATCTTATTAACTGAACACGGGCTGCGGATTGTGTCAAAAAGATGAATCCTCCTAGAATCTAATGATTCTGCGTCGAATTCCCTATTTTGACTGTATCCGCTACGCCCTTTGTATCTTAGTTTACCCTTCGATATATTCTTTGAGTTCTTGTCCTTTTAGGCCTGCATTGAGGGCGATGAGGAGTTTGATGCGCGCTTTGGGGGCATTTAATTCTTTGATGAAAAAGACACCTGCTTGATGGAGTTGGACGCCTCCTCCTTCATATGCGTAGACGGGTTCAGCGATCCCATTGAAGCAACGGGATACTAAAGCGATTGGAAGGCCTGCATCTATAAACTCTTGGAGTTTATGTGCCGTTTCTTTAGGGATGTTTCCTGCTCCAAAGGCTTCGATAATGAGGCCATCAAGCTTTGAAAGATCCAGCATGTCCAGCAGATCGGTTTTCATCCCTGCATAGGTAGTGATGATCGGAACGAACCCATCGATGGTATCGAGATCAAAGCGCACCCTTGGCTCGGCTGTTTTAAAGAAGAGGATTTCCTTTTTCATGACCAAACCTAGTGGGCCGTGGGTTGGTGTCTGAAAGGTGCTGACATTGGTGGTGTGGGTTTTGGTGACGTACTTAGCCGCATGAATTTCATCGTTCATGACGACTAAGACCCCTTTATCACGTGCTTTTGGATCGGCAGCCACTCGGAGGGCTGTTAAGAAATTATAGACACCGTCACTTCCAAGTTCGTTAGAACTTCGCATGGCTCCTGTAATCACCACGGAGATTTCAGGTAACTCCATGGTATCTAAGAAATAAGCTGTTTCTTCCAGCGTATCGGTCCCGTGTGTAATGACGATCCCATCGAAGTAGCTGGCTGCCTCTTTGATTCTTTGATATAGAGCTAACATGTGATGCGGTGTCATTTGTGGACTTGGTAGATTGAAGATATCCTCAGAAGTGACTTCAATTCCTTCAATTGGTGAAGTAACTTGGGTCATGGGATTGACTTCATTTGTAATCACTGCTCCAGAGTCATCTGCAGCCATCGAGATGGTCCCTCCGGTATGTAGTGCTAAAATTTTCTTAAACATGTGAAGCTCCTTGGAATATGTGATATAATTTATTTTATCATAAAAAGAAAGAAACAGTAGACATGGAAATAAAAGCAGTCTTTTTTGATATCGATGGGACCCTGGTCAATGATAGTCGAGCGGTCTTAAAATCAACAGAAAAAGCTATTCAATCTTTGAAGGAGGAAGGAATCTATGTAGGACTTGCGACAGGGCGGGGACCTGCCTTTGTCAAACCGTTTATGGAACGCTACGGCTTTGATTTTGCAGTAACCTATAATGGTCAATATATTTTGACCAAGGACCGCGTACTGTTTACCAGCCCAATCGACAAAAAGAGCCTGCACCAGCTGATCGACTATGCTCGAGAACACCGTAAGGAAATTGCTCTTGGGACAAAGGATGGAGTATTTGGTTCTCGGATCATGAGTTTTGGGATGAGTCCTATTTCAACCTGGTCCAGTCGCTTTGTGCCTCGCAAAATGGCCCGAACAGTCAGTCGAGGATTTAACAAAGTGGTCAGCAAGGTCGTCCCACAGGATCAGGACACCCTCTATGCACTAGCGCAAGAACCAATCTACCAAGTACTGATCTTATCGAGTCCGGAAGAGACTGCAAAAATTGAAAAAGAGTTTCCACATTTGAAATTTACACGTTCCAGTCCTTTTGCAGCAGACGTCCTCAACCCAGGCATTTCTAAGCTAGAAGGCATCCGCATCGTTGGCCAGGAATTTGGCTTTGACATCGATGAGGTGATGGCTTTTGGGGATTCGGATAATGATTTAGAAATGCTTTCGGGAGTTGGCTTGTCCATTGCGATGGGAAATGGAACCACTAGTGTTAAGGCAATTGCCAAGCATACCACGACTAGTAATGGCAAGGATGGCATTCAAAAAGCCCTGCAACACTTTGGTATTCTCTCAGAGAAAGAACTCTTTCTTTCTAAGGATGATCACTTCAATAAGGTCAAAACCTTCCATGGTGTAATGGATGGGGAAACGCAGGAGAAACCAGTGGTCTGGCAACCTCAAGATGCCCTTTATCGGACCATGTTCAAGCAAGAGGAACTGGTGGAATTTGTTCGAGCAGCTAGCTCAAGTGAGGAAGAATTCGATCGCTCGGTAGCGGCCCTTCACGAAGCTTTGGATAAGGCTGCAGATAAGGTGCGTAGCAAGCATCCGGCTGAGATTTCCATGGTGGGACAGGTCGATGCCTTGATCGATACCCTCTATCTGACTTATGGTAGCTTTGTTCTAATGGGAGTGGATCCTGAAGAGGTCTTTGAGATTGTTCATCGGGCAAATATGGGTAAGATTTTCCCAGATGGAAGAGCGCACTTTGATCCAGTGACTCACAAGATTTTGAAGCCAGATGATTGGGAAGAAAAATACGCCCCAGAACCAGCTATCAAAAAAGAACTCGATCGCCAGCTCAAGGCCTACGAAAAACATGCAAAACAAAAAGAAGCAAAAAAAGACAACTAAAAAAGTTTGGAACCTTTGTTCCAAACTTTTTTTAGAATGTAGACAAACTATTTTTTACTAAGATAAGTAAAGGGTTCTACAAAGAAGTCGAAATATGTTCTTATTTTTAAAATTTATAAAAAATATTGAAAAACTTTCCGCCGTGAGACAAGTGCTAGAAACACTATTGTTTCTAGCACTCGGGAGTTTTGAGACCTTAGGCTCAAAACTTAGTCATAGAACTTCGAAGAAGTTCGCTGACGTCCGTACTCACCTAAGGAAAGTTTTCAATATAACTTTTTCTTTCTTACATGGTTTTATCCTTATCACGTACCACTAGTAAGTCTACTTTGGCGTGGCGAAGGATATATTCTGAGGAGGATCCGACCATTAACCGTTCGAAGGCATTGAGTCCAGTAGCCCCGACCATAATAAGGTCAACCCCTTCTTTACTTGGGATATCATTAGCTAAGAGGACTTTTGGATTTCCCATTTCTACAACAGTCACAACATTTTGAACGCCGACTTTTTCAGCACGTTCCTTGTAGCCCTTGAGCAATTCGTTGGCTTCTTCTTGCAATTCTTCGTAGACCTCAGCATCAAAAGTTGAGACGCTTTGAAGGGCACGGGTATCGATGACGTGGGCAATCGTCAATTTAGAGCCGTTGCGAAGAGAAACGTTAACCCCTTTTTCAAAGGCTAATTCTGCTTCATGGGAACCGTCGACAGCGACCATAATGTTTTCGTATTTTTGAGACATAATCCTACCTCCTTATAGCTTGAAAACATGGGTAGAATAGAAGGTAACTCTATTCCTTATACACTTATATTTTATTCCTTTTAGGCTAGAATGTAAAGGTAAAGTCTCGCTTTTCTTCTATATTTTTGCAGGATTTTTAAAGTCCTCGGTTTGTACTCTATTTCAACTAGTGGTATAATAGAGATAATTTCGTGAATCGAGGCAGAATATGAAGGAATATAATAAATCAAGCAAACTCGAACATGTCGCTTACGATATTCGTGGTCCAGTCTTGGAAGAAGCCATGCGCATGCGAGCAAATGGAGAAAAAATTCTACGTTTGAATACAGGGAATCCTGCTGAATTTGGCTTTACAGCTCCAGATGAAGTCATCCATGATTTGATCATGAATGCGCGTGATAGTGAAGGTTACTCAGACTCAAAAGGGATTTTTTCAGCCCGCAAAGCCATCATGCAGTACTGCCAGTTGAAAAAAATTCCAAATGTGGATATTGATGATATTTACCTTGGGAATGGAGTGAGTGAGCTGATCGTCATGTCCATGCAAGGACTGCTCGACAATGGGGATGAGGTCTTGGTTCCCATGCCGGACTATCCTCTTTGGACAGCAGCTGTCAGCCTAGCTGGTGGGAATGCGGTTCACTATCTTTGTGATGAAGAAGCAAACTGGTATCCAGATATTGAGGATATCAAGTCGAAAATTACCTCAAACACCAAGGCTATTGTTGTCATCAACCCGAATAACCCAACAGGTGCCCTCTATCCAGATGAGATCCTGCTTGAGATTGTGGAGATCGCTCGTCAAAATAACTTGATTATCTTCGCAGATGAAATTTACGATCGCTTGGTCATGGATGGGGAAAAACACACGGCTATCGCAAGCTTAGCGCCTGATCTCTTCTGTGTGAGTATGAATGGCTTGTCAAAATCTCACCGGATTGCCGGTTTCCGTGTTGGTTGGATGGTTCTATCCGGACCCAAACACCATGTGAAGGGCTATATCGAAGGCTTGAACATGTTGTCCAATATGCGTCTTTGTTCAAATGTCTTGGCTCAACAAGTTGTGCAAACCTCTCTTGGAGGCTACCAATCCGTGGATGAACTCTTACTTCCAGGTGGTCGAATCTACGAACAACGCAACTTCATCTACAAAGCCATCAATGATATTCCAGGCCTCTCAGCTGTTAAGCCGAAGGCTGGTCTCTATATCTTCCCTAAGATTGATCGGGACATGTACCGCGTGGATGATGATGAACAATTTGTTTTAGAGTTCTTGAAGCAAGAAAAAATTCTCTTGGTTCATGGCCGTGGCTTTAACTGGAAAGATCCAGATCACTTCCGGATTGTTTACCTTCCACGTGTCGATGAATTGGCTCAAATTCAAGAAAAAATGACTCGTTTCTTGAAACAATACAAACGCTAATTAGATAAAGGATTGAAGAGGAAAGTCTTCAATCTTTTTTTAATTCATTCTATAAAATCCATGTCATCGAATCGACATTTTTCTGAATTGCGCATAATTGTAGAAAAAATAAATAATTTTCAGATAATTTGATTGAAATTCCCACACTTATATGATATACTTGAGCTGACTATATGCGAGGTTTATTATGGCAAACTTATTAGAAAAGACACGTAAAATTACATCCATCTTGAAACGGACTGATGAACAGTTGCAGTTCGAGATGCCTTATAATGATATTGCCCAGCAATTAGCGGATATTATCCACTGTAATGCCTGTATCATTAATAGCAAGGGAACCCTTCTTGGTTATTTCATGCGTTACAAGACCAACAATGACCGGGTAGAAGCTTTCTTTCAAAATAAAAAATTACCAGAAGATTATGCCAAGGCAGCTAGTTTGGTCTACGATACAGAAGCTAATTTAGATGTGGACCATGATTTGAGTATCTTTCCGGTCGAAACCAAGTCTGAATTTCCTGATGGCTTGACGACCATTGCGCCTATTCATGTTTCTGGGATTCGGTTGGGTTCCTTGATCATTTGGCGCAATGATAAACAGTTTGCGGATGATGATTTGATCTTGGTTGAGATTGCGAGTACCGTGGTAGGGATTCAAATGTTGAACTACCAACGCGAGGAAGACGAGAAGAATATTCGTCGTCGGACAGCGGTGAATATGGCTGTCAATACCTTGTCTTACTCTGAATTGCGTGCTGTTTCTGCCATCCTTAGTGAATTGAAAGGAAATGAGGGACAGTTGACTGCTTCTATCATCGCGGATCGGATTGGCATTACTCGCTCTGTGATTGTCAATGCACTCCGGAAATTGGAGTCAGCTGGTATTATTGAAAGCCGTTCTCTTGGAATGAAGGGAACCTATCTCAAGGTGTTGATTCCAGATATCTTTGAGGAAATTAAGAAAAGAGATTACTAATGACTAAAGCCTTGATTTCAATTGACTACACTGTCGATTTCGTAGCAGATGATGGTAAGCTTACGGCAGGTGCTCCTGCACAAGCCATTTCTGAGACCATTGCTCAGGTGACCCAATTGGCCTTTGACCAAGGAGCCTATGTCTTTTTTGCCATTGATGCGCATGACGTAGAGGATCCATTTCATCCTGAAAGCAAGCTCTTCCCACCTCATAATATCATTGGGACCAGTGGACGTGATTTGTACGGCCCTTTGGCAGATTTTTATCAGGAGCATAAAGCGGATCCACGCGTCTTTTGGATGGATAAACGTCATTATTCTGCTTTTTCAGGAACGGACCTAGATATCCGCCTGCGGGAACGCCATGTAGATACCGTTATTTTGACAGGTGTCTTGACTGATATCTGTGTCCTTCATACAGCGGTTGATGCCTACAATCTCGGCTACCAGATCGAAGTCGTAGAACCTGCAGTGGCGTCGCTCACTCCTGAAAATCACCAGTTTGCCTTGAATCATTTTAAGCATGTCTTAGGGGCAAGCTTGGTAGACGACGCACTAGCTGTATTAGAAACTAAATAAGAAAACATTGTAAAAGAGGTCATAGACATTTGTTTAGGCCTCTTTTTTGGGGCCTAGAAATTGTCTTCCTCTCTTGAAAATGGTATTCTAATGGAAGAAAATAAGGGGGAGTTATGAGTAAAAAAGCTGTCGTGTTTTCAGCCAATCTATCTTATATGGAAAAATTGGAAACCGCTATGAAGTCACTGTGTGCCCATCAAGACCAGTTGAAAATTTATGTCTTAAATGAAGATCTACCAACGGAGTGGTTTGCTATCATGAATCAGCGCTTGCGCCAGTTGGATTCAGAAGTGATTAATTGTCGGATGTCTCCCGAGCAATTCCAATCCTTCTCGCTTCCAAGTGACCATATTCACTATGCGACCTATTTCCGTTACGCTATTCCAGAGATGGTGGAGGAAGAGCGGATCCTCTATCTGGATTGTGACATGATCTTTACACAGGATTTATCGCCTTTGTTTGAGGTTGATCTAAAAGATTATGGACTGGGTGCAGTGGTCGATAAGCCAACGACGACAGATGGCTTTAATGCGGGACTTTTGGTGATTGATAAGACTTGGTGGCAAGAGCACCAAGTGACAGAGGCACTTTTTGATCTTACTCGTAAGTATCATCAACAGGTCTATGGAGATCAGGGAATTTTGAATCTGTATTTCAAAAATGCGTGGTTTCCATTACCTTGGACCTATAATTTACAAGTGGGGTCTGATAAGGATCAGTACCTCTATGGGGACTTGGATTGGTATGAGGCCTTCCAAGGGATTCCTGCGGTCATTCATTACACCTCTCATAATAAACCATGGACCTCCAAACGCTTCAATCGTTTTCGTGAATTATGGTGGTTTTATTATGCCCTATCTTGGGAGGAAATTTTGCTTCGAAAACCGATTTTGAAGCAAACTTATCAAGATCTAGTGGGAACTTTTCCTTATCATGCGGCCATTTATACCCATACAGCAGATATCCACGAGTTGGAGACGTTGTTAAAAGAGTTGCCGGACGTAGCGATTCATGTCCTTGCCCATAGTCATTTTGGCTTTAACTTGGTGCAATTGGAACGCTACCCTAACCTCTTTCTTTATCCCTCTTTTGATCCCTTGACCAGTCGAAAAGTCCTAGAAAAATTGGATTTTTATCTGGATATCAATCCCTATGATGAGGTCGATCAGATAACGAAAACGATCAGTCAACAAGGTCTCCCTATTTTTTCTTTTGAAGGAACCAATCATGTGGAGAATGGTGAGAATCAGGTGTTTAGGGATGATCAGGTGCAGGATATGGTGGCAGCGATTCGCGATTATTTAAAGAGAAATGAGAAGAAGTATGGAAGCAAATGAAGTAGTCAGTATTATCATTCCCATCTATAATGTAGAAGCTTATTTGAGGCAATGTTTGGAAACGGTTATCCATCAGACTTACCCGAATTTAGAGATCATATTGGTCAATGATGGTTCGCCAGATCAGTCAGAAGAAATCTGTAAAGAATTTTTTAGGAAGGATGCGCGCATCCGCTATGTCCGCCAAGAAAATGGGGGCTTATCTGCTGCTCGAAATACAGGGATTGAGTTAGCGACTGGAGATTACATCACTTTTATTGATCCAGATGACTGGGTGACGGAGGACTATGTAGAAGTGCTCTATCGCCAACTGAAGAAGTATGATGCGGATGTCTCGGTAGCCAACTATAACCTCTATGATGACAGTAGTAGCAAATACTTGATCAAGGTAACGGACGATGATTATTCAGAGACCCTTTATGAGGGGCGAGCAATTATGGACCACGATGCCATCCAGGAGACCAGAGATATGGCCTGGGCTTGTGCCATGATGAAACTCTATAAGCGTGGTTTATTTGAAGGACTCCGTTTTCCGGTCGGAAAAAATGTTGAAGATAACTTTCTCATGTACAAGCTCTTCTTAAAAGCCAATCGGGTGGTCCATACGGAGAAATGTATTTATTGGTATCGCGTGGGTCGTTCAGATACTCTGTCCCAGGTTTGGACAGAAAAGCGGGTACTCGATGAGATGGAAGCCAAGCAAGAAAAATTGGCACTTCTGGGCATGTTGGGCTACGATTTAACCTGGCATCGTTATATTTACAAAACGCGCTTGAAACGGGCCCTTGAAAAACTAGAAGAAGCGGGCTTACAAGAGTCAGAAACCTATGAGCGCGTGGTGATCAACCTCAGTTTCGTTGAAACCATGGACTAAGAACTTATTGATGAGAAAGGATCAGCATGTTCATTATTGCATCAGAGCAGACCAGAGAGCTGGAACGTTTGCGAAAATTATTGGACAAACTTGGCCACCCCTACCGTGTGTTTGTGACCAATCTGGAAACAGATATAGCTGAACAGACAGAGAGTCTGGCGACCTTTTTTACCCAAAAAGACCCGGCATCAACAGTTGGGAACCCTTTGTTTTTCAATGATTTAGAGGTTCCAGAATTATGGGAATGTTGGACGCTTGGGATCACAACCTATCTTTTTGATGGGGAGGAGCGTCGTGCCAATGTGGTTTTGCGAGAGGATATCTTGTCACGAACGGTTGAAAGAGTGGAGTGGTTTGGTCAGGGAGAGGAGATCGTATCCATTGATGTTTACAACCGCTATGGTTGGAGAAGCAAACGGAGTCTCCTTACGGAAGCTGGCCAACCATATTTAGACATTTATTTGAACCGTCAGCAAGAAGAAGTCCTGCTTCACTTTGTCTCACAAGGGACTTTTTTGCATCAACTCCCTAAAGGACGGGATCATCTGTATGCCAATAAAGAAGAGCTTCAAAGAGCTGTTCTGAAACAAGTCTTGCCGGAAGATGAAGCCATCCTTTTGATGGATAAAACATTGTTAGATGTTGTGAAAGAGATACCAAAGGAGCGACTAGCCTACTGTGCTCGTGAAGCCCATGATCTAGATGAGATCAAAGAGCAGGTTGGCCAAATTTTGTTGGTAGAAGATGGCATTTTGAGTGAGAAAAAAGACGGAATCACGGCTCTGTCGGGGCTAGTAGATGTGGAACAGGAGAAGTTTCAGCTAGAAGCCCTGGTCATGACAGCTTCTCAAGAGGTTGAAGGCTTATCTAGCCTGGTCCATCAATTTCCACAAGTGACCTTTCATATTGCTGCTTTGACAGCTATGGGTCCGAAATTAACAGATTTAGCGGCTCGACCAAATGTACGCCTCTATCCAGGGATTTCGCTGGGAAATTATGAGAGTTTATTAGCTAGATGCTCTATTTATCTGGATTGCAACCAAGGGGAAGAAGTGATGAACAGTAGTATACGTGCTCTTGAAAATGGGCAAGTCTTGTTTGGGTTGAAGAGTACGGTGCACCAGGAAGCCTATAAAGAATTGAGCACGATTACCGATACAGTAGAAGAAATGAGAAATCAATTAGAAGCATTAGTCCAGCAGCCAGACGCTTTTAAATCATTGTTAAGAGAGCAAGTGCGGATCTTGGAACTGCCAGAAAAAGATGCTCTGAAAGAGATCTTTAAGCGATTAGAGGGAGGAACAGCATGACCATTTATACCTTTAATCTATTAGTGGGATTTGAACCCAATGGGGTCGATGTTGCACAAGCCTCTCGGGCAAAGATGCTCCGGAGTCTAGGAGCGACAGCGAAGTTTGTCTTTACCACTTGGCCCACTCCAGAAAAATTGGCCTATTACCTCTCTTTGGGGCATCGGGATGAGGAGTTGCTTTTTGCTCATTTAGCTTTTTCAGATCAAGAAACGACAGTCCCTCAAAAGACGGTGGGGGCCTTGCAAATGGAGTTTCAGCTGACTCGTCTAGATGTTGTTGAAAAAACAGAAGAAGCCATTCGCTATCAATTTGCGGATAGAAACGCACTGACTTTTCATCTGGACCCCTATCATCCAGACTGTGTCCGCTATGTGGATTATCTTTTATCTGGAAATATGATCAAGCGAGAGTATTATGGAGCTTGTAAACTTGCTACAGAGTATTTTCAGTATGGTAGTGTTGTCAGACGGACCTATCACAATCAAGATGGAAGTATCGCCTTTGAAGAATTGAAGTTAGGTGGAAGCTGGCTCTATAAACTGGGGCCTGAGATTTTGACCAACCATACAGAAGTGATGAGGCGTTTTCTGTCGAAACTTTCGCTCAAAGAAGGGGATCTGATTCTGCTTGATCGGGCTTCTCGCATGGATTTTGCTCGCCCTTTGTTGGAGAAAGATAATTCTTCCAAGCTCGCCATGGTGTTTCATTCAGAGCACGAATTTGAAAATGGCAAGCTCAACTATGAGTACTATTATGTGTTCAAGTATGCCAAACGCTTCGATTACTTCATCACGGCGACGGAACTTCAAAAAGAAGTCTTGGAGCAGACACTTGCCAAACAAGGATGCCAAGGAATTCCGATCTATAGTATTCCAGTGGGGCATCTAGAAGAATTGACGGAATCACAAGGAGATCGACCTCCCTTTAGTGTGATCACAGCTTCCCGTTTGGATCCAAGAAAACGCATCGATTTGGCCATTCGAGTAGTGGCTCAAGCACAGAAACGACTCCCAGCCCTTCAGCTTGATATTTATGGGAAAGGTGGCGAAGCGGACAACTTGCGACACCTGATTCAGGAGCTTGAAGCGCAAGACTTTATTCATCTACGTGGTCATGCGGATCTTAAGCAGATTTATCCTTGCTACCAAGCCTACCTCACCACTTCTCAGTGGGAGACCTTTGGATTGACCTTGATGGAGGCGGCTGGAGCAGGGTTAGCCTTGCTCGGCTTTGATGCTCGTTATGGCAATCCAACTTTTATAAAAGAGGGTGAAAATGGCTTTTTGGTACCTTATAGCGAGACAGTGCCCGAAGAACAATTGGTGAAAGAGTTGGCAGACAAGCTGGTCCATCTCTTTGAAAGAGACCTTGCACTATTTCATCAGGCTTCTTATGACTTGGCTTCTTGCTACCTCGCATCTCATGTCCAGGAAGTCTGGAAAGAAACTCTAATAGAGATGGGACAATTAGGCGAAAAAGCAATATAAAATGAAGAATCTGTAGCGACAAAAAAGTCCTACAGATTTTTTCTAAGGCAAGCAAATTGAGCTAAATTATGGTAAAATAGAGGGTATTGAAAAATCATCAATTCACGAAAGGAAGCAAGATGAAAATTACGCAAGAAGAGGTAACCCACGTTGCCAATCTTTCAAAATTGAAATTCTCTCCAGAAGAGACAGCTGAGTTT
>JAGZZN010000114.1 GCA_018377375.1 Streptococcus parasanguinis
CCACCTCCGCACAGTTGAGTAGGGCTGTAAAAGCTGATGAAATCAGCGTAGTAGAGCCCACTCAACCACTGCGTCTTGCTCGACAATTCAAAAATAATTAAGAGGCTAGGACTTTTGTCCCAGCCTCTTGCTGTTTATTTATTATGTTTCCAATTGCTGTAGATCCCAAAAAGAATGATCCAGATGGTTGCTCCAACCGCTCCAATGTATGTTGATTCTTGCAAGAAGAGACAAACGAATACAAAGAGGAAGAAAACAATGGTCAATGGATTCAACACTTTATAGGCCGGCATGACAAAACCATCTGGCATAAATTCTTTTGATTTACGGTACTTAAGATGGGCTAACATGGTCAAAATATAAATAGCAATGTAAACACCAGAAGAAGATGCCGTAATCAAGGCAAAGGCATCTGAGACACCTGGCAACACATTGATAAAGGCAGAAACAGCAACCACAATCGCAGAAAAAATAATCGCGCGACTTGGAATCCCCATACGAGATAAGCTATTCAGTTTCAAACGATTCATCACTTTACTGTTTGGTGTTTCCTTTGCAATCTGGTACAAGTGACGCCCTGTTGAATAGAGGGTGGAATTCAAGGAAGATGCAGCAGCTGTCAGTACAACAAAATTAATCAATCCTGCTGCCCACTTGATTCCAACCATCTGAAAGACCGTTACAAACGGTGATTTATTGACGGGAAGCTGTTGCCAAGGGAAAATAGCCATAATCGCCAACAAAGCCCCTACATAAAAGATTACAATTCGGATTGGAATTTCTTTAATGGCTTTTGGCAATACTTGGCGGGGATTAGCTGTTTCAGAAGTAGTAATTCCAACAAACTCGATCGCTTGATAAGCAAAGAAGACCATTTGGAAGGCCATGACGAACTTGACCCAACCATTTGGAAACATTTGAAAACCACTGGTAATATTGGTTAAGCTAGCGTGTCCAGCTGGTGTTTCAAAATTCGTCGTCACCATAAAGATCCCTGTTGCGATCAGGGCTAAAATAGTGACAATCTTGATCATTCCAAACCAGAATTCAACCTCTCCAAAAACCTTCACAGCGATCAAGTTTACACAACTTAAAAGCGCTAAAAAGATAATTTGAATCTGCCAGGCTGGCCAATTTGGAAACCAAAGCTGGACATAGTTGGAAACAGCGGTGATCTCTGCCATTCCCAAAAATACCAAGGAGACCCAATAGGACCATCCTGAAAAATAACCCCAACCTTTTCCTAGATACTTGGTGATAAAGTTGATAAAGGTGTGTTGATCAGGGTCCATATAGAGCATTTCTCCGATCGCCCGCATCATCAAGTACATGAAGGCGCCAGTCAGCATATAGACTAAAATAATAGAGGGACCTGTCAAAGAAAGGGAACGACCGGCTCCAAGAAAGAGTCCTGTCCCGATGGTTCCTGCAATAGCGATCAGCTGAACATGCCGATTTTGCAGACCACGAACCATCCCATTTTCGGTTTCTTGACTAGGATGATGTTTTTTTGACATATGATTACTCCAATTCTTTTTCTGTACATTTTCAGAAAAGTATACTTCAAATTTTCACACAATCTACTATACCATGTTTTTAAAAATTGGTCAATCTGGTCCAGAATATTCTGAATTTTAAAGATACAAAAGAGTGCTGGAGTCTATTCCAGCACTCTTTTGATTATGAATTAGGATCATCGAGACTACGGCCATGCAAACCTTTTTCCCGTTGCACTTGGCGTAGTTTCTCAGGTGTTACATCGTTACCTTCTTCATCCACAATTTTGATACCTTCAATGTGGTGACGAACGGAGCGACGATAACCTTCAATGTATTCTTCACGAAGTTTTGCTTGTTCCACTGTTTCTTCTGGAGTCAAACCTTCTGTTTTTTTCTTTTTAGCCAGCTCATTGATCCGAGCAATTTTTTCAGGTGTCATAATAAAACCTACTTTCTACCTGTCATCAGGTCATTATTTTGTGTTCAATTGATTAAAGGCTGCGACAGCATTAGCTTTCGCTACAAGACCTGCAAGAAGGGCCAGACGGTTGTTTTTAACAGCCTCATCTTCTGCCATCACCATGGTATTGTCAAAGAAAGCATCAATGACCGGGCTAAGAGCAAAGAGTTGAGCCAGTTTGTCGCTAGCTGAACCTGTCAATTCAAGACTTTCTGCTGCTTGAGCCAAGGCTTTTTCTTGATCATTTTCAAAGAGACTCGCATCGACTGCTACTGAAGCAT
Organism: Streptococcus parasanguinis; assembly: GCA_018377375.1. Taxonomy (GTDB): domain Bacteria; phylum Bacillota; class Bacilli; order Lactobacillales; family Streptococcaceae; genus Streptococcus; species Streptococcus parasanguinis_N. The sequence goes on from JAGZZN010000114.1 coordinate 2,241, forward strand.
CTGCTTTTTCTGCCAAGTTGAAGGCACGTGAGAGTGATTCAACAGCTGCCTTGTAACCATCCATCTTCGCAGCTTCTGAAAGAGCTTCAGCTGCTTCCAGCATATCAGCCACGACAAAGTTTGAACCAGCAAGAACAGCTTCTTTGATATCTTTTGGTGTGCGTCCCATCATCTTGTCCACACGCGCCTTGATGAAGTTGAGCACTTCTGCTTGATTGTCATATGAAAGACTATCAAATGAAAGGGCGTAAAGGCTGTCGATCAACTCATCCATAGGGATATGCCAACCAAAGGCATCCAAGATACGCACAATTCCTTGAGTCGCACGACGAAGCGCATAAGGGTCATTGGAACCTGATGGAATCAATCCTACTGAGAAGAATGAAAGGAGGGTATCCAATTTATCTGCAAGCGCAAGGATAGCACCAACCTTAGTCTCTGGAAGGGCACCATCTGCTGAATCAGGAAGGTAGTGCTCACGG
>JAGZZN010000033.1 GCA_018377375.1 Streptococcus parasanguinis
TTTTCATTCGAGTCCATTTTTTCCTCCGTAAAAAGTTTCCAATCTATTTTACTAATTTTAACGACTTTCGTCAACCAAGCGCGCCATCTTAAATGGAAGATAGAGTAGGATTAAAGCAACTGTATAAGCCAATAAGCCTAACAACAGGACTTTATCTGAAATAAAGACCAGGCCAATCCCCCCTTCTATCACCGTTATCATCCCCATGACCAGCTGAATCGTTTTGTTCAACCCTGCCTTTTTACTGCCCTTTTTCATCGGGAAAAGGAGTGTCAAGGGTTGGTAATCAAAAGCACTGTAAAGCCCCAGTAATTGAAAAATAACCAAGTAATTGAGCAAGGCTACAAGGGCAATCACTACGAGAGGTTGGGGAATAAAGATGATAACGAGAATGGAAAGAGCCAAGAGTCGGAGAGTCATAGAGAAAAGATCTCCATTCCGTAGGAAGGAGCGCGTATATAAGTGAAGCCACGTATTGCCATGTGTTTTGGGAAGAAGCCCTAAGAAACCATCCAAGTAAGCTCTTCTTTTGACACTGTTAGTAATACCTTTCACCGTTGTAAACAAGGCAAAGAAGCGAAGGATCAATTGTTTCCTTGCATTCTCACGAGCAATGGCCAAGGTCCAATCCAAATTTCCATCCTGGTAGAAGCGCGCTTTCTTCCAGCTAAAAACAGCCCCTTTAGCCACCCCTAAGACAAGGATATAAGCTACAATAGCAAGTTTATCCAGCCCTGTTGCCAGAAGAAGAGGCACAAATAATAGAAGGACAAAACTTTGAATCAAAAACCAAAACACAAAAGACTTCTTGGCCTGCCCTTTGATATAACGTTTCACTTCCTCTTCCTTTACTAAAAGGAATAAAGCATCGGGTTTCTCTAAGTAGGTCGCAATGGAGCCGATCGGAACAAAAAGGAGCAAACCGATCAAGAGACTCCAGCGAATCAAGCTTGTATCTTTTGGTAACTCTTGCAAGAATTGGCTATACTGAACCGACAAAAATCCTATAAAAATCAGCATAAAGAGGACGAAATGATCATTGAGAACATAGCGGCTATATTTTACACATTGAGTTCGAAACGTTTGTTGCCGTTTTTTCATCAACTCTTTCATGCTGTTTCCTCTTCTGTCAAGGTCATGTAGATATCATTTAGACTCGCTTGCTCATCCCCAAAAGTTAAACGCAGCTCATCTAAAGTGCCTTGTGCTCGGACCTGACCCTTGTGGAGGATCACAAAACCATCACACATCTTTTCAGCCGAATCTAGAACGTGGGTACTCATCAATATTGATTTTCCTTTTGCCTTCTCATCTGCCAATAACTGAATCAAATCTGCAATCGCAACAGGATCCAATCCCAAAAAGGGTTCATCAACAATATAAAGGCTTGGATCTACTGCATAGGCGCAAATAATCATGACCTTCTGCTTCATCCCCTTTGAAAACTGGGTCGGGAACCAATCTAATTTTTCAGCCAAACGGAAGCGTTCCAACAAAGGCTGGACGCGCACCATGACCTGATCCATATTTAAATCATAGGCCATAGCTACGGTCTCGATATGCTCTCTCAGGGTTAATTCTTCATAAAGACTAGGGGTTTCTGGAATATAACCAATCTTCTTCCGATATTCAGTTGGAGCTTCTGGCAGACTAAGACCATCAATCCGTACCTCCCCAGCATAAGGATGCAGGAGACCAATAATTTCATTAATCGTGGTTGACTTCCCAGCTCCATTTAGTCCAATCAAACCAATCAGTTGGCCATCCGGAACCGAAAAGCTCACCTCTTTCAGGACAGGGATGTTGACATAGCCCCCTGTCAACTTGTTGATTTCTAACATATTTTCTCCGATTTCTGGTATAATGTTCTTATATTATAACAAAATTTAGTCTAAATGAGGTGTATTTATGGTTGATGATTGTATTTTTTGTAAGATTATAGCTGGCGACATTCCTTCATCCAAAGTCTATGAGGACGAGGAGGTCCTCGCATTTTTGGACATCTCTCAGGTTACTCCTGGTCATACGTTAGTCGTTCCAAAAAAACACGCCCGCAACCTCTTAGAGATGGACGAAACTGCCACAGCTCAACTATTTGCACGTGTCTCTAAAGTTGCTAAAAAAGTAGAAGCTGCTACCCAGGCCAAGGGAATGAATATCATCAGTAACATGGAAGAAGTTTCTGGACAAACTGTTTTTCACACCCATGTCCACATTATCCCTCGCTATTCCGCTCAAGATGAACTGGCCATTTCATTTACTGAACACGAGCCTAATTTTGAACAACTAGCAGTTCTCGCAGAAACCATCAAAAACAGTTAAAAAGGAGGCCATATGAAACTCAAAAATCTCTTTTGGTTTGCAACAGGAGCTAGCATTAGCTACCACCTAGTAAAAAACCGCAAAGAAATCAAAACAGAGGTGACTGAATCCAGCCAATTGATCAAGGGAATTCAAGATAACCTAGCAAAAATCCAACGCAATCTGGATATTATCCAAGACCAAAAGACCAATCTTCAAGAATTGGTAACGGATTTCCAATACAAGACCAAACTATTTAGTCAACAAGCAACAGCCTCTCTAAAAGAAATTCAAGACATCTGGCAACCAAGTAAAAACGATTGAGAAAACTCAATCGTTTTTTTCTTATTCTGAAGGTACCGTAGGTGTCACACTGCTCGACTCTGTAGCTGCAGGAGCAACTGGTGTTACTGGTGCAACAGAACTTTGAGGCGTCACCACTCCCGTATCCTGGGTCGATGGTACAACTGGTAGTTGGTTAAACTCTTGGTAAACAGGTGCTTCCTCAGATGATGCCGCTGGCGTATCATTTTGAGAAGAAGTATTCTTCAACTCTTCATCTCCATCTAATAGGTAAGCATTGGTTTTCAATGTTTTAATTTCTTTCATCCCCAAAGCTTTGCGGATGATATTTTGAATTTTCAAGAGATGTTTTGAAGTGACAATCTGATAACTTCCGCCATCTGCTAAGGTGGCATCTTCTCCTTTCAACTGGTACTGATGAATCGTTGAAAGGGCATCTTTATATCCTAACAATTGAAGAAGACTGTTGCTATCAAGTGAAATGTTGGTTTGCATATTGTCACTAACAGACTCAATGATTCCTTTGTAGTGACTCAAACTATTGAGGCTTAAAACTTTCTCAACAATCTTTTTGATCACTTCACGTTGGCGTTTTTGACGTCCGTAGTCTCCTTCTGGGTCTTGGTAGCGCATGCGTGAATAAACGAGAGCTTGGTCCCCATTAATCTCCTGACGTCCTGGTGCGATCTTAGCCGTATATTCTGGCTCATTTTCCTCGATCGAGATATCGAAGTCAAATGGATTGTTAACCGTGATACCACCAACCTTATCCACTAATTGAACCAATCCCTTCATATTGATCATGACATAGCGGTCAATATGGATATTCAAAAGATCTTGAATGGTCTTAATGGCTAACTTGGCACCACCTTGAGCATAAGCCGAATTCAATTTTGCTTGGACCGTTTCGCCATCTGAAGTAATATTGGTTAGAATATCTCTTTCCAAGCTCGTCATGGTTGTTTCTTTTGTTTGAGGATTGACAGTCACCAAAATCATGGTATCACTATTTCCGGCCCAAGGATCTTCCCGAGAACCGCTACCTGTATCAACCCCCATCAAAAGGATGGTCATCGGCTTGTTTTCTGCAATGACATTGGTCTCATTTCCAAAGCCTTTATAGGTCTTACTGAGGGTCCCTGTCGTTTGATTGAGGATAGTGAGGCCATAGGCCCCGATCCCAATCACTGTTACCGTCAATAAGCTCAAAAACATCAAAATAATTTTTTTAAGCATGTATACTCTCTCTAATCTATCAGTTTCCCCATAAGGTAAACATCTAAGAATTCTCCTTCAGCTGAACAAGCTCCACGAGCTTGGCAACCTTCAATCTCAAAACCTAACTTTTTATACAGGTGAACCGCTCGTTCATTGCGCACTTGGACATTCAAAATTAATTTCCTAAGAACACCGGTCGAGTGCGCCCACTCGATTCCTTCTTCCAACAAGATCTGTCCAAGTCCTTGATTCCAATAAGCTTTTCGAACCACAATAAATACATCTCCAATATGCTGAACAGACCGTTGAGAAGCCGCAGTGATATTTAACAAAGCTGCCAGTTCCTGATCTAGAAATAACAAGAGGCAAATCCGATTATCCGCCATTTCTTGGACCATTAGAAAATGCTCCATGTCTGCTGGAGACATGCCTATCCCAGCTTCATCTAGCGTCATGTAATCTGACTCTTTCCCAACTTGATTTAAGAAATCAACGACAAGAGCCGCGTCTGCACTTTCAGCTTGCCGAATTTCTAATGTCACTTCCTTTTCCTTAGTCATCGGTTTTTTCCACCTGCTCAAAGGATGCTAGTAAAGCTTCTGCACGCGCTCCATGAGCCTCAAAAGCCAACTCTCGCCCATCTTCCAATTTTCGGATAAAAATTTTAAGATAAGCATCCGAGAGACTCTGCTCAATCAACTCTCCCCATTCAATAATGGTAGCACCATCTCCAAATAGAAAATCATCTAAATCAATAGAATCTGGATCATTCCCAATCCGGTAAACATCCAAGTGGTACAAAGGCAAGCGGCCTTCGTATTCACGAACAATGGTATAGGTAGGACTTTTAATCATCTGATCAATCCCTAACCCCTTTGCAATCCCTTTGGTGAAGGTTGTTTTTCCTGCCCCTAGATCACCTGATAAGATGATCACATCTTGCTTTTCTAAGAGTTTTCCTAGCTGTTTTCCTAGAGCAATCAGCTCCGTTTCATTGTGACTAATCATTTCTCTATTATACCAAACTTTTTTAAAATCTGCTCTTTCTTTTAGAAATTGTTCCACTCAGGTTTGCTTTTTAGATAGATAGTCAAACTATTTTAAAGTAAAATAAGTTAAGTGATTCTGCAAAAAAATAAATTTGAGTTCCAATTTTTAAATCGATTTAAGAAAATACTGAAACTTTCCGCTGTGAGAAAAGTGCCTGAAAAAATAACGTTTCAGGCACTCGGAATTATTGAGACCTTAGGCTCAATAATTAGTCATGGAACTTCAAAGAAGTTCGCTGACGTCCGTACTCACCTAAGGAATGTTTTTGGTATAACTTTGTCTTCAATCTGAAAGGAATGGGAAACCACTCCCATTCCTTTTTAAATATTTCCCTGATAACTAATTCAAGGCCATGCTCACGTAGTTTAAGATAAAGAGAACATCTAAAATCCAAATCATGCTGTGCACTTCTTTGGCTTGTCCTTTAACCACTTTCACCAAGCTATAGGTGATAAATCCAGCAGCGATCCCTTGTGTAATCGAGTAGCTGAAGCCCATAAAGATAGAAGTGAAGAAGGCAGGAACTGCTTCTGACATATCTTCCCAATGGATATTTTTCAAGCCACTCAACATCATAATCCCAACAACAATCAAAATTGGAGCTGTAGCAGCGGTCGGTACAATCGCCAACAAAGGACTAAAGAGACTTGAAATAGCAAAACAGATTGCCACAACCAAGGCTGTCAAACCAGTGCGTCCACCAGCTCCAATACCAGCTGCAGACTCAACATACGTCGTTACGTTTGAAGTTCCTGCAATGGCTCCGACTGAAGTCGCTACAAGGTCTGAATAGAGGGCCTTATCTAATTTCGCTGATTGATGGTTTTCCCCATTTGTCGCAACAATCCCAACTTTTTCACCCGTACCGATTAAAGTTCCAATTGTATCAAAAATATCAGTCAAGGAGAAGGCTAAAATTGCCATTAAGGTCTCAGGCAAACGAGACGTATTGGAAATCAACGAACCCAATCCTTTTGATCCCAATGCTTGACCAAAGATCGTGCCTAAATCATTAAAGGCAGCTCCTAGATGATTACTTGCAAAGTCGATTTTAGTGATATCAACAACATGGATGAGAATTCCAAGCACAGTCGTTGCTAAGATAGAAAGGATAATCCCTCCCTTAATCCCTTTGACAACAAAGAAAATAGTAATTGCAAGACCAACAAGAGCCAAGAGGACCGCCGGATTGTTAAAATCAACCAATCCAGGAACAGCAGATGCATTGGCTGAGATCGTTGCATTCGCCTTATCTGCTCCTTCCCCGACCACTGTATAAGTATGAGGGTCAATCGTGAATTTTAAAAATCCTGCATTCTTAATCCCAACATAGGCCAAGAAAATCCCGATCCCCGCTGAAATAGCAGAGCGAAGAGCAGTCGGAATCGATTCGATGATCATCTTCCGAACTTTTGTCAATGTGATAATCAATGAAATCACACCACAAATGAAGACCATTCCCAAAGCTTCCTGCCATGAGTATCCCATACCAAATACAACTGTAAAGGTAAAGAAGGCATTCAAGCCCATCCCAGGTGCTTGTGCATAAGGTAAATTGGCATAAAAAGCCATCATCAAGGTCCCGACAACGGATCCAATAATCGTTGCAAGGAAGACTCCTTGAGCTGGCATACCTGTTTGTGACAACATTTGAGGGTTTACGAAGAGGATATAACTCATCGCAAAAAAGGTTGTCAAACCAGCAAGAACCTCTGTTCGAACAGTGGTTCCATGTTCTGAAAGTTTAAAAAACTTATCCATTTCAGAATAAACTCCTTTTTCATCATTCTCGCTCCCAATCAATTTGCGAACGTTATTTCTATTTTACCAAAAGATCTTTCGCCTTTCAAGAAATCCTACTTCTCTTCTCGATTTTTGAGCGCTTTTCCGATTTTTCTGATATAATGGTCTCATTCTTCTCGAAAGGAACTGAAATATGCATAAAAAGATGATCGCTCTAGATCTAGACGGCACTCTCTTAAATTCCGAAAGCAAATTGAGCGACTTTACCATTGATACGATAAAAAAAATTAGTGCTCTTGGCCATAAAGTCATTATTACAACAGGCCGCCCCTACCGTATGGCACATACCTATTACAAACAACTAGAGCTAGATACTCCGATGATCAATTTTAACGGCTCCCTTACGCATCTACCTGAGAAAAAATGGGCAGATGAACAATGTTTGACTTTAGATAAAAAATACCTGTTAGATATGGTCGCTAACCGAGACACTATCCAAGCGGACTTTATAGCAGGCGAATACCGCAATAAATTCTTTATTACCGATCCAAATGAGCACGTTGCAGATCCTAAATTATTCGGGATTGAATCTTTCCAACCAGAAAATCAATTCAATCCCGAGCGGGTAACGAGCGACCCAAACTGTATTCTCTTTCAAACGAAAGCGGAAGACAAATATGCTCTGGCAGATGAAATGAATCGTCATTATGACTACAATCTGTCTATCAATACTTGGGGTGGTCCCTTAAATATTCTGGAATGCAATCCCAAAAATGTGACCAAAGCATCTGCTCTGACCTACCTTCTAGATAAACTCAATATGGATCAGAAGGATTTGATTGCCTTTGGAGACGAGCACAACGATACCGACATGCTAGCTCTCGCTGGTCATGGATACGCTATGAAAAATGCCAGCTCCGTCCTTCTCCCTTATGCAGACTCCGTCACAGATTTCACAAATAACGAAGATGGTGTCGCGCGCCAACTCATTCAATTATTCTTATAATAGGAACAGACATGAGCTATCCCCTCATGTCTTTTTCTGCGCCAAATCCTTAATCGGTTAATCAATACCGCCCTTTTTTTCCATTTTTTTCATTGCCTCGTCATCTAGTTTGTGATATTATTAACATAGTTATTAAAGAAGCGCTTTCAAAAATTCTAAACCGCTTCTCGTTCACTTAAGGAGGAACAAAATGAAAGCTGTTGTTGTAAATCCAGAAGGTACTGGTGTTGAAATCGTTGCAAACAAAGACATGCGTCCACTTGAAACAGGGGAAGCACTTGTTCAAATCGAATACTGTGGTGTCTGCCACACTGACTTGCACGTTGCTCACGGGGACTTCGGTAAAGTTCCAGGCCGTGTTCTTGGACACGAAGGAATCGGTATTGTGAAAGAAGTTGCTCCAGATGTCAAGAGCCTAAAAGTTGGGGATCGTGTCAGTGTCGCATGGTTCTTCGAGGGATGTGGAACTTGTGAATACTGTACAACTGGTCGTGAAACTCTTTGCCGTACTGTAAAAAATGCTGGTTACTCTGTTGATGGAGGGATGGCTGAACAATGTATCGTTACTGCAGATTACGCAGTGAAAGTACCTGAAGGATTAGATCCAGCCCAAGCATCTTCTATTACGTGTGCAGGTGTTACCACTTATAAAGCCATCAAAGAAGCCAAAGCTGAACCAGGACAATGGATTGTTATCTATGGAGCTGGTGGACTAGGAAACTTGGCTGTTCAATATGCTAAGAAAGTCTTCAACGCACATGTCATCGCTGTCGATATCAACAATGATAAACTAGAATTGGCGAAAGAAGTTGGTGCAGACTTTGTCATCAACGGTCGCGAAGTTGAAGATGTCCCAGGATTGATTAAAGAAAAAACAAATGGTGGAGCTCACTCTGCTGTCGTAACAGCTGTTTCTAAAGTAGCTTTCAACCAAGCAGTAGATTCTGTTCGTGCAGGTGGCCGCATTGTCGCAGTTGGTCTTCCTTCTGAAATGATGGACCTCAGCATTGTGAAAACTGTATTAGATGGTATCCAAGTCATTGGTTCTCTTGTAGGAACTCGTAAAGACTTGGAAGAAGCCTTCCAATTTGGCGCAGAAGGTTTGGTAGTGCCAGTCGTTCAAAAACGTCCAGTAGAAGATGCTGTCAAAGTCTTTGACGAAATGGAAGCTGGAACCATTCAAGGACGTATGGTACTTGACTTTACAAACTAAACAACTGAACCTACAGGACTAGCCCAGTTGGGCTAGTCTTTTTGAGTGCTCTCAATCACTCTTATTTACAATTTATTATATATTTATTTTTGTTTTCGAGAATATCGTTTGATTCTCGGAATCTTTTCATTGAGAACAAAATCCTATAAAACATATCTATTATTGATTTTTTAAGCATCAACAAGTAATAAACAAAATTCATTCAAGAGCATTCTTTTTCTATCTAACGATAATTTAATATAATAAATCGATGTTTTTACATCGAGATTTTGATAGAAAAATTGACTTAAGTGTGGAAACGATTTATAATAAAGTAGCTTAAAGTTTTCTTAAACTGAAAGTCAAACAAATTTTATAAGGAGGAATGTCAATAATGAGTATTGGTATCATTATTGCTAGCCACGGTGAATTTGCAGCTGGAATCCACCAATCCGGCTCGATGATCTTTGGGGATCAAGAGAAAGTTCAAGTGGTTACGTTCATGCCAAGCGAAGGCCCGGATGATCTCTATGCTAAATTTAATGCAGCTGTTGCCGCATTTGATGCAGAAGATGAAGTCTTGGTTTTGGCTGACCTTTGGAGTGGTTCTCCATTTAACCAAGCAAGTCGCGTCATGGGAGAAAATCCAGATCGTAAATTTGCGATCATTACAGGATTAAACCTTCCGATGTTGATTCAAGCTTATACAGAACGTTTGATGGATGCAAATGCCGGCGTTGATAAAGTCGCTGCAAACATCATTAAGGAAGCAAAAGACGGTGTCAAAGCTCTTCCAGAAGAATTGAATCCTGTTGAAGAAGCTAGTACAGCCGCTGCTGCTCCTGTAGCCCAAGCTGCTATTCCAGAAGGAACAGTTATCGGAGATGGAAAACTCAAGATTAACCTTGCCCGCTTAGATACACGTCTTCTTCATGGACAAGTCGCAACTGCTTGGACACCTGATTCAAAAGCCGATCGGATCATTGTTGCTTCAGATTCTGTTGCCAAAGATGAACTCCGTAAGGAATTGATCAAACAAGCGGCACCAAATGGTGTGAAAGCAAACGTTGTCCCAATTCAAAAATTGATCGACGTTGCAAAAGATCCACGTTTTGGAAATACCCATGCTTTGATCTTATTTGAAACACCCCAAGATGCTCTTCGCGCCATCGAAGGTGGTGTTCCGATTAAAACCTTGAACGTTGGTTCAATGGCCCACTCAACTGGTAAAACCATGGTGAACAATGTGTTGTCAATGGATAAAGATGACGTGGCTACATTTGAAAAAATGCGTGATCTTGGAGTAGAATTTGACGTCCGTAAAGTGCCAAATGACTCTAAGAAAGATTTGTTTGACTTAATTAACAAAGCTAACGTTCAATAATCGATTACTTACGAAAGGATTTTAAACATGTCTATTATTTCTATGGTATTAGTGGTCGTTGTTGCCTTCTTAGCAGGTCTTGAAGGTATCCTTGACCAATTCCAATTCCACCAACCCCTTGTTGCTTGTACCTTAATCGGTTTGGTAACAGGTAATTTGACTGCTGGCATTATGCTTGGTGGTTCACTTCAATTTATTGCACTTGGCTGGGCAAACATTGGTGCCGCAGTTGCACCCGATGCTGCCCTTGCATCTGTCGCTGCTGCCATCATCATGGTACTTGGGGGAGACTTCAGTACAAAAGGAATCGCTGTCGCTCAAGGTGTCGCTATTCCACTTGCAGTTGCTGGTCTTTTCTTGACCATGATCGTCCGTACCCTTTCCGTTGGTTTGGTTCACACTGCCGACGCTGCTGCTAGAAAAGGGGATATCAAAGGTGTAGAACGCGCTCACTTTGTGGCCCTTCTTCTTCAAGGTCTTCGTATCGCCATTCCTGCAGCCCTCTTGTTGATGATTCCTGCTGAAACTGTCAAAACTGCTCTTGAACAAATGCCAAAATGGCTCTCTGATGGAATGCAAATCGGTGGTGGTATGGTTGTAGCCGTTGGTTATGCCATGGTTATCAACATGATGGCGAGCCGTGAAGTATGGCCATTCTTTGCCATTGGTTTTGCTCTTGCAGCCGTTAGCCAATTAACTTTGATCGCTCTTGGAGCAATTGGTGTTGCCCTTGCCTTGATCTACCTTACTCTTTCTAAGAAAGGTGGCAATGGAGGTGGCGGAGCCGCTACTTCTAACGATCCAATCGGCGACATTCTCGAAGACTATTAAGAAAGGTGTGACACTATCATGACTGAAAAATTACAATTATCTAAATCAGATCGTCAAAAAGTTTGGTGGCGTTCAACCTTCTTGCAAGGTTCTTGGAACTATGAACGGATGCAAAACTTGGGTTGGGCTTACTCATTGATCCCAGCTATCAAAAAACTCTACACGAAGAAAGAAGACCAAGCGGCCGCTCTTGAGCGTCACATGGAATTCTTTAACACTCACCCATACGTTGCCGCTCCTATCATCGGGGTAACACTTGCTCTTGAAGAAGAAAGAGCAAACGGTGCTGCTATTGACGATGCTGCCATCCAAGGGGTTAAAATTGGTATGATGGGTCCTTTGGCGGGTATCGGAGATCCAGTCTTCTGGTTTACAGTACGTCCTATCCTTGGTGCCCTTGGTGCGTCACTTGCTGCGTCTGGTAACATCCTTGGCCCACTCATCTTCTTTATTGCATGGAATGCGATTCGTATGGCCTTCTTGTGGTACACGCAAGAACTTGGTTACAAAGCAGGTTCCGAAATTACTAAAGATATGTCTGGTGGGATCTTGCAAGACATCACTAAAGGGGCTTCTATCCTTGGGATGTTCATCCTCGCTGTCTTGGTAGAACGTTGGGTATCTATTAAATTCGTCTTCAATGTTTCTTCTGTCAAATTAGACGATAAAGCCTTTATCCATTGGGATAAACTAGTTGATCTCTCTAAAGCAGGAAACTTAAAAGACGTCCAAGAATCCGTTAACAACGGTATTCAATCAGCATTTAATCAAGTTGGTTCAGGCCTATCTCAAACACCTGAAAAAGTTACAACTTTCCAACAAAACTTGGATTCATTGATTCCTGGTTTGATGGGATTGCTTCTTACTTTTGCTTGTATGTGGTTGTTGAAGAAAAAAGTATCTCCAATCACCATCATCATCGCCCTCTTTGTAATCGGTGTATTAGCACACGTTGCTGGCTTGATGTAAGCAAAGATCAACTAAAAAGAAGGTTTCGGCCTTCTTTTTATTATGATATAATGGAGTGAACAGCAATACAGGAGGATCTCATGGCTCAATCATTGAATAAAACCGTTGAATTCCATACTACAGGGGTTTCTTACCTTGGAGTGGGGGGAAAGGTTGGAAAAATCCTAGTCGGGAATGCCGCTTTTGAATTTTATGCGGATGCAAATGTTGAAGACTACATCCAAATTCCCTGGCAAGAAATCGAGCGAATCGGAGCCAATGTATCCGGACGTAAAATTAGCCGCCATTTTGAAATCTATACTAGAGAATCAAAATTTCTCTTTGCTTCAAAAGACTCTGGAAAAATTTTAAAGATTGCTCGGGAACATCTAGGAAATGATAAAATTGTCAAACTTCCTACGTTGATCCAAATCATCACGGCTAAAATTAAAAATCTATTTGCAAAATAGGATCTTTTCTTGTATAATAGACGCAAACGGATAAGTAAGTTAAGAGGCTCTTTCAGAAAGTCTGCGGTTGCTGCGAGCAGATAGAAACTTTAATTGAAATTCTACCGTTTAGTTAAAATACAATATTAAATCAAGTGCACACCTGTGAAGTTGGATGGAACCGTGGCTTTGCCACTCCAACACTGTAACAGGTGTGTTTTTTGTTAAAGGAGAAGCTATGTTAGATATTAAACGGATTCGTACAGACTTTGATGCGGTTGCTAAAAAATTGGCAACACGTGGCGTAGATGCAGCTATTTTGAATGAAATGAAAGAAATCGATGCCAAACGTCGAGACATCTTAGTCAAAGTAGAAAATCTCAAAGCAGAGCGTAATACTGTATCTGCTGAAATCGCACAAGCTAAACGCAACAAGGAAAATGCAGATGATAAGATTGCTGCGATGCAAACCCTCTCTGCTGAAGTCAAAGCCCTGGATACAGAATTGGCTGAAATCGATGCGAAATTGACTGAATTCACCACTACCCTTCCAAACATCCCTGCTGACAGTGTCCCTGTTGGAGCAGATGAGGATGACAACGTTGAGGTTCGCCGTTGGGGAACACCTCGCGAATTTGGCTTTGAACCAAAAGCTCACTGGGATTTAGGAGAAGACCTTGATATCCTTGACTGGGAACGCGGGGCTAAAGTCACTGGTGCTCGTTTCCTCTTCTACAAAGGACTTGGAGCTCGCTTAGAACGTGCTATCTACAACTTCATGTTGGACGAACATGGCAAGGAAGGCTACACTGAAGTCATCCCTCCTTACATGGTCAACCATGATTCTATGTTTGGTACTGGTCAGTATCCAAAATTCAAGGAAGATACTTTTGAACTTAGCGATACCAATTATGTCCTCATTCCAACAGCTGAAGTTCCTTTGACAAACTACTATCGCGATGAAATTCTTGATGGGAAAGATCTTCCAATCTACTTCACCGCTATGAGTCCATCTTTCCGTTCAGAAGCTGGTTCAGCCGGTCGTGATACCCGTGGCTTGATCCGTTTGCACCAATTCCATAAGGTTGAAATGGTGAAATTTGCCAAACCAGAAGATTCATATGATGAATTGGAAAAAATGGTTGTCAATGCTGAAAATATCCTTCAAAAACTGAACCTTCCATACCGTGTAGTAGCTCTCTCAACGGGAGACATGGGCTTCTCAGCTGCCAAGACTTATGACTTGGAAGTATGGATTCCAGCGCAAAACACCTACCGTGAAATCTCAAGCTGTTCCAATACAGAAGATTTCCAAGCTCGCCGTGCGCAAATCCGCTACCGTGATGAAGCAGATGGCAAGGTAAAACTCCTTCACACTTTGAACGGTTCTGGATTGGCAGTCGGACGTACCGTCGCTGCTATTCTTGAAAACTACCAAAACGAAGACGGTTCTGTGACCATTCCAGAAGTCCTTCGCCCATACATGGGTGGTGCAGAAGTCATCGCACCAAAATAAAGTTTAAAAAAACTGAGTCTTGCAATTTGCAAGCTCAGTTTTTTAATATTTACGAAAACGTTGGTAGCGTTGCTCCAGAAGCTCTTCGAGAGGTAAGGCTTGTAAAACCTTTAACTCTTCCTGTAATTCCTTCTTCACTTGAGCCAGTAGTTCTCCATTTGAAAATCCATGCTCGGGAATCACCTTATCGACAATTTCCATATTTAACAATTCGTGAGAAGTAATCTTCATCAACTCTGCTGCTTCCATGGCACGACTTCCATCTTTCCAAAGAATAGAGGCGAAACCTTCTGGACTCAAGACTGCATAGATGGAGTTCTCCAGCATCCAAACCTTGTCTGCTACAGCAAGAGCCAAGGCACCTCCAGAACCACCTTCTCCGATGATAATCGCGATAATTGGAACTTTTAGATCACTCATTTCCATGAGGTTGCGGGCAATGGCTTCCCCTTGTCCTCGTTCCTCGGCACCAACACCAGGATAAGCACCCGCTGTATTGATAAAGGTCACAACTGGACGGCCAAACTTCTCTGCTTGCTTCATGAGACGCAAAGCTTTTCGATAGCCTTCTGGATGTGGTTGCCCAAAATTACGTTTTAGATTATCCTGAAGATTTTTTCCTTTTTGGATCCCAACGACTGTAACCGTTTGATCGCCTAAGCGTCCAATCCCACCAATCACCGCACCATCATCACGGAAGTTTCGATCTCCATGTAATTCGATAAAATCATCAAAGATTCCTTGAGCAAAATCAAGCGCAGTCAATCTTCCTTGGTCACGTGCCTCTTTAATAATCTGTGTTATTTTACTCATGTTTACCTCCATGAAGGGCCAATAATTGTCCAACTGTTGCTCGGATTTGGCTTCTCTCCACGATCAAGTCAACAAATCCATGTTCCTGTAGAAATTCTGCTTTTTGGAAATCATCTGGCAATTTTTCACGCACAGTTGATTCAATCACGCGCCGACCGGCAAACCCAACCAAGGCTTGACTCTCTGCCATGATAATATCACCTTCCATAGCAAATGAAGCCGTCACCCCACCGGTTGTAGGATCTGTCAATACAGTCAAATAAAATAATTTTTCTTTAGAATGACGTTGAACAGCCGCAGAAATTTTTGCCATTTGCATCAAACTCACGATTCCTTCTTGCATCCGAGCACCACCGGAAGCGGTAAAGAGAACAACTGGCAATTTTTCTTTTGTCGCAAATTCAAATAAACGAGTAATTTTTTCGCCTACTACAGAACCCATTGAAGCCATGATAAAGTTGGAATCCATGATCCCAAGCGCAACTTTTTGCCCTTTAATCAAGGCAGTTCCAGTCAGGACAGCTTCATCCAGTCCTGTCATTTCCCGAACTGCTGCTAATTTCTTCTTATAATTTGGGAAATTCAAAGGGTCAGTCGTTTCGATTCCTGTAAACATTTCTTCAAAGCTAGCTGGATCCACTGTCAGCGCCAAGCGTTCTTTAGCAGAAATACGGAAGGTATAGCCACAATTCGGGCATACTCGTTCACTACCTAAATCCTTTTGGTAAATGGTATGTTTACAACCTGGGCATTGTGAAAATAGTTCATCAGGAACTTCAGGTTTTGGCTGAGGCTCCTTCCAGGCTGACCTATTCGGATTGATCCGAATATATTTATCTTTTTTAGAAAATAATGCCATTACTTACTCCTTATAATATGCTACAGTATCTGCAGCATTACTATAAAAGCCTGAAACTGTGAAGATGATGTTCATACTTCCCTCACAAGTCCAGGCTTTTTCATCATTCCTTATTATAATTTGGAAGGAATTGTTCCATCAAAAATGCAGTGTCATAATCACCAGCGATCACATGTGAATCTGAAATCAAATCCAACTGGAAACTGCTATTGGTGGTGACACCATCGATTTCCAACTCATAAAGAGCACGCTGCATTTTCATCAGTGCATCAAAGCGATTTTCACCATGGACAATGATCTTGGCAATCATACTATCATAGTATGGCGGAATCGTATAACCAGGATACACAGCAGAATCCACACGCAAGCCAACCCCACCACTTGGAAGATAGAGATTAGTGATCTTACCTGGGCTTGGTGCAAAGTTGAAGGAAGGATTTTCCGCATTGATCCGGCATTCAATCGCATGGCCTTTAATGACAATATCCTCTTGAGTAACGGATAATTCTTGGCCAGCTGCGATTTTAATCTGTTCCTTAACGATATCAACTCCTGTTACAAATTCTGTGACAGGATGCTCCACTTGCACACGGGTATTCATTTCCATAAAGTAGAACTCACCCTTGCCTTCATCATACAAGAATTCAATCGTTCCAGCATTCTCATACCCAACTGATTCAGCAGCCCGAACAGCAGCAGAACCAATTTGATTACGAAGAGTTTTTCCGATAGCAATTGAAGGGGATTCTTCTAGAACTTTTTGATTGTTCCGTTGAAGAGAGCAATCGCGTTCACCTAAGTGAATGACATGTCCATGCTGATCCGCTAAAATCTGTACTTCAATGTGGCGTGCCGGATAAATCACCCGCTCCATATACATGGCACCATTCCCAAAAGCAGCTTGAGCTTCTGAGGAAGCAGATTCAAAAGCAGCAACCAAATCTTCTGGTTTTTCAACCTTCCGAATTCCTTTACCACCGCCTCCTGCAGATGCTTTCAACATCACAGGGTAACCAATACGTTCTGCAATCTCGAGGGCTTCTTCAGCTGTATAAACTTCACCATCTGATCCAGGAATAACAGGCACTCCTGCTTTGATCATCTGTTTACGAGCGTTAATCTTATCCCCCATCATATCCATGACTTTAGCAGAAGGACCAATAAATTTAATGCCCACTTCTTCACACATGGTTGCAAATTTAGAGTTTTCACTTAAAAATCCAAAACCAGGATGGATAGCTTCTGCTCCTGTTAAAACAGCTGCAGACAAGACAGCGCTCATATTCAAATAAGATTCTGTTGATTTAGCAGGTCCAATACAGACTGCTTCATCCGCTAGTAAGGTATGCAAGGCTTCTTTATCAGCAGTAGAATACACCGCAACCGTCTCGATGCCAAGTTCACGAGCCGCACGAATAATGCGCACTGCAATCTCACCACGATTGGCGATTAAGATCTTACGAAACATAGATAGGCCTTTCTTAATTTCCAATTGCAAAAGTAAGTGTTCCTGAAGCTGCAAGCTTACCGTCTACCTCTGCTTTCGCTTCAACAACAGCAATGGTTCCACGACGTTTGACAAAAGTAGCTGTCATCACCAGTTGATCTCCTGGAACGACTTGTTTTTTAAACTTCACCTTGTCCATCCCTGCATAAAAGACTAATTTCCCTTTATTTTCAGGTTTTGACAACTCTAGTACACCTGCTGTTTGTGCCAAAGCTTCCATGATGAGAACACCTGGCATAACAGGATATTGTGGAAAATGTCCATTAAAAAATGGTTCATTAATTGTCACGTTTTTAATGGCAACAATCGTATCTTCGCTTGTTTCTAAAACGCGATCCACCAAAAGCATTGGGTAACGATGCGGCAAAGCCTCACGAATAGCATTAATATCAATTGTCATTTGATTCGAACCAATCCTTTTCCAAATTCAACCATTTCTTCATTCGTTACCAAAATTTCAGTGACTACCCCATCTTTTGGTGCTGGGACTTCATTCATCACTTTCATGGCTTCGATAATCAAGAGTGTTTGACCCTTAGTAACTTTGTCTCCTACAGATACAAAGGCTGGTTTATCCGGTGCTGGCGACAAGTAAGCCACCCCAACCAATGGACTTTCAACCACATCACCTTCTGCAGCCTGAGCTGGAGCAGCAACTGGTTCAGCCGCTACAGCTGGAGTTGCTGGTGCTTCAACAACAGGGGCTACTACAGGAGTTTGAGGAGTTGCTACCACTTCAACTGCAGGAGCAACCGGTGTAGATGCAACTGAACTCGTTTGGTTTTTACTCAAATTCAATTCTTCGCCGTTATTTTTATATGAGAATTCACGCAAAGTTGACGCATCAAATTGAGCCAACAAATCTTTGATTTCAGAAATATTCATGAATTAACCCTCCCAACGTTTAAAGGCCAGAACAGCATTGTGTCCTCCAAAACCAAAGGTGTTTGAGATAGCGTACTGAATATCAGCTTCTTGGCCTTCACCATAAACAACATTGGCTTCAATGTAGTCAGACAATTCTTTGGTACCAGCCGTTTTTGGTACAAAGCTATGACGAATAGCTTCGATGGTAGCAATCGCCTCAACTGCACCAGCAGCACCAAGCAAGTGACCAGTAAATGATTTAGTAGATGATACAGGAACTTCTTTACCAAGTACAGAAACGATAGCTCCACTTTCACCTTTTTCATTGGCAGGTGTAGAGGTACCATGTGCATTGACATAATCGACATCTTCAGGCTTGATACCAGCTTCATTGATCGCCAATTTAATCGCTTTTGCAGCACCTGAACCGTCTGGTGTTGGCGTTGTCATATGGTAGGCATCACAGTTTGAACCGTAACCAACAATCTCAGCCAAAATATTAGCACCACGTTTTTGAGCATGTTCCAAACTTTCGATGACAAGAACCCCTGCACCTTCACCCATCACAAAACCATTGCGATCTTTGTCAAATGGAATAGAGGAACGTTCTGGGTCTTCCGTTGTTGAAAGGGCCGTAAGAGCATTGAAACCACCGATACCAATCTTAGTAATCGAAGCTTCAGCACCACCTGCCAAAACAACATCATGCATACCAAATTTAATCTCACGGAAAGCTTCACCAATGGCATCATTGGCAGAAGCACAAGCTGTTGTCACGGATTTACATACCCCTTGAGCCCCAATCTTAAGTGCGATGTTTCCAGCACCCATGTTTGAAAGAGCTTTTGGAATAAACATTGGTTGGATTCTCTTCATCCCACGTTCATGCATCCGGATAATTTGATCTTCCAATTCTTGCAAACCACCGATACCAGATGATACAATCACACCTACACGATCGCGGTCTTCTTCTTCCATATTCAAGCCTGAATTTTCAATAGCCTCCATCGCAGCATAGATTGCATACAATGAGTAAGTATCCATACGATTTTGATCTTTTTTCACGAAATATTTATCGAATGGGAAATCTTGAATTTCACCAGCATTAAAGACTGGAATTTCAGAAGCATCAAATTTTGTAATGGGCTTGATTCCAATTTTTCCTTCATGAAGGCTATTCCAGAACTCCTCTGGTGTATTTCCGATTGGTGAGGTTACACCGTAACCTGTAATAACAACACGATTTGTAGACATATATATTCTCCTTTTGTCGGATGGATATTTAAGTAAGTGATTTTCGATCAGTAAGCATTCATTATTGCATAGTCATGCCGCCATCAATGGCAATTGTTTGACCAGTTAAATATTCTTGACCTGCCAAGAAAGCCGCAACTTCTGCCACTTCTTCAGCTTGACCAATTCGTTTCATTGGCACTTGAGCTAGCATGGCATCTTTCATTTTCTCTGGAATAGCGTCTGTCATATCTGATTCAATGAAACCGGGTGCAATGGCATTGACACGGACACCACGGGCCGCAACTTCACGCGCAACGGATTTGGTAAAACCAATCAATCCAGCTTTTGAAGCTGCATAGTTCGCTTGACCAATATTCCCCATTAGACCAACAACAGAGGACATGTTGATAATAGCACCTTGACGAGCCTTAGACATAGGCTTTAAAACAGCTTGTGTCATATTAAAGGCACCGGTCAAGTTGATTTTCAAGACACGTTCAAAATCTTCTTCAGTCATCTTCAACATCAACTTGTCGTTTGTAATGCCAGCGTTATTGACCAAAACATCAACACTACCAAGCTTTTCAATAGCTTCAGCAACCATACGTTGCGCATCTTCGCCATTAGAAATATCCCCAGAAATACCAACAACAGTCACACCATAGTCAGCAAACTGTGCAAGCAAGTCCTCAGAAATTTCAGAACGTCCATTTAGGACAACATTGGCACCGAGACTCGCAAATTTATGAGCCACAGCCAATCCAATGCCGCGTGTTGAACCTGTCACAAAAACATTTTTATTTTTAAGTTCCATATTTACCTCATTTTAAGCATTCAGAAGAGCATCTAGACTAGCCTGATCTTCGACGTTATAAGTTGGAAGAGTTTTATCAATTTTCTTCAAGAAACCTGACAAGACTTTTCCAGGTCCGATCTCGATGACCTCATCTACACCAAATTCTTGAATCGTAGCAATTGAATCATAGAAACGAACCGGTTCTTTTACTTGACGGGCCAAAAGTGCTTTCACATCTTCTGACTTCATGATAGTAGCTTCTGTATTCCCAACTAAAGGAAGATCAAAATCATTAAATGATACTTTTTCTAGTTCAGCTGCCAATTTTTGACTAGCAGATTCCAGTAAGGCTGTGTGGAATGGACCTGACACATTCAAAGGGATCAAGCGTTTGGCACCTGCTTCCTTCAAAAGTTCCACAGCATAGTCCACAGCCGCAACCTCACCACCAATCACAATCTGTGCGGGTGTATTGTAGTTAGCTGGTGTCACTACACCCTTTTCAGATGCTTGTTGACAGATTTCTTCAATCAAACTTGGATCAGTATTCATAACAGCTACCATTTTCCCACTTCCAGCAGGAGCCGCTGTTTCCATAAATTCACCACGTTTCGCAACCAAAGCTACTGCATCTTCAAACGAAAGAGCTCCAGCCGCAACCAGGGCAGAATATTCCCCCAAAGAAAGGCCGGCAACAATATCAGGAGTGATACCATTTTCTGCTAAGAGGCGATAAATGGCTACTGACGTTGTCAAAATAGCTGGTTGAGTATAGCGTGTCTGATTCAGTTTTTCTTCGTTAGAATTAATCAATTCACGCAAGTCATACCCTAGAATACGACTAGCCGTATCAAATGTCTCTTTGACAACGGGATAAGCCGCATACAAATCGCTCGCCATGCCCAATTTCTGAGCCCCTTGACCAGCAAATAAGAACGCACGTTTTGTCACTATCCTAATCCTTTCGACGTTTTTAGA
>JAGZZN010000034.1 GCA_018377375.1 Streptococcus parasanguinis
TTCTTCTAAGTTCTCAGTTGGTTTAACTTCACTTTTAGGAACTAATACTGTAGTAGTTCCTGTCCAGTTAGCTACATCTCCAAAGTCCAACCATGAGATCTGGCTAGCCATAGATTTGGCATCAACATTTGTAGTAAAGCCTGGTTTTTCAACTTTTGGAGTTGAAGTTGCATCTTCAACGTCATCCCCAATCAAGTTTGGATCATTGGCATCACCCAATGCACGGCGAGTACGGCGTTTACCACCAGATGTTTCTGCCGTCACAGCAGGAGTTTCAGTTGCTGGTGCTTGGACACCTGACGCAAGTTCTTCCTTCTTATCTGCAGTTGTTGAAGCTGCTTCTCCTGCCTTGTTTACTGTTGTAGTAGCTTCCAAGCTTGGTGTTTCAGAAGTAGCTGCAGCAGTTGATGTTGCTGAAGCTGCTGTGCTTGTGCTACTTGCTTCACTAGTTGAAGCAGGTGCTGTTGATGTTGCTGCAGCAGTTGAAGTCTCTGGTGCAGTGATTGCTGCGTTTGCATCATAAGTCGATGTCGTTGCAGCTGTTGATGTTGCTGAAGTTGCTGTAGCTGTTGAAGTTGCTTGCGCTTCTGACGCTGTTGCAACCGCCGCTACACTTTCATTTGTCGTATCTTTCTTTTCTTCTGCGGCTGCACTTGCGGCTGTCCCAACCATGACAAGTGTTCCCAAAAGTACTGAGCAAACACCCACATTCAATTTACGAATTGAGAATCTGCTAATACGATCGTTAAATAAGTCTTTCCCCATCTAATGGACCTCCATATTTATCTATAAATTAACATTCTTTTTAAAATTGTTTAGTTTTTCCAAACCTTATCTATTTTAACAAAACCCGAACGATTTTCAAAATGTTTTGACTCAAAAATGAGTAAAAATTTTTAGCTAGAATTATTTTAAATCTAAAAGGATTTCACTCATAGATAAGGGCATCAAAAAACCTTGGTTTATCACTAAATCGCAAGATCAAACTTCAACTGTGGCTTCACTGGGTCATAATCGACCAGTTCAAAATCTTCTGGTATGATATCAAAGAAATTGGTTCCGTCTGGCACGTTCAAGACCAAGTGCGGTTGGCAATCAGAGGGCTCGCGACGGAGCAATTCTTCTGCTTGTTCAAATTGGTTGTCATAGATATGAAGGTTGTTAATGAAGTAAAAGAACTTCCCAACCTTCCAGCCAAAGTGTTTAGCAATCATCATCTGAAGAGCAACATATTGCATGGCATTGATATGGTGAGCCACCAACATATCATTCGAACGCTGGGTCAGGGTCGCATCTAAATAGATCTCTCCATCCACGCGCCGCACGTCAAACATAGTCTGAAAAGCACAGGGCAAGAGTCCTTCGGTCTCCTCAAAGGCTTCATAATCCCAGAGGGAAATAATATTGCGGCGATTCCAAGGATTAGCCTCTAATTGTTTGAGGATCTTATTCGTAATGTCATGCTTTTTGACAACAGCTCCATAGCGCTGACCGATCGTCCGGCTATCTTTCACTTCCCAGTCATTCCAGTAGTGGACATTGTACTTGTCTTCTAAAAGATCCAAGCTATTCGACTGATCCTGGTAGATCCAGAGCATCTCTTTGATAGCTGATTTAATCGCGATGGGACGAAGGGTTGTAATAGGGAACTCGCCTTTTGCAAGATCAAACTCCATAAAGGCTCCCGTGATGTACTTGGAGTTGGCCGTTCTACCATCCTTGTACTTAGGGCGCGCCTGCTCTGACCAGACTCCTTCTTCCATGATTTTTCGAATGTTTTCTTTAAAAATTGTATCTGCTTTTGTCATATACTCTCCTTGAATCCAGTTTTGTCTTCATTATATCACAGGAGACAGAAAAAAAGGAGATCCCAGCACGTGCCAGATCTCCATTTCATCTTATTGTAATACAAGGGATGCAGCACCGATCACACCGGCGTCATTTCCCAAAGTAGCAAGTGCCAATTGAGTAGATTCACGCACTTGTGGGAATGAGTTTTCTTCAAAGACTTTGCGCACACCATCCAACAAGAAATCTCCAGCAGCGGAAACCCCACCACCGATAACGATCTTAGATGGGTTCAAGGTTGAACCGATGTTAGCAGCAGCAAGTCCAAGGTAACGTGAGAAGTTCTTGTAGACGATCAAAGCAAGAGCATCGCCTTCTTTTGCCAGGTCAAAGACCGTTTTAGCCGTTACTTCTTCTCCGTTGTCGATCAAGACTTTCAATTGAGAGTCCCCTTCGTACTCATCAGCATAACGACGAGTCAAGTTGACGATACCAGTTGCTGAGGCAACCGTTTCAAGACAGCCTTTTTTACCACAGGTACATTGGATTGGATCATCAAAGTCAACAGTGATGTGACCAAGCTCACCAGCAGCTCCACGTACACCATGCAAGAGGCGACCTTCAGCGACGATACCACCGCCGACACCTGTACCAAGTGTCATGAAAACGACATCTGGTTGGTTTTCACCAGCCCCTTTCCAACGTTCACCCAAAGCAGCAACGTTGGCATCATTATCGATGAAGAATGGAATATGAAGGGCACTTTCGATCTTTTCTTTGACTGGTTGAAGGGTCTTCCAGTTCAAGTTGTAGGCACCGATAACGGTTCCCTTCTCACGATCGACCACACCAGGTGAACCCATTCCAATTCCTTGGAATTCAGAAGCATCAAGCTCAAGCATTTTCAAACGATGCGCGATGGATTCGATCATATCATCTACGATATGGCTACCTTCATCCAAGATATTTGTTTTAATAGACCATTTTTCTTGAACTTCTCCATCCAAAGTGAGGATGGCAAACTTAATTGAAGTTCCTCCAAGGTCAATCCCAATAATTTTTTTAGACATCTGTAACTCCTTTCAAACTTGTAAACACTTACAGATCTATTATATCAGACTTTTTATCAAACGCAAAGGTTTGCACGTAACTTTTCTTAACTTTTTAACAAGAGACTAAAGGATTGAAATCCTAAAATGAGGAAAATCAAACCAATAATATTTAATAGAAAGACACTTATCGAGAGTGGACTAACGATTAAGAATAAGCCGATGAAGAGCTGTAGCAAGGCAAAGAAAATATAACGCTTGGACAGTTCCTCAACCTTCCTCGAGTAGAAATTGGCTTTACGGAAGTTCAAAATTGAACGGTAAATGAGCCAAATTCCTAAGGTAACTGGAAAGACAATCGGCAAGGTCTTGTAGCCATATAGTAGCAAGTAAACTGCAAACACTAAGGCTACCATACTATGAAAGAGTTGTTGCTGCTGAATGCTACCAGCTTGGCGCAATCGGTAATAGCGTGAAAAACGCGAAAGGGAGATTAAAAAGAAACCACAGGAAATCAACCAGCTAAACGAGCCGATGTGCTCAATTGGATTGATAAACAAGACGATACCGATAATGGTAAAAATAGTGGCTGAAATCCCAAGGGATATCCGGTTCAATTGATTCATAGGGCCTCCTTATTCATCTAATTCGCTCAGGTATTCATAACGATCGTACTTCTCAAGCAATCGCTCATTTTCCTGATCCAATTCCTTTTGAAGGGCTGACAATTTGCCAAAGTCAGAGCCGTTTTCATTCATCTCCACTTCAATCTCTGCAATCCGATTTTCAATGGCTTCGATATCTGCTTCAATGCTCGCCCACTCCTGCTTCTCCTTGTAGCTCATGCGCTTCTTCTCTTCTTTGGGCTTGACAGGTTTCTCTTTTTCAACCTTGTGACTGGCCGTTGTTTGAGCTGCTTCAAAGGCTTTTTCATCTAAATAATCCGTATAATTGCCAAAGAACTCACGAATTCCCCCGTTTTCAAAAGCCAGGATCTTGCTTGCGACTTTGTCTAGGAAATAGCGGTCGTGGCTAACGGTAATGACGGGACCTCCAAAGTTTTGAAGGAAGTTTTCCAAAACCGTCAAGGTGGCGATATCCAAGTCATTGGTCGGCTCATCGAGGAGAAGCACATTGGGTTTTTCAATCAAGAGTTTTAAGAGAAAGAGGCGCTTCTTCTCCCCACCAGAGAGTTTTTCAATCAAGGTTCCGTGCATAGAACGTGGGAAGAGAAATTGCTCCAAGAGATCTGCGATCGAAGTTGTTCCGACAGTCGTCTTCACTTCCTCGGCAACTTCTTGTAAGAAATTAATCACGCGCTTACTCTCATCCAAACCATCAATCTGTTGTGAGAAATAAGCCACCCGCACGGTTTCCCCGATAATGACTTGACCTGACTGAGGCTGGAGTCGCTCGGCGATCAGATTGAGTAGAGTCGATTTTCCGACGCCATTATCCCCGACAATCCCGATGCGGTCCTTATTTTGCACCAAGAGGTTAAAGTCCTGTAAAATCGGCTTGTTTTCAAAAGCAAAACTCACATCTTTAAACTCGATAACTTTCTTTCCGATTCGGCTGGTCTCAAAGTTCATCTCCAAATCTGTCTGGCTGCTTTGACCAGACAAGTCTTGCTTGAGATCATGGAACCGATTGATGCGTGCCTGTTGCTTGGTCGCACGCGCCTGAGGTTGACGCCGCATCCAGGTCAACTCCTGCTTATAGAGTTGCTGCTTCTTATGAAGAAGGGCTGCATCACGCTCGTCTTGCTCAGCCTTTAAGCGGACATAATCCTGGTAGTTACCCTGATACTCGATCAAGTTTGCCCGATCCAGCTCAAAGATCCGCGTCGAGATATTATCCAAGAAATAGCGATCGTGGGTAATAAAAAGCACAGTTTTCTTAGAGTTCTTCAAGAAATTGGTCAACCATTCGATGGTATCAATGTCTAGGTGGTTGGTCGGCTCATCTAGTAAGAGCAGGTCGTGATGAGACAGCAAAACCTGTGCCAATTGCACCCGACGACGCAAGCCCCCAGATAGATCCCCAACTTTGGCATTCAGGTCTTCAATCCCAAGTTTGGAAAGGACTGTCTTGACCTGACTCTCGATTTCCCAAGCATTAAGCGAATCCATCTCCGCCATGACCTTTTCAAGACGTGCTTGGTTCTCTTCTCTGTAATTCGCCATCAAGTATTCATAATCGCGAATCAGCTGCATTTCGCGCAAATCACTAGATAGCACCGTATCCAAAACCGTTTTTTGATCATCAAAGTCAGGTTCCTGCGTCAAGTAACCAATCGTATAATCACTCTTGGCAGAAAAAGGACTCACATCTCCATCAAAGCCAGAGCGACCTGACAATACATCTAACAGAGTGGTCTTCCCAGTCCCATTGACCCCGATCAATCCGATCCGATCCAAGTCGTGAATGATAAAGGAAATCTCACGAAAGACGGTCTTATCTCCGACAGATTTGGTTAATTTATCGACAATAAAATCGCTCATTTTTCCTCCTCTTTTGCTTGCTGGATATAGGCGATGATGGCCTCTTTCTCATTAGCCAGTTCCCCATCGACAATAGCATATTCAATTTTTGTCAAAATCTCTCCTAAGGCTGGACCTGGTTGAAAACCATATTCTTTGATCAACATACCGCCATTGACCACAACCTCGTGTTTATCATGAATGGTCAAGCTATCATAAACGCGCTCAATGGCCAAATAATCCACACTCAAGGCATAGGCTTCCCGGAGCTCTTCAGCAACCAGTAACAAACGTTTCTCATACTTGTAGCAGGCACGCTTGTCTAGACTGCCTTTTTCTCGGAGCTTTAGAATCTCCACGATCTGCTCCACCGTCTTGGCGAATTCTCTAGAGGTCTTCCATTTCTTAAAGAATTTTGGAATATCTTGAATCTCTAATGCTAAGACCAAAGCAGCCCAGGCTTGCTCAGAGGTTGAAAAGGTATATTCTAGCTCTATGTCAAACAAACGCTCGATCGCTGCTTTGCGATCCTTCATCTCTGGCAGATAGTGATAGGCTCCACTTGCTAGCATAGCCGCCAGGCCTTGTCTCCAGTATGGGGAAAGCAAGAGTTTATCAAACTCGATAAAAGTGCGCTCTACGGAAATCTTCTCTAGTAAGGGAGCACACTCCTTCATGGCATCAAAGGTCGCCTCTTCTAATTCAAAACCGAGACTGGCCTGAAAACGAAAGCCTCGCATGATCCGGAGTGCATCTTCGTTAAACCGTTCGTGAGGAAGCCCAACGGCCCGAAGAACCTTGTTTTCCAAATCTTCTAGTCCATGAAAGAGGTCAACAATTTCTCCTTTTTCATTTAAGGCAAAGGCATTAACCGTAAAATCACGACGCTTGAGATCTTCTTCTAGCGAGCGTACAAAAGACACGGAGCTTGGACGGCGATAATCGACATAGACATCCTCCGTCCGGAAGGTCGTAATTTCATATTCTTGACCATTTTCAAGGACCAAGACGGTCCCATGTTCGATACCGACATCTACTGTGCGATCAAAAATCGCCTTGGTCTCTTCTGGGTAAGAGGAGGACGCGATATCGACATCGTGAATGGGACGATCCAAGAGGGCATCTCGGACAGATCCCCCAACAAAATAGGCCTCAAAACCAGCTGCTTTAATCTTCTCTAATATTGGTAAAGCCTCCTGAAACTCAGAAGGCATCTTTTCTAATCTCATAGTAAGTGTTCCAAACCATAGACAAGCTCATGACGCTTGACAACTTCTTTAATTCCGAGATTTACTCCTGTCATGAAGGAAACACGATCATAGGAATCATGACGGAGAGTCAGCCCTTCGCCTTGGCTACCAAAAATCACTTCTTGGTGAGCGACTAGGCCAGGCAATCGAACTGAATGGATGCGCATCCCTTCAAACTCTGCCCCTCTTGCTCCAGGCATCAACTCTTCTTCATCTGCTGCACCTTGCTGGATCTTCTCGCGCTTCTCAGAGATCAACTCAGCGGTCTTAATCGCTGTTCCACTCGGTGCATCTTTTTTCTTATCGTGGTGCAATTCGATGATTTCCACATTCGGGAAATACTTGGCCGCTTGCGCTGCAAATTGCATCAAGAGCACGGCTCCGATGGCAAAGTTCGGCGCGATCAAGCCACCCAAGCCCTGTTCACGTGAAAGGTCTGTCAATTCTTGGATCTGCTCGGGAGTGAATCCAGTCGTTCCCACAACAGGCGCAAAGCCATTCTCAATTGCAAAGCGAGTATTCTCGTAAGCGACCTTGGGCATGGTAAAGTCCACCCAAACATCTGCCTTTAGACCCACGACATCTTCTTTGTGGTTAAAGACAGGGACTCCTGCAACTTCTGTCTCATTAGTAAATGGATCGATCAAGCCGGCTAATTCTAACTCAGGATCTTCTGAAACCATCTTGTTGGCTGCTTGTCCCATTTTTCCCTTGAAACCTGCGATAATGACTTTAATTGACATAGAATTCTCCTTAAACGATAGGGATATACCCAACTGCTAAGCTATGGTCACCTAAGTGCGTCCCAATAACACCACCAAAAGTCGCAAAAGGAATGTCACCTTCCACTCCTTCTTCAATGAGCAGTTGGCGAAGTGCTTCTGCTTTTTCAGGGACATTGGCATGGATGACAAAGACTTGGTAATGACCATCTGCGAAATCTGATACAACAATCTCTACCAAGCGTTTCATGGCTTTCTTTTCCGTCCGGACTTTCTCAAAGACCTCAATCACGCCTTCCTCATTAAAATGAAGAATAGGCTTGATGCTCAAAAGGTTCCCAAGAATAGCAGCCCCATTTGACAGACGACCACCTTTAACCAAGTGGTTCAAATCATCCACCATGATATAGGCAGAGGTTCCATCAATCTGGTGTTGGACATTGGCAACAATCTCATCGAAGGAACGACCTTCACCAGCCCATTTCAAGCAGTCTTCTGCCATCATTCCTAGAGGAGCACTGGTGATTTTTGAGTCCGGAAATTCGACGGTCAAGCCTTCGAATTCATCCTTCAAATATTGGATATTTTGGTAGAAACCTGAGATACCAGATGACAAGAAAAGACCGATAGCATGCGTATAGCCCTTAGCTGTCAAACCAGATAAGACTTCTTCTAAATCTGCAACACTCGGCTGGCTAGTCTTTGGCAATTCCTTAGAGGCAGCCATCTTTTGGTAGAACTCATCGTGTGTCAGGTTCTTCCCTTCAACATAAGACTCCCCATCGATATAGATCGGGATCTCTAAAATAAATAAGTCGTCGTGATGGAGCACGTCTTGCGGTAAATAGGCAGACGAATCCGTGATCACTGCTAATTTCATTGATTAAAACTCCAAATTAATACCCGGTAAATCAAGGGCAATTTCTGTGACTTCGTAAGTCAAACGGTTAAGCATATTCAAGCAAGGGCGAGCCAATTCTTCCACTTCGTCTTTGCTGAATTCACTTGGTTCATTGACATAACGACCAAACAAGTGGTTGATTTGAGTGATGGTTCCGCTGATCACAAAACCGTCAAAAACGATCATATAGCTCAAGATGACAATCAAAGAAGTTGTGTTTTGTTCTTGATCACGATTGATCAATTGAAAGTTTACATCTACTTTTGTTTCAGGGATGCCATTTTCTTTTTCCCACTCAAAATTACGAGCATCATAGTGGTATTGGCTGACAAATTCTTTTTCACGTTGAATATCCATTTTTATTCTCCTAAAAATATGCGATAGGCTTATTATATCATAATTCAGCTCAAGATACCAACGCCGAATGAGGTGATTTTTTTGCTAGTACAAGAAGAAAAGGCAGGGGAAGTTTGGCCAGTCTTTAACTTGTTTTGCTCAATTCTTCGCTAACTCTTTTGTAAGGATCGAAAAAACAAGATAAAGACTTTTGAATGACGATTAGTCATAATAATACCAACCGCCATCCCTATAAATTCTTATGGGTTGCATCTCATAAATTCCAAATTCCTTTGGTGTGCTGGTAGCATTATCTATAGAAAAGCCAACCATGAATTTTGTTTGTTCATTCTGATTCACCTTTCCTCTAAGAGTTAACATATAGCCACCACCTTGAGGTGTTCCATTGCCTACCTGACCAACTTCCATACTCTCCCAATCAAACTGAACACTCTCAACTTTAGGACTCAACGATTTTACAAAATCAGCCATTTCTTTTTCATGTTCCTTTAAATAAGCCAGTTGCTTCTCTCTAGCGCTAAATTGCTTTCTTGATTGAGTGCCATTTAAAAAGATGTTTTGTTTTTGACTAGCGATAATCACACCCCCTGCAATTACAGTAGCGGTGGCTAAAAGAATTGCCAGTTTACCTTTTTTCATGCTTCATCCTCCTTGATAAGGAAAAGTTATAATAATTGTATCGAAATCTATAGAGATAAGCAACTTCATCACTAGTTGGTGTTTTTGCGCAATAAAAAAGGTTGGAAATTTCCCAACCTTTTAATCATATTTAGTTTTTAGGTTTGCGAAGCAATCCGAACAAGATACCACTTACGACTGCACCGATCAATACGAACAAAATGTAAAGAAGTGGGTTTGAAGTGAGGGCGATAACGAAGATTCCTCCGTGAGGAGCCATAAGTTTCAAGCCTGCAAGACCAACAAGGGCACCTGTCAATGCTGAACCTGCAATGAAGCTAGGGATGGCACGAGCTGGATCAGCTGCACCGAAAGGAATGGCACCTTCTGTGATGAAGGAAAGACCCATAACGATGTTTGTTAAACCAGAATCGCGTTCTTCTTGTGTGAATTTATCTTTGAACAAGACAGTTGCTACGAATACTGCCAATGGAGGAACCATACCAGCCGCCATAACAGCTGCCATAACAATAGAACCACCTGAAGCAACAGATTCAGCAAGTGTACCTGTAGCGAAGACATAAGCGGCTTTGTTCACTGGTCCACCCATATCGACAGCCATCATACCGCCGACGAGAAGTCCAAGAAGGACAGCTGAGCTACCTGACAAGCTTGAAAGGAAGTTGTTAAGACCAGTATTGATAGCAGCCATTGGAATATTGATGAGGAACATCAAGAATCCTGTCAAACCAACACCAAGTAATGGCAAGAGAAGGATAGAGCGGATACCATCGAGTGAACGTGGAAGACCTGCAAGGGCTTTGCGAAGTAAGAGAACAATTCCACCTGCAAGGAAACCACCTACCAAAGCTCCAAGGAAACCTGATGATACGGCTGCAGGTAATTCACCTTTAGCAGCGCCGTAGGCAATATTACCAAATGCTGACCCTGAGCTAGCAATGGATCCAGCGATAAACCCTGCTACAAAACCAGGTTTTTCGGCGATTGAGAATCCGATGTAACCTGCAAGTACAGGAAGCATGAAGCCAAAGGCTACTCCACCAATTGTTTTAAATTGTGCTGCTAATACATGATAAGAACCAAGACTAGACAATTGATCTTGAGGCACACCAAGAACTTGGTCAATCAAGAAGGCAAGGGCGATCAAGATACCACCACCGATAACGAATGGAAGCATTTGAGAAACCCCACTCATCAGGTGTTTGTAGAAAGCTCCACCCAAGCTCAATTTCTCTTGGCTAGCGCTAGCTTGTGCTGCATTTTCAGCGTGGAAGACATCTGCTTTGCCATCCAAAATGGTTTGGATCAAGTCTTCTGTCTGACGGATACCAGCTGCGACTGGTTTAGAGATCAATTTTTTGCCATCGAAACGAGCGGTTTCAACTGCTTTATCTGCTGCAATGATGACCCCTTCAGCTTTGGCGATTTCTTCAGCTGTCAAGCGGTTGCCGACACCAGATGCACCGTTGGTTTCAACGCGGACTGTAACACCCATTTCTTCCCCTTTTTTGATGAGGGCTTCTTCTGCCATGTAAGTGTGGGCGATCCCTGTTGTACATGCTGTAACAGCAACGATGAGTGGTTTGTCGGATGATGCTGCTTCTTTGACTGCTTCTGCTTTTTTCGCTTCTTCAGCTGCAGCTTCTTGCTCTTCTGCATCAAAGGCTGCGATCACTTGATCAGTAGTGCTTGCTTGGCGAAGTTTGTCCGCAAATCCTGGTTTCATCAAGTACTTAGACAATTCAGCAAGGGCTGCCAAGTGAGTGTCGTTTGCTCCTTCTGGAGCTGCGATCATGAAGAACAAGTCTGTTGGTTGACCATCAAGTGAAGCATAGTCCACACCCTTGTTTGATTTTGCAAACAAGACCGTTGCTTCTTTGACTGCTTCATTTTTGCTGTGGGGCATGGCAATTCCGTCACCCAAACCAGTTGAAGTCTGTGCTTCACGGTTCATGATTCCAGCCTTGAAGGTGTCAAAATCTGTCACCACACCATTGTCAACGAGCGATTGAACCATCTCATTGATTACGCCCTCTTTATCTGTTGCCTGAAGGTCAAACAACATCACGTTTTTATTTAAAACGTCTTGAATTTTCATAGTTTTTCTACCTCTACTTTTTCATAAGTTTCTTTTATATAGTCAGCTGTTGCCAAATCATCTGAGAAGGTGGTCGCTGTTCCACAAGCCACGCCCCATTTGAAGGCTTCGATGACATCTCCCGTCGTTGCGAGCTTCCCAGTGAAGCCTGCTACCATGGAATCTCCAGCCCCTACAGAGTTCTTCACTTGACCCTTGATTGGTTTTGCGAAGTAAGTTCCGCTTGGACTGACGAGGAGAGCACCATCACCCGCCATGGAAATAATGACGTTTTGTGCTCCTTTGGCTAAAATTTCTTTAGCATAGCGTTCAATTTCTGGCAATTCCGTCAAGGTAACTCCAAAAATATCTCCCAACTCATGGTTGTTTGGTTTGACCAATTGGGGATTGAACTCCAAGGAATCAATCAAGGTTTGCCCTTCAAAGTCGCAAACCACTTGCGCACCTGTCGCACGAGTTGCTGCGATCAATTGTTTGTAAACGGCATTCCCAAGTGAAGATGGGGCAGATCCTGCAAAGACTACCACATCATCTGCTGTTAAGCTCGATAAGATGTTGAGCAATTCTTGCAACTGAGCTTCTGTTACTTCTGGGCCATTCCCATTGATCTCTGTTTCCTCATCAGCTTTGATCTTGACATTGATCCGTGTATCTTGGTCTACTGTCACAAAGTTGGTTGAAATGGCTTCGCTAGTCAATACGTCTTCAATGAAGCGTCCAGTGAAACCACCGATAAATCCAGTCGCTGTGTTCTCGATATCGAGACGTTTCAAGACACGACTGACATTGATTCCCTTACCACCGGCAAATTTATCTTCTGAAGCCATCCGATTGACTGCACCGGTCTCTACATGATCGAGACGGACAATATAGTCAATTGCTGGATTCAGTGTTACTGTATAAATCAAACCTCTATAACCTCCGTTTTTTCTTTTAAAACCTTTAATCGTTGCGGTTCACATTGATTGGTGATAATCATGGCTCGCTTGATCGGAGCCACTTTGACAAAGGATGTCACCCCAATTTTCGAATCATCCGCTAGGATATAGGTTTTTTTCGCATTTTCGATAATCGCACGCTTGACAGATCCTTCTTCCAGGTCTGGAGTGCTGTAAAATTCATCATCGATTCCATTCATTCCAAGAAAGGCCTTGTCAAAATTCAACTGACCGATCTGATTGAGCGCGATCCCTCCGATACTAGCATCTGTAGAAGATTTTACCTTCCCACCGATGATGACCGTCGGAACATTTCGCTCGACCAACTTGGTCGCATGGTGAATCGAGTTGGTCACCACGGTTACCGTTGGATTGACAATTTCTTGTACCAAAAGTTCATTGGTCGTCCCAGCATCGATAAAGATCACGTCATGATCTTTGATCAATTCCGCCGCTTTTATCGCGATTTTTGACTTAACTTGAATGTTTTTGATAGATTTTTCTTTATTGCTTTCTTCCTCTTGAAGAAAATGCAGGCTTTCCGCACCACCGTGAACCCGTCGAAGTTTACTTTCAGCTTCTAATTCATCCAAGTCACGTCGAACCGTTGATTCAGACGTCCCTAGCTCTTGTACAAGGGTTTCTAAGGAAACAAATTTTTCCTTCAGTACCTTCTCGAGGATGAATTGTTTTCGTTCAGACTTAAGCATTTCTCCTCCTTTTGCAATCGATTACAAAGACTATTATACTCCATCTCCAAAAAATGTCAACACTTTTTATCAATTTCTATCATTTTCTTTCAAAAATTCTAAAAGTGTACAAAAAAAGAGCAGGAAAGAACTCATTTTGTTAAAAGAGTCCTTTTCCCACCCTCATATATCTTCTTTGAAGATTTTAAGCAATAAAGTGTCTAAGTATCTATTCTATCTTCGGTATGTCTTAATCATTTTTTGAAGATTGTTTCTTTTTCTTGAAACCAAACAATCCAGCAAGTAACCCAACGGCAACACCTGTTGTTGCTACTGCATATTTGGAAGAATCTGTACTTGCCACAGCTTGGCTATTTTCTTTTTTGGGTTTGATTTCTTCTACTTTAGCTTCTTGTTTTGGAGCTGGAGTAGCTGTTGGTGCTTGCACTTTCGGACTATTGGTAGTTGTTGGAAGAACTGTTGGTCTATCCGTGAAAGTTGTTGGATTGCTTGAGCGGATATCCATTGGCATATCTGCTGCTTCTAAAATAGCTGGATCCATTCGTGACGCTAGATCTTCATATTGGGAATTCAACAGTTCCACGACACTTTGATAAGATTGAAGAGTTGTGAATTCTGCTTCCAATTTTTCTTTTTTATTTTCCAAATTAGCCACCGCAGCAGATAAAACTGATTGGGCTTTGACCAATAATTCTGGAGCGTTTTTAAAGTCAGAAAGACGTTTTTCAGCAGCAACCAGACGTTCTTGCGCCGCCTTCAAGCCCTCATGCGCTTCTTGAACGACTTGGGCTTTTTCTGCTTCTTCCGCTTTTAAACGATCTAATTTCTCACGCGCAGCTGCCAACAAATCTTTCGCTTTTTGAAGGGCTGCTTCTTTTGGTTGAATAGCTGCTTCAATCCGACCTCGAGATACATCAAGAGTCGCTTTTGCTTTTTCAACTGCATGATCCTTGCTGACAAGAAGAATTTTGTAGTTTTGGATGGTCTTTTGCACATTGGCCATCTCTACTTCCACATTTGAATTAGTATGGCGGGCATCTTCTAATTTGCCTTGCAAGATAATGATTTGGGACTCTTGATTGGCCTTGTCCAGCTTGAGGTTAGCGACTTCATCAGATTTTGCTTTCACATCTGATCTTGTCGTTGTAGCACCAGCTCCCTGACGCAATTGGTAAGCAAGTGCATTGGTTGACACTGCTGAATTGACCGGGCGGTGTAAGAAAGCTGCTTCTGACATGGCATTACTTGGGTCATAAGCGACTGATAAAGCTGTCGCTTTGTTGTCTACCATTTGGAGGTAGTGACCAACCTTAGCAAAGGCCTCAGCCCCAATTTTCATATAAATGTCATTGGCATCGATTTGTGTTTCGTCTGTTGGTAGACCATATTGAGCCGCTACTTCTTGATAAGCCGCTTTTTCATTGTACCAAAAGTCAACCGCACCAGCAGGTGAGAAGCCATATGCAATGTTCTCGTTTGGCAAATACTTAAACATATGCCAGTTGGCTTTTTTGAAGTATTCCAACTGTACTTGACTGGCAGGAAGTGAATAAGGATCCAGCTCCAATTCAGGCAAGCCGGCATTGCGACGATAGCTATTGATGGCATCCGCAATTTCAAGAGCTCGAAGGTTGGCTTGCAAAGATCCAGACTCTCCAACTGTCAAGCCATCTTCTTCCCGACCACGCTTGTAGAGGGCTAAAGCACTCGCTGCAGCTTCATTGCCATTCTCGGCTAAGTGTTGCAAATAACCTTCATAAGTCGCTTGACTCAACTGAACTGGGCTATTGGCCGCGGCTTGTTCTAAGGCTGCCAATTCTGCTTCCTTGGTTGCGATGACCGCTTTCAAATCTGTCAGACGCGTTTGAGCCAGTTGAATATCGTTCTCAATTTGAGCCACTGTATCTGAACCGGTTTGCTGACTTGCTTGTAAGGTTGCAAGGTAATTCTGAGATTCTCGAACACTTTGCTCGACTTGACTTTGCTCCAACAAAGCCTGGTTGAGCACATTCTCATCATTTGAAATCGGTGCTTTGGCTTGGTTCAATTCATTTTGTGCTACATCGACCAAAGATTCTTGAGCTGTGACTTGATTTTCCTGTTGACGAACAGCCTCTACAACTTGGTCATGTGCAGCTTCTGCTTCTCGAACCTTATTTTCTTCGATAGTCACATAGGCTTGAGCCACCTTGACGTCATTTTCTGCATTCTGAACTTGGGCATCCGATGTCGTTGCGATGAGGTTTTCCGCATCCGTCACTTCTGCTTTCTTTTCTTCCAACTCTTGTCCAGCCGCCCTAACATCCGTCTGAGCATCGATCACTTTTTGCTCTTGGTAGTGGACATCTTTCACCACTTGGCCTTTTTGAGCTGTAATTTGCTTCAACTCATCAACCGTAATTGGTTTTTCGACTACTTCCGTGCTGTTGGTTTCTGCATTTTCATTTTGCTTCACCTCTTCGGCACTAGCCTTGTGATTAAACATACCAGATAGGACCGTTGTTGCAGCAATCCCAGTCGTGAAAACCGATTT
This sequence comes from Streptococcus parasanguinis, assembly GCA_018377375.1. Lineage (GTDB taxonomy): Bacteria > Bacillota > Bacilli > Lactobacillales > Streptococcaceae > Streptococcus > Streptococcus parasanguinis_N. The sequence continues at coordinate 15,469 of JAGZZN010000034.1, forward strand.
TCCTAATTTCTTTCCCATTAAACTCACCCCCAAAACTTAATCATTTTCTTGAAGTTTCTCTACCCCTTAGCATACCACATTTTGTTACCAATAACTAGTAGGTTTAAAAAGTTTTTTTCATAAATTTTTGAGGCAAAAGAAAAACAGCTGACGCTGTTAGTCTTCTTGTTTAATTTGTTCCAACATCTTCTCTTCTTCTGCTGTCAACTCATAGTTTTCTAGCAAGTCTGGACGACGTTCTAAGGTCTTTTTCAAACTCTGATAGAGGCGCCACTGACGGATATTTTCATGGTGACCACTCATAAGAACATCTGGAACCGTCATTCCTCTGTATTCATAAGGCCGTGTGTATTGAGGGTATTCTAGAAGTCCAGACGAGAAACTATCATCCTGGTGGCTGGACTCTTTTCCGATCACTTCTGGAATCAAGCGAACCGTCGCATCAATCATAGTCATGGCCGCTAGTTCGCCACCCGTCAAGACATAATCGCCAAGAGAAATCTCATCTGTCACCAAGGTCTTGATCCGCTCATCGTAGCCCTCATAGTGACCACAGATAAAGATCAATTCTTCTTCCTGAGCCAACTCTTCTGCGTAGGCTTGGTCAAAGGTCCGACCAGCAGGATCCAGCAGGATCACGCGCGGATTCTTCTTCTCAATCGCATCAAAGGCATCAAAAATCGGCTGCGCTCGTAGAAGCATGCCTTGCCCGCCCCCATAGGGTTCATCGTCCACATGGCGCGCTTTCTCCGCGTTTTCACGGAAATTATGGTAGTTGATCTCGAGAAGTCCCTTTTCACGCGCCTTTCCGACGATGGAATGCTCAAGAGGAGAAAACATCTCTGGAAAGAGGGTTAAAATATCAATCTTCATCGTCTAACCCTTCTAAGATGTCTACATCCACCCGATTTCCTGGGATATCGATATTGAGCACCACTGGTGGGATATAAGGCAAGAGAAGGTCGCGTTTGCCTTTTCGTTTCACGACCCAGACATCATTGGCACCTGGTTGCAGGATTTCCTTGATCTGACCGATTAGTTGGTCATTTTCATAAACATCAAGGCCGATGATCTCATGGTAATAAAATTCGCCATCCTCCAAATCTGTCAAGTCTTCTTCCGCAACCTTGAGGCTAAAACCTTTGAATTTCTCAATGGCATTGATATGGTACATATCCTTAAACTTGATGATATCGAAGTTCTTGTGCTTGCGGTGGCTAGCAATGGTCACTGTTTGGACAAAACGATCCTTCTCATCAAAGAGAGCCAACTCAGCTCCTTTTTTAAAACGCTCTTCCGCAAAGTCTGTCACAGACAAGACCCGCATTTCTCCTTGTAAGCCTTGGGTATTGACAATTTTCCCAACATTAAAGTAGTTCATTTTATTATTTACATTCCTCTTTTAATTAGTTTATCACTACAAGTCTCTAATAATAGTTGCAATTTTTTCCGACTCTGACCACTGTAGATAGTGATGATTTCCACCTAGAATGAGTTTTGTTTTAGTACTCCAATATTCTGAATCTCTGTACTCTTTTTCTCTATACGCCTGACAAAATATGAAAATAGGAATATTATCTGCTAAGGAAAAACTATCAAAATCTTCAGCAGTAATATTTCCAGATATCTGAAAACCAGGAACTTGCTTTTCCAACTCTAATCCTCTTGTTTCCATCAATTCCCAAATCAGTCTATCAGTTTCAGGGTCAAAAGTTGCTTGAGTTAGTCCCTTGAAATAATTTTCGGGCCCACATTCTTCAATCATCCTCATTTGATCTTCCATTTCTGGATAAGGATTTTTGGAAAAATCAGCAAACATTATATTTTTTGTTGTCGGTTCAAGTGCTATCAATGCTTGACACTTAATTGGTTTACTCATCAACTTTAAAGCCAAAACACCACCTAAACTATGAACACATAGTATATAATCAGAAATTTCCAATCCTTCCAGAATTTCGTATACCGTATCAACCAGACTGTCAAAATTTAGTCCTGCCTGGTTATGAATCGAACTCCTTCCTGTATTTGGAAAATCAATTGTAAGGTAGCCCATTGAAGAAGGAAGTTTTTCAAGTATTGGTAGAAAATTTTCATAAGTTGGTATCAAACCAGCACCATTTAAACAAACTAGTACTCTATTTCTTTTTTTATAAGTAACAGAGAGACAACCAATCTTTGTAGTTACTTCAAATCGGTTCATATCAAAACCACTCATTCTATACAATAATTCACTAAATATTCTTATGTTTATTTTATCACGTTCAGTAACAATTCTCAACGGTGCTCACTGAATGGTCCAACAAAAAAACGGGACAGAGTCCCGCCTTTTATTTTTCGTCAATAACGATTCTTACTTTTTTATCTTCAGTTGGGACAGAGTAGACAATCGTTCTTATCGCAGAAATGGTGCGACCTTTTCGACCGATTACACGACCAACATCGCTAGGATCAAGGTCAAGGTGGTACTCCAAGAACTCAGGAGTATCTTCGATCTTGATGGTTAAGGCATCCGGTTGTGAAATCAAGGGTTTCACAATTGCAATAATGAGATTTTCAATCGTATCCATACATCAACCTACTTAAAAAATTATTTTGAGAATTTAGAATCGTGGAATTTCTTCATAACACCAGCTTTTGAAAGGATGTTGCGAACTGTATCTGAAGGTTGAGCTCCATCAGCCAACCATGCAAGAACGCGGTCTTCTTTCAAAGTTACTTGGTTTTCTTCAACAAGTGGATTGTAAGTTCCAACTGTTTCGATGAAACGTCCATCACGTGGTGAACGTGAATCTGCTACGTTGATACGGTAGTAAGGTTTTTTCTTAGAACCCATACGAGTCAAACGAATTTTAACTGCCATTTTTATAAGTCTCTTTTCTATATTTTAATTTTTCGGTGAAATAGACAAGCTATTTAGCACATGATCTATTATAACACATTTTATAGAGCTGTCAAGAAAAAAACTTGACAGTATTTAAAATTTTTTATTTTATCAGTAAATCGGCGATTTCTTGATAGTTGCTAACGGTATAAGTCGGTACTACCTGGCTAGTATTTTCCTTATGATCAGGGTTATACCAGACGGTATCAATCCCCGCAGCACTTCCTCCTGCGATATCCGCCGTCAAGGAATCACCGATCATGAGGGTCTCTTCCTTGCTGAAATCTGGAATCAGTTGGCCAACTTTGTCAAAAAATGCAGGTTCTGGCTTCTGAGTATGAAGCTGCTCAGAGATAAAGACCTCTTTGAAATAAGAAGCGATTGTAGAATGAGCCAAGCGTCCTTCTTGAATGGCAGTCACTCCGTTCGTTGCACCATAGAGCTGGTAACCCGCTTTTTCAAGTCGGGCCAGTAAGTCCTCCGCACCGGGGAAAGACTGCCCCTGAAGACTAATGTAATCCTGGTAACGAAGAGCCATCTCTTCACCATCAACCGTAATCCCAAAGTGGGCAAACCCAATCGCAAACCGACTATCCACTAGCTCTTGCTTGGTTAATTTCTTTTGCTCCAAATCCTTCCAGAGCCCTTGGTTCATGGGTTTGTAGTAATCCTTAAAGGCTTGTACATCTGGAAAATTCATGTCTTCTAACATCTGCGTCAAGGCTGTTTCTTCAGCAGATTCAAAGTCCAACAAGGTATGGTCCAAATCAAAAAGTAAAAATGTATATGCCATTACAAACGATCCTTCAATTTTTCTACAAATAAATAAGCTGCTGGGCAGGTGAGGGTATTCTTGATGGTCAGATGGTTGATCTGATAAATCTTCTTGCGATCGGTGTGAGGGAATTCCCGACAAGCTTTTGGGCGTACATCATAAATGGAACAGAGATTGTCCCCACCAAGAAAGGGGCAAGGCATGGATTTAAAAACCTTGTCCCCATCTTCGTCAACTTGAAGAAATTCTGCCTCAAAAGCAGGAAGTTTCATCTTGAAATATTTGGCGATCCGCGTGATATCGGCTTCCTTAAAATCGGGCCCTAAGGTCTTGCAGCAATTAGCACAAGCCGTACAATCGATTTCTTGGAAAACTTCATCGTGGATTTCTTGCGCTATTTTATCTAAATTCTTAGGTGGCTTCTTCTTGAGATTCGCCAATACCTTGCGGTGCTCCTTTTGCTTTTGGAGAGCTAACTGATGGTATTTTTCAATATCAATTTCCTGTGTCATCCTCTATTTCCTCTTCTAAACAATAGAAAGATTATACCACAAAGACTCTAAAAAAAGATAGATCCTGAGATCTATCTCACTTAATTAATCGGTTACAGCACCTGTTCCATCTAGACTCCAAGTGTCTTCGATGTATGGGATAAAGGTTTTCAAGGTTTCTGCATCCCCTTCAAAAGAAATGGTATAAACTTTTTCACCCTTCTGGAAGATCCAAGTAATCAGGTATTGACCAGATTTCATGATGATTTGAAGCTGGTAGGCGTCCAGTCCTGCGACTTTAGTCCGCGCTCCCGTCATCTTCCCAACATCCTGGTTATCTTGCCACATAACGGCCAGTTTCTTGGCTAGAAATTCTGCATTAAACTCGATATCCGCAGGAACTTTGGCCTTTTCCCGCGTAAAGCTGTTCAAGGTGACAATATTATAGCCACTCCCATCCGTATACTGGACAGCTTCTGTCCCATCGATATCCGTGAACTTGAACCATTTACTTGGAATATCGATGTATCCATAATCTGCATTTCCAATCCGCTTGGTTTCTTGACTGGAAGTGTTTTTCTTTGTAGAAGAAGCATCCTTTGACGAAGAGCTGCTTGTTTGCTTTTCGACTTTGCTGCTACTTTCTTTTGTAGAAGAAGCTGCTGTGTCCTTTTGAGTAGTGTGACTACAAGCCATTAATGTGCAGGCAGAAAGAATCGTCAATGATGTGACCAATAATTTACGTTTCATGCTCAACCTCCTTGAGAACGTTTTCTTTCCTCTAGTCTACCATGAAAGTGGGTATTTTAAAATAGGATAAGTGTCACATCTGATGGAACCTTTCTATTTCAGTTCATTTTTTTCAAGCCTAAAACAAAAGGCTGGGACAAAAGTCCTAGCCTCTTAATTGTTTTTGGATTGTCGAGCAAGACGCAGTGGTTGAGTGGACTCTACTACGCTGATTTCATCAGCTTTTACAGCCCTACTCAACTGTGCGGAGGTGGGACGA
>JAGZZN010000115.1 GCA_018377375.1 Streptococcus parasanguinis
TGGTACGATGAATCGGTTCTGTTTTCATAATCTTCTCCTTTTGTTTTTAAAGAGCCGTGTCAGGAATGACTTTCGGACGCAACGCTCTATAGAATAGTTTATAGAACTATTTAGTCTTTTCACAATACCAACCGTAGTCGACATAGATTAATATAGTAAAATTACTATTTCTAAGTTCATACTCTATATCATACGCTTATTTTCAAAATTGTCAAGTCTTTTCTGAAAATTCTTCAAAAAAAATTTGGAAAATTTAAAATGCCTAGCTCAGCTAGACATCTTTTGTTTCTATAATGACTTTAATCGTTATTGCTTATACTAGACAACATCTAGTCTGTTACATAAATCTCGCCACGGCTATAGAGGGCAGCTTTTCCCGCAAGATAAAGCCTATCGCCTTCTAGTCGGCAAATAAGATGACCACTTCTCTTAGAGGCTTGATAAGCTCTAAATTCTTCTTGTCCTAACTTTTTAGCCCATAAGGGGATGACATGACAATGCCCAGAACCACAAACTGGATCTTCCATGATTGATAATTTTGGTGCAAAACTACGTGTAACGGTATCATAGTTTTTACCTTTAGCTGTGATATTTAGGAGTAAGCCATCTAATGCTTTAACTTTATCGAAATCTGGAGTCGCAGCAATGACATCATTTTCATGAGGGAGGATACACACTAGATCTCTTCCAATCCACGCTTCAAGAGGACGGACACCGATTGCTTCTTCCATCTCACTTGTTACTGGAACTTGGTGCATCGAGTAAACTGGGAAATTCAGCTCATAATACTCAGCTTTCTTAGTAACCACAAGTTCGCCACTTTGTGTTGCAAAGGTAAGATTTTCAGCTTCTTTTTCTTTAAATTGAAAGAGAACGAAGGCAGTTGCTAAAGTAGCATGACCACACAAATCGATTTCTCCACCGGGAGTAAACCAACGTAAATCGTAATAGCCGTTCTTTTTAACCGTAAAAGCTGTCTCAGAGAGATTGTTTTCTTTGGCAATATTCTGTAAGGTATTATCCGACAACCATTCGTCCAGAAGACAAACAGCAGCCGGATTTCCTGTAAAAACAGTATCTGTAAAAGCATCAACGATAAATTGTGAAATCGTATATTGACTAATTGGCATGAAGGGCTCCTTAATTTGTTATCTTTATTATATCTGAAAATAGGATAGAAAACAGACAAATAGTAACTAAAAAAGTTATTTAAAAAGTTACTTTTTGTGCAAATTTTCCATTATTTCTTAATAACACCTTCTTTTACCAAGAAATCATGTGCGACTTGGGCAGCCGGTTTACCTTCTACTCCCACTTGGTAGTTCATCTGGCTCATTTGCTCTGCTGTGATTTTACCAGCTAACTTGTTTAGAATGCCTTCCAATTCTGGATGTTTCTTAAGAAGAGCTTCTTTCATGAGGGGAGCTCCTTGATAAGGTGGGAAGAGTTGTTTGTCATCCTCTAGGGCCACAAGGTCATAGCGAGCAAGCTCGGCATCCGTTGAGTAGGCATCTGTTATCTGGATTTCACCAGACTGGATCGCCTGGTAGCGAAGGGCTGGCTCCATGGTGGAGACTTGTAGATTAAGACCATAGACTTTCTGCAAGCCCTTGTTCCCATCCTCTCGATCATTAAACTCTAGCGTAAATCCTGCCTTGAGTTGTCCTTCCACCTTTTTCAAATCTGAAATGGTCTTGAGGCTATACTCTTGGGCAATTTTCTTAGGCACCGCGACAGCATAGGTATTCTGATAAGCCATGGGTTTGAGCAAGGCCAGGTTGTCTTGTTTCTTGATCCCATCTCGAGCTGCTTGATAGACTGCTTCTGGATCATGGTCGACTTGCGGCGCCGGCTTGAGGAGACTTTCGGTCACGGTCCCTGTAAACTCTGGATAGATAGCGATATCCCCTTTTTTCAGAGCTTCATAGAGGAAGGTGGTCTTGCCAAAATTCGGTTTGACGGTCACTGTCATGTCCGTGTTTTCTTCGATCAAAATCTTATACATATTGGCTAGAATTTCCGGTTCAGGACCTAGCTTCCCAGCGATGACCAGGTTTTCTTTTTCTGGTTTGGGAAAAAGACTTGGCGTATAAGATACTCCCAATCCGATAACCATTACCGCAAAAGCCGCAAAGATAGTCCGCAATTTGGCCTTTTCCATCCATTTGAGAAGAAGGTTAAAGGCGATGGCTAAGAAGGCAGAAGACAGGGCACCGATCAAAATCAGACTGGCATTACTGCGGTCAATCCCTAGAAGGATAAAGGAACCGAGTCCCCCTGCTCCAATCAAGGCAGCTAGGGTAGCCGTCCCGATAATCATCACAGCTGCTGTCCGAATCCCAGACATGATGACGGGCATGGCCAAGGGAATCTCAAACTTCTTGAGTCGTTCCCACTTGGTCATACCAAAGGCGATTCCCGCTTCTTCAAGGCTTGGATCAATTCCCTGTAAGCCAGTGATGGTATTTTGAAGTATGGGGAAAATGGCATAGATGACGAGAGCTGTCAAGGCCGGAAGTGTTCCAATCCCCATGATGGGAATGAAGAGCCCCAAAAGGGCCATGGAAGGAATGGTCTGGAAGATCCCAGCTACCTGTAAAACCCAGTTGCTGGCTCTCTTGCGTGTACTTAAATAA
>JAGZZN010000035.1 GCA_018377375.1 Streptococcus parasanguinis
GTGGACTGGTGAGTTACCAGTTTGTTTAGAGTAAGCAACGTTAGAAGTGATGGTAAGAAGTGAAACAGTTGCTTCAGCGTTCTTGTAAAGTTTGTGGCTGCGAAGACGAGTAGTGTAAGCTTCGATCAACCATTCTGCCAATTCGTTAGAACGTGGGTCATCTTCACCCCAACGTGGGTATTCACCGATTGTTTCGTAATCGTAGATGTAGCCATCTTCGTCACGGATTGGTTTAACAGTAGCGTATTTGATTGCTGACAAAGTATCAACAGTGTTAGCGAATCCACAGATACCGAATCCCATGTTAGCGCGTTGGTGAGTTGGCAAGAAGGCCATTTGAACAGCTTCGTAGTTGTACTTATCAGTCATGTAGTGGATGATGTTCAAAGCATCTACGTAAGTGTCTGTCAACCAGTCAAGAGATTTTTCGAAGTTTGCTTTAACGGATTCGAATTCAAGAACTTCGTCACGGATTGGATCGATGTCAAATACTTTATAGTCTTTATGAACATCGTCGTAACCACCGTTCAAACCAGTAAGAAGAGCTTTAAGAACATTAACACGAGCACCGAAGTATTGGATGTTGTGGCGTTGTTCTTCGTTTTCTGGGTCAAGTGGAGATACACAACATGAGATACAGCTCATTTCACCGTATCCGTCTTTCGCCATTGTTGTTACACCTTCGTATTGGATAGAAGAGTGTTTATGGCTCATGTGCATACAGTAGCGACGGAAGTTGTATGGCAATTTGTCAGTCCAAAGAACTGTCAAGTTTGGTTCTGGAGAGTTACCGATGTTGTCCAAAGTGTTCAAGAAACGGTAGTCCATCTTAGTAACACGGTGACGACCGTCGTTACCCATACCAGCCATTGATGTTGTGATGAAGGTTGGGTCACCTGAGTACAATTCGTCGTAAGCTTTTGTACGAGCAAATTTAACAGTACGCAATTTCATAACGAAATCATCAACGAATTCTTGGATTTCTGATTCAGTGTAAGTACCACGAGACAAGTCACGTTCAGCGTAGATATCCAAAACGATTGGCACACGTCCAAGAGAAGTAGCAGCACCGTTGATCACACGGCAGACAGCCATGAAGGCGATGTTTGTCCATTGGATCGCTTCTTTTGTATCGAAGGCAGGACGACGTACGTCTACACCATAAAGGTCACCCAATTTAACAACTTCTTGAAGTGCTTGGTATTGAAGGTTTACTTCTTCACGAAGACGGATTGATTCTTCATCGATTTCAGTAATAGAGTTCCAGTCGTTTGCTTTTTCAGCCATCAAGTAGTCAGCACCGTAAAGAGCCAAACGAGCATAAACCCCGATGATACGTCCACGAGAGTAAGCGTCTGGAAGACCAGTTACAGTGTGAGCGTGACGAGCACGACGGATGTTAGAAGTGTAAGCGCGGAAGATACCGTCGTTTACAGTTGTAACGTATTTTGTGAAGATTTCATGAACTGCAGGATCTGGTTCGTATCCATTTTCTTTCAAAGTAGTTTCCGCCATACGGATACCACCACGAGGCATGAAGTTCAATTTGAACAATTCATCATTTTGGATACCGAAGATGACTTCGTTTTCTTTGTCGATATATCCAGCTGCGATATCAGCGATAGATGTTGGACGGTTATCGTATGGGAAACGAGTTTCTTCGTAATGAGCTTTTGTTTCTTCAACAATCTTCTTGATGTGAAGAGAACGTTCAGTTGGACCAGCTAGGAAGCTTTCATCTCCATCATAAGGTGTGTAGTTAGCTTGAACGAAGCGAGAAACGCTTGCTTTTTCTTTCCAATCTTCACCTTTGAAGCCTTCCCAGGCTTTGTCAAAAATATCTTGTGCTTCAACGACTGTTTTAACAACCATTTTTATTTTCCTCTATTGTCTTTCTAGCAACTATATCTGTTGCACTTACAATAGTAGTATACCATACAGAAACCGGTTACACAAAGACAAATTGCGAAAAATAGCAGATTCTTTTATAATACAGTTTCAACTCTTCTGCGATACTGTACTACATTTTTGAAAATGAACACGAATTTCCATCAATTTTCATGTTTTTAGGAGGGGCCGATTTTTGCAATTCTAAAATTTTCTTCTTATAATAGAAAAAAGGAGGGTGAAAAATGCTGATATTTCCATTGGTGAATGATACGAGTCGCAAGATTATTCATATTGATATGGATGCATTTTTTGCTGCTGTCGAAGAAAGAGACAATCCTAGTTTAAAGGGGAAGCCTGTCGTAATTGGCCAGGACCCTCGTCAATCAGGAGGGAGAGGTGTGGTCTCGACCTGTAACTATGAAGCACGGAAATATGGCATTCATTCGGCGATGAGTTCCAAAGAAGCGCTGGATCTTTGTCCCCAAGCGATCTTTATCTCTGGAAATTATGAGAAATACCGAGAAGTGGGCGAGCAGGTTCGTGAGATTTTCAAGCGTTATACAGATGTGATCGAGCCCATGAGTATTGATGAAGCCTATCTAGATGTGACGGAAAATAAAATCCAGAGCAAATCAGCTGTCAAAATCGCTCGCTTGATTCAGCATGCGATCTGGGAAGAGCTGCATCTCACAGCTTCAGCGGGTGTTTCTTATAATAAGTTTTTGGCAAAGATGGCGAGTGACTACCAAAAACCCCGTGGCCTAACGGTGGTCTTGCCGGAGGATGCTGAGGATTTCCTGAGCCAGATGGACATTGCCAAATTTCACGGGGTAGGAAAGAAGACAGTGGAGCGCCTGCATGAGATGGGGGTCTATACTGGCGCGGATCTTTTAGCTATCCCGGAGATGACTTTGATCGATCGATTTGGGCGCTTTGGCTATGATCTCTTTCGTAAGGCGCGAGGCATTCACAATAGCCCTGTCAAGAGCCATCGGATCCGCAAGTCGATCGGAAAAGAGCGGACCTACCGCAAGCTCCTTTATGCTGAAGATGATATTGTAGAAGAAATTGCCAATCTGTCCAGTAAGGTAGCCCAATCGCTGGAAAAACACGGCAAGCAAGGAAAGACCTTGGTTTTAAAAGTGCGCTATGGAGACTTCACCACCCTGACCAAGCGGATGACATTGACGGAGCCAACACGAGAGGCTGAGCGGATCAATCGTTCCGCTCGCCAAATTTTTCAAGAAATTGAATCGACAAATACTGGAATCCGCCTCTTGGGTGTCACCATGACCAATTTCGTCGATCATACTGAGCTGCCTTTGGTGGAAGAAAAAGAAAACGACTAGTTTGTGCACTAGTCGTATTTTTTGATGTCAAAAAAGGCTGCAATCTCTTCTTCAGTCAGTCCGATCATAGGAGAGATGGTGTGAAGATTGTCTTCTGTCAATCGATAGACAGTCGGTTCATCAGGCTCAGCCTTCCTTTCAACAGTCCCTTCCTTGCTTTGTGCGGATTCGACTGTAGCAGAAGCGGTGGCAACGGCTGAAGAAGAGTCTTTGGTCGCCTCGCCTCCGTCCAGGTCCTTGAAGCGCTCCACCAAGTAGGTCTTGCGCGCAGTACCGGTATTTTTAGTAGCGTAATCAAAGGCGCTGTATTCCCCTAAGAGGATCAGTTTGCTCTTGGAGCGCGTGATGGCAGTATAGATCAAATTACGCTGCAACATTCGGTGGCTTTGATTGGTAATGGGTAAAATCACCACCGGAAATTCACTTCCTTGTGATTTGTGAATACTCATCGCATAGGCTAAGCGAATTTTGTACCAATCATTGCGCGGGTAGACGATTTCATTGCCATCAAATTGGATGGTCAATTCATCTTGCTTGGATTCTGTATATTTTCCTGGGAGAAGGTCGGTGATGTAGCCAATATCTCCATTAAAGACATTGCTTTCTGCATCATTGACCAGATGGATGACCTTATCTCCATCGCGGTATTGGCAGTCTGGCGTGTCAAAGACCACCTGATCTTTGACAGCTGGATTGAGAAGGTCTTGCATGAGCGTATTGATATTGTCAATGCCGGCCTGGCCCTTGTACATGGGTGCCAAGACTTGGATATCTCGAGCAGGGATCTGACTGCGAAGGGCAGCAGAAGTGATTTGTTCGATCATCTTAGGGATGTGTTCGCTTCCGGCTTCGAAATAAGAGCGGTCAGCTTTTCGTTCTGTGAAATCTTGAGGAAGCTTGCCCTGGCGAATGTCTCCTGCTAGTGAGACAATGGTCGAGTCCTCACTCTGACGGAAAATATGCTCCAGTTTGGTCTGAGGGATGCTTGGGATCTGCAAGAGATCAGCTAAGACCTGACCAGGACTGACAGAAGGCAATTGGTCTGCATCTCCCACAATCAAGAGTTTGGTATCGGTTGCGATATTGCTGAGTAATTGATTAGCCAGCCAGGTATCGACCATAGAAAACTCGTCTACAATGATAAAGTCTGCGTCTAAATAGTCATCCAAGTGGCTGGTGTCATCATCTCCTGTCATCCCCAAATGTCGGTGGATGGTGGCGCTCGGAAGTCCTGTCAGCTCATTCATGCGTCTAGCTGCCCGTCCCGTTGGGGCAGCCAAGAGGATCGGCAGGTCTTGTTTCTTGCGAAGATCCAGCTGGTGGAGTTGGGCATAGACACTGATCATCCCATTGATAACGGTAGTCTTTCCTGTCCCCGGTCCCCCGGTGAGGATAAAGACCTTATTTTGGATAGCTTGGTGAATCGCCTCTTTTTGAATCGCATCGTAGCGAATCCCTAAATCTTTTTCAACCTCCTCAATCGCCTGGTTGATTTTCTCAGGGTCAAATGAAGTCGACTTTCCTTTTTCCAACAATCTACCGATATGACTGCGAATTCCTTCCTCCGCAAAGAAGAGGCTGTTGTCAAAGATCTTGGTGTCCACGTTTTGGACCTTGTCTTCCTCGATGAGGCATCCTAATTCTTGGGCGACAGTAGAAGGATCCAATTCTACTGGCCGAGCTGATTCTAACAGGTCAATGGTATAGCGTAGGAGGTCCTTGGCTTCGATGTAGGTATTTCCAGTCTCGATAGAGTAGCTAAAAAGGCTGTGGATCAGACCCGCGCGGAAACGCTCAGGGGCGTCACTTGCAATGCCCAATTCTTCGGCTAGTTGGTCCGCAATTTTAAAGCCCATACCTTGGATATCTTCCACCAATCGGTAGGGCTGTTGCTCCACGATCTGGAGGGTTTCTTCTTTATAAAAGTCTTGGATCTGAAAGGCCAATTTATTGGGAATGCCATAGTTGGCTAGTTGGGCGAGAATGCGCTCTGTCCCGTAATTCTGACGGAGTTTTTCTACAAAAGCCAGGCGGTTTTTCTTGGAGAGGCCTGTGATTTCTTCTAATTTTTCAGGGGCCTCCAAAATTTTGTCAATGGTATCGTCCCCATAGAGGTCCACGATTTTTTGGGCTGTTTTGAGACCAATTCCTTTAAAGTGATCACTAGAAAAATATTTCACTAAGCCCTTGCTAGAGGGTTTGGCACGTTCATAGCGACTGATTTTGAGCTGCTCTCCGTATTTAGGATGATGGACCAGCTCCCCCCAGAAGGTGTAGTCTTCGCCTTCCATGATATCTGCCATGGTGCCCGTCACAATAATCTCAAAATCATTAAAGTTTTCGGCATCGGTATCGCTGATATCGAGCAAGAGGATTCGAAAAAAACTGCTAGGATTTTCAAAAATAATGCGCTCAATAGTACCAGAAAAATAATATTCCATCATTTCTTTCCTTTTTATAAAGCAAGGCTGGGACATACTTGTCTCAGCCTCAGTCTGTTAATCTATACTAATAAGTTTTGAAAGGGTAGATCGGCCATAGTCTAAAGACAGCTTGCCCTTTGATTTGTTCTTTCTTGAAAGCTCCGACCTGACGGCTATCTTTTGAAACGATCCGGTCATCTCCAAGTAGGAGGTATTCATCGTCGAGCAACTTCAAGGTAAATTTAGGATTGCCATCCTTGTCTACTGTAAAAGCTTGGGCTGTATTGGCCAATTGGCGGAAGAGTTCTCCGTTTTCTTCGAACCCTTTTCCAGTGTAGGTCGATTGCAATTTATCTTTTTTGAAACGAGCAATGTAGTCTTTCAAATAGGGCTCATTGGTCTTTTTCCCATTGATGTAGAGGGTATCGTTATCGTATTGGATGGTATCTCCAGGAAGACCGATGACCCGTTTGACGATGTCCTTGGTTTTACCGTCGTCGTCTTTTTCACTGGCAACGACAATGTCGAAACGATCAATCGAGAGGTGGTTGACCACAAGGAGGTACTCGCTATCAGCTAGGGTTGGATCCATCGAATGGCCGTCCACCTTGACCGGAGCCCAGAGGTAGATGCGAGAGGCGATAATGAGACCAACAATAATACTGAAGAGGCCCCATTCTTTAAGGAATCTCACCACTGGTGAGCTAGATGACTGTTTTGAACTTCTTTTTGACATAACTTATCTTTCTAGTAATTTCTTTGCTTTTTCTGTGTTTTTAAAATGGAGTTTGGCACAATAATCCAGAGCTTTCATCCCGTAGGTCTGAAGCAGTTTAGCAGCGACTTGGTCTGACTTCGCCCCTGCTCCACTAGGGAGATTAAAGCCCAGTTCCTTGCCCAGATCTTCCAGATTTTGAAGGAAGAGATTGCGGGCGATGATGGAACTAACCGCAACAGCTAAATACTTGCTTTCTGCTTTTTCTTCCAAATCAATGGCTTGGGTGACCTGATTTTTTTCAGCTTTCACATATTTTTGGTAGTTTTTAGCCGTCGTAAAGGCATCGATCACAATTCGCTCTGCTTGGACTCCTTTATTTAATAGAAGATAGATAGCCTGGTTGTGCAGGGCCACTTTGACCGAAACAGCATTGTAGCCAGAAGCAATGACTTCATTGTACTTCTTTGGAGACAATAAGAGTGCTTGGTGCTGGATGTTTTCCTCAAGGAGAGGAGCCAATTGCTGAATTTTTCGATCATCCAAGGTCTTTGAATCCCCAACACCGAGCTTTTTGAGCCAGTCGTGCTGGTCAGGTGTGACAAAGGATGCAACGACGGTGAGTCCACCAAAATAAGAGCCGTTTCCGACCTCGTCGGTTCCGATCATGGCTAGATCTTGTCGTGCAGATGAAGTAGTAGAACCTTTAGGGTTCCCAGCATCTTGCCCGAAAAAGGCCAGGTAAGGAGTAAGGTCATTGCCTTGAAGCAAGACTTTTCCAGACTTGTAGATCGAAACGGTCGCTCCCTCTAGTCGAAAGAAATAATCCATATGAGGGTTCTTGCTTTGAGAGAGAGAGTTGCGATAGGTATGGACAAAATCAAGGATTTGCTCCTGTGTTGGAGTGAGTGTCATACTTTCCATAACCACTATTGTACCACAAATTCAGGGAGAGAGGGAGCAAAAAGAAAGAAAGAATCCACTGGAAAATCCCTGTGAAGAGGGGCTTTGCTACTGACAAAGCTAGCCATTTTTGGTATAATACCGTGAGGTGATTTTTATGGCGAGCTTAAATAGATATAAATTTACATTTGGAAACAAAGCGCTCACTTTAACAACCAACCATGATAATTTGTTTATGGAAGAAGTCGAACGTGTTGCGAAAGAAAAATACCAAGCAATTAAGGAACAAATGCCAGAGGCAGATGATGAAACCATCGCGATCCTATTGGCAGTAAACAGTTTGTCCATGCAACTGAATCGCGAGATTGAGTTTGACGACAAAGAAAAAGAATTAGATGATTTTCGTCGCAAGGCTTTAGACGACTTAAAGGATAAATCATCCAAATAAGAGGAGATAAATGTTAACTTTCTTAATCTTATTGATTTTGGCATGGAGCTTTTATATTGGCTATGCAAGAGGGATTATCCTCCAGTCCTATTACTTTCTAGTGACCTTAGTGGCCCTCTTGATTGCAGGTAGCAGCTACAAGGGACTGGCCAAGGTGTTGTCTCTATGGGTTCCTTTTTCGAGTCCCACCCAGCAATCGGTGAATTATTTTTATGCCAACCGCTACCTATTTCAATTAGATGACATCTTTTATGCAGGTTTAGCCTATGTGTTGATTTTTGCGATGATCTATCTGATTGGTCGTGTGATTGGGATCTTTATGCACTTGGTACCTCAGCCAGAAAAACTGGAGGATCGCAAGTATCAAATTGGAGCGGGTGTGATCGCCGTCGTGATAACTCTCTTGGTCATCCAGATGGGCTTGACTGTCCTCTCAACGGTTCCCATGGCTTCCATCCAAAATAGACTCAATGCAAGTGGATTGATCCGCTTTATCATCCTTCATACCCCGATCAGTTCCAGTCTGTTCCACAATTTGTGGGTGACTGCGATTATCGGAGCTTAAGGAGCAAAAATGAAGAAAGGAGTGAGACAAGTCCGATTCAAGGAAGGACGCTCACTTTTTTTGTAGGAGAAACATGAATAAAAAAATCTTAGATATTCTGGAGTTTGACAAGGTCAAGCAACTCTTTGAACCCTATCTACAGACAGAACAAGGGGAGATGGAGCTAGCAGCCCTTACTCCAACTGATAAAAAAGAAAGCATCGAAACGGCCTTTATGGAGCTAGAAGATATGGAGCAGATCCTCTTGGAAGAGCCTCGCTTTGCCGTGTCGACCATTCAAGATGTCCGTCCAGTGACCAAACGTTTGGAGATGGAAGCGGCCCTCAATATCGATGAATTACTAGCGCTAAAAGCTGTCCTTCGGGTGACACATGAACTCAAGGATTTTTACGACAATTTGGAAAATGTCCGTCTGGAAAGGCTCCATCGCCTCTTTGACAACTTGGTGGATTTGCCCCGTTTGCAAGGAGGGCTTCAAGCCATCAATGAAGGGGGCTTTGTCGAGTCTTTTGCCAGTGAAAAATTGGCCAAAATTCGTCGCCGAATCCAAGAAAATGAACACCAGGTCAGAGAGATTCTCCAAGACCTGCTGAAAAGCAAGGCCGATATGTTGGCGGATGCTGTGATTGCTAGTCGGAATGGCCGCAATGTTCTACCTGTAAAAAACACCTATCGCAACCGGATTGCAGGGGTGGTCCACGATATCTCAGCCAGTGGGAATACCGTTTATATCGAGCCTCGAGCAGTCGTCAATCTTAATGAAGAAATCGCCAACCATCGAGCCGATGAACGGTATGAAATCATTCAGATTCTGGAAGAATTGTCTGACACCCTGCGCCCTCATGCAGCAGAGATTGCAAATAACGCTTGGATTATCGGTCACTTAGACTTGATCAAGGCCAAGTATCGCTTTATGCGCGATTGTAAGGCAGTGGTACCAGAAGTTAGCAGCAATCGCTCTATTCAGCTCTTGCAAGTGCGTCATCCCTTGATTGAAAATGCCGTCGCGAATGACCTGCATTTTACCGAGGACTTGACAGAAATTGTGATTACCGGTCCCAATACAGGGGGGAAAACCATCATGCTAAAAACGCTGGGACTAGCGCAAATTATGGCCCAGTCTGGTCTTCCCATCCTAGCGGATCCAGGTAGTCGTGTGGGCATCTTCTCACAAGTCTTTGCAGATATTGGAGATGAACAATCGATCGAGCAGAGCTTGTCGACTTTCTCCAGTCATATGACCAATATCGTATCTATCTTACATCAAGTGGATACCGCCTCCTTGATCCTTCTGGATGAGTTGGGGGCTGGAACCGATCCTCAAGAGGGGGCTGGCCTTGCTATTGCCATCCTAGAAGACCTGCGTTTACGCGGGATTAAGACCATGGCGACGACCCACTATCCAGAGCTCAAGGCTTATGGAATTGAGACTGCAGGAGTGCAAAATGCCAGTATGGAATTTGACACAGCGAGTCTGCGTCCGACCTATCGCTTCATGCAAGGAGTTCCTGGTCGCTCCAATGCCTTTGAGATCGCCCGCCGTTTGGGCTTGTCTGAGACCATTATCCAGGATGCCATGAAGATGACCAATACGGATAACGATGTCAATCAGATTATTGAAAAATTGGAGGCGCAGACCTTAGAAAGTCGCAAGCGCTTAGATACCATTCAAGAGGTCGAGCAAGAAAATCTCAAATTCAATCGCGCTCTTCGAAAACTCTATAACGAACTGACCCGAGAGAGAGAAACAGAGCTCAATAAGGCAAGAGAAGAGGCCAAGGAAATTGTGGACATTGCCCTCTCAGAGAGTGACCGTATCCTTCAAGGTCTTCACGCCAAATCCCAGTTGAAACCACATGAGATCATTGAGGCCAAGGCTCAGTTGAAAAAACTAGCGCCTGAAACCGTTGACCTTTCTAAAAACAAGGTCTTGAAAAAAGCTAAAAAAGCGCGTGCTCCTAAGGTAGGTGATGAAATCTTGGTTATCAGCTATGGCCAACGCGGAACCCTGGTCAAGCAACTCAAAGATGGCCGCTGGGAGGCGCAAGTCGGCTTGATCAAGATGACCTTGGAAGAAAAAGGATTCAACCTCATCAAGGCTGAAAAAGAAGTGGCTCAACCTAAGAAACGCCAGGTGAATGTCGTCAAACGTTCGAACACGAGTGGGCCAAGAGTGCGTCTGGACCTCCGTGGAAAACGCTATGAAGAGGCTATGCAAGAGCTCGATGGCTTTATCGATCAGGCCCTGCTCAACAACATGGCCCAAGTCGATATCATCCACGGGATCGGGACGGGAGTTATCCGTGAAGGGGTGACCAAGTACCTCCGTCGCAACAAACATGTCAAAAGTTTTGAATATGCCCCCCAAAATGCGGGTGGAAGTGGCGCAACCATTGTCACGTTTAAAGGCTAATCGAATCCTAGCTGTTTATCAGCTAGGATTTTTAAAATCTGACATAATGAAAATGATTGAAAGTTGTTGAAAAGGATTCACTTTTAAATCTGATTTTCAGTAGGTCCTCCCTTTTAAAAGTGCTATAATAGAGGCAATGAATGATTTGGGAGGATACGCATGCGTAAACGTGAAAGTGCAGATTCGTGTACAACGATTCTAGTCGGAAAAAATGCTAGCTATGATGGTTCGACCATTGTAGCACGAACAGAGGATTCTCAAAATGGCGTTTTTACGCCCAAGAAATTGATCGTGGTCAAACCGGAAGATCAACCGCGTCATTACAAGTCTGTTTTATCAACTTTTGAAATCGACTTGCCAGATAATCCAGTTCGCTATACAGCGGTTCCAGATGCGATTCCTAAGGACGGGATCTGGGGAGAAGCTGGGATCAATGTCTATAATGTAGCCATGAGTGAGACAGAGACCATTACGACCAATAGCCGTGTGCTAGGGGCAGATCCTCTTGTAGAGAGTGGCATCGGTGAGGAAGACATGCTGACCTTGGTCTTGCCTTATGTTAAGACCGCCCGCGAAGGGGTCTTGCGTCTCGGAAAGATCTTAGAAGAGTATGGAACTTATGAATCCAACGGGATCGCCATTTCAGATGTGAATGAAATCTGGTGGTTGGAAACCATCGGAGGTCACCACTGGATGGCGCGCCGTGTTCCAGATGATGCCTATGTGACCAACCCCAACCAACTGGGAAGTGATTATTTTGAATTTGGCAATCCAGATGAGTTTCTTTGTGACCCGGATCTTGAACGTTTTGTCACAGAGCACCATTTGATTTTGGATCAAGAAGGGAAAGGTTTTAATCCACGCTATGCCTTTGGTAGCCAAAAAGACAAGGATCGCCACTACAATACACCGCGGGCTTGGGCCATCCAGCGTTTCCTCAATCCTGAAATCAAGCAGGATCCACGGAGCTTCGAGATTCCTTGGTGTCAAAAACCTTATCGTAAGGTAACGATTGAAGATGTCAAATATGTCTTGAGCAACCACTACCAAGACACTATCTACGATCCTTATGGCCCTGAAGGAGATCACGTGAGTCAGCGGACCTTCCGGACGATCGGGATCAACCGGACCAGCCAGACAGCAATTCTGCAATTGCGTCCCAATAAACCACAAGAAACGACAGGCATCCAATGGATTTCTTATGGCTCCATGCCTTACAATACAGCTGTTCCTTTCTTTACCCAAGTGGATACAACGCCAGACTACTTTGCCAATACGACGGCTAAGGTAACAACGGATTCCTTCTACTGGGCCAACCGGATTATTGCGGGACTGGCAGATCCTCACTATGCTCACCATGTTGGTGATTTGGACGATTACCAAGAAACGACAATGGCCTGGGGACATGCGCGCATCAATAAAGTCGATCGTGCACTTGCAGCAGGTGAAACCGTTGATTTTGAGGCGGAAAACCAAGCTATGAGTGATCAAATCCAGGAAGCGACAGATCAACTCTTGGACAAGATTTTGCTCGATGCTAGCAACCTCATGACCAATCACTTCTCCTTGAGTGATTAAAAAGCGTAAATTTTCAGGTAGTTTACAAGATATTTTCAGAAATGATTGACAAACTTTTGAAAATCGATTAAAATAGAGAAATTACATACGACCGAATGAAGTTTGCAGGAGCGTGAGTGACTGTGAATGGACGGAACTCTGGAGAGACCAGAAATGGCACCGAAGGGGCAAGGTAGAGGATGCATCTACTCAAACTCTCAGGTAAAAGGACAGAGCGAAAGATAGGGGAAGTCCCCTATTTTAAGCAGGACCAGAGTACATGTTTGACATGTGCTCTTTCTTTTTCTCTTTTCTGTCGAGCGGTCGATGAAAAAGGAGACAGAAAATGGATCATGTATTGCAGTTTTTTCAGCAGCTCGATAATCTAGTGTGGGGCGCCCCACTTTTAGTGCTTTTAGTAGGGACAGGGATCTACCTAACCCTTCGTTTGGGTTTGCTTCAGATACGCTACCTTCCAAAAGCTTTTCGCCTGATCTTTACAGAAGATGAGGGACACGGGGATATCTCGAGCTTCGGAGCCCTTGCGACAGCTCTAGCAGCTACTGTAGGGACAGGGAATATTGTAGGGGTGGCTACAGCGATTCAGACGGGTGGCCCAGGTGCCCTCTTTTGGATGTGGATGGCAGCCTTCTTTGGAATGGCGACCAAGTATGCAGAAGGGCTCTTAGCCATTCGTTATCGGACCAAGGATGACAACGGTCATATCTCAGGTGGTCCGATGTACTACATTCTTCACGGGATGGGAGAGAAGTGGCGACCATTGGCTATTTTCTTTGCGGTTGCAGGAGTGCTGGTGGCCCTCTTTGGAATCGGAACCATGACCCAGGTTAATTCCATTACGGGATCCCTTCAAGCTAGTTTTGGGACAGCTCCAGAAGTGGCTAGTGTAGTGATTGCTCTGGTGGTTTCGACCATCATCTTTGGAGGGATTCACTGGATTTCCAAAGTCTCTGAAAAAGTGGTTCCTTTTATGGCTGCTGCTTATATCTTTGCGACTGTCACGATCATTGCCTTGCATCTGGACCAATTGCTTCCAGCCTTAAAAGCAGTCTTTTCTGGTGCTTTTACAGGAACTGCAGCCATGGGAGGTTTTGCAGGAGTAACGGTCAAAATGGCTATCCAAAAAGGGGTGGCGCGTGGGGTTTTCTCCAATGAATCGGGTCTCGGATCGGCCCCCATTGCAGCAGCTGCTGCAAAGACCAATGAACCTGTCGAGCAGGGCTTGATCTCGATGACAGGAACCTTTATTGATACCATTATCATCTGTAGTTTGACAGGACTTTCGCTCTTGGTTTCAGATGAGTGGATGGCCAAGGGCAGCACGAGCACCTTGACCCAGGATACGTTTACAGGTATCTTTGGCCCAGTTGGAGGCATTATCTTAACGCTGTGCTTGGTGCTTTTTGCGACCACGACTATTCTTGGATGGTCTTATTACGGAGAGCGGTGTTTCGAATTCCTTTTTGGTGTCAAACATATCAACCTCTATCGGACCTTCTTTGTCTTTATGGTTGGACTGGGAGGCTTCCTTAAGCTGGACCTGGTCTGGGTGATCGCGGATATTGTGAATGGGCTGATGGCTTTGCCCAACCTGATCGCCCTCTTAGTCCTTTCCCCTGTCATCATCAAAGAAAGCAAACAATACTTTAAGAAATAAGAAAACCCAGATCGCGAGGTCTGGGTTTTCTTGTCTATGTGAGATAGGATCATTTAATAGCGTTTTTCTTTTGGCCAGCTGCTCATTTCGGCGATGGCAGTGAAGAGCACATCTGTCGAAGAGTTGAGGGCTGTTTCGCAAGAGTCTTGGATGACCCCGATGATAAAGCCGACGCTGACGACTTGCATGGCCAAATCATTGGTGATACCAAAGAGGCTACAAGCAACAGGGATGAGAAGGAGAGAACCTCCTGCAACTCCAGATGCTCCACAAGCAGAGATAGCCGCTACGACACTCAGGATGAGCGCCGTTCCAAAGTCAACCTGAATGTGTAAGGTATTGGCAGCAGCTAGCGTCAAAATATTGATCGTCACGGCTGCGCCTGCCATGTTTACAGTTGAACCAAGTGGAATGGAGACAGAATAGGTGTCTGGATTCAGCCCCAACTCTTCACAGAGACGCATATTGACAGGGATATTGGCTGCAGAACTTCTGGTGAAGAAGGCTGTTACCCCACTGACACGGAGGCATTTAAAAACAAGGGGATAAGGGTTCTTGCGGATCATGAAAAAGACGATCAATGGATTGATGACCAGGGCTACAAATGCCATGGTACCAACCAAAACAAGTAAGAGAATCCCGTAGTTACTAAGGGCACTGAGTCCTTGGCCAGCGATGGTCGTGAAGACCAAGCCTAAGATCCCAAATGGAGCTAGGTTGATAATCCACTCAACAATTTTTGAAGTGATGTCTGCTAGGGTTTGCAGGAGGTCTTTACTATGTTCACTCGCCTCTCTCATGGCAATCCCAAAGATGGTTGCCCAAGAAAGGATTCCAATGTAGTTGGCTTGCTGCAAGGCATTGACCGGGTTGTCGACGATCTTGAGCAAGAGGTTACTAATCACTTCGCCAATCCCGTTTGGAGAGGATCCTTCAGCGGCCTTTCCAGTCAGGGTAATGGTGATCGGGAAGATGTAATTGACCAAAACAGCAACAAAGGCAGCAGCAAAGGTTCCTAGGAGATAGAGGACGATGACCTTTTTCATATTGGTCTCTGTCCCTTTTTGGTGTTGGGAGAGGGCATTTGCGACGAGCGCAAAGACCAGAAGAGGTGCGATCGCACGGAGCCCCCCAACAAAGAACTCTCCTAAGAGTCCAATGCCAGATGCTTTCGGGAAGATAAGGGCTAGGATGACTCCAAGTACAATCCCGATTGCGATCCTTTTCATAAGGTTGGTTTTATTCCAAGTGGTAATCAGTCGATGAATCATATAGGACCTCCTTAAAAAATAATTAAGGAATATTATACGATAGTGAGGGGGGAAAAGCAATGAAATTTTTAAAAAATGGCCTTATTTCCGAATATTTGATATAATCATACTATTCTTTGTTAGAAAGGCCCGAATAAATGAGTCAAGCTTTCCAACGTTATTTCAGTAAAATAGACTGGACGAAGATTTTTGATGATCTGATATCAAAATGTATCTCTCTGATTTTTGTCTTTCTTTTATTTTTTATTGCTAAAAAGGTCATCCATAGCCTGGTTAAGCGGATATTAACCCCATCCTTTAAGTATACGGTGCAGGATGAAGCCCGTAAAAATACGATTCTCCGTTTGGTTGAGAGCCTTTTAAACTATTGTTTGTATTTCATCTTGATCTACTGGATTTTGTCGATTCTAGGTCTTCCGGTCTCTAGTCTCTTGGCTGGTGCTGGGATTGCTGGGGTGGCGATTGGGATGGGAGCCCAGGGTTTTCTTTCCGATTTGGTCAATGGTTTCTTCATCCTTTTAGAACGCCAGTTGGACGTGGGAGACAATGTTCGTCTCACGAATGGGTCTATTAATATTGCCGGCATCGTCAGCAGTGTCGGGATTCGCACGACCCAGGTGCGGGACTTTGATGGGACTCTCCACTTTGTTCCGAATCGCAACATCACCGTCGTCAGCAATCTCTCACGTGGTGATATGCGCGTGCTGATCGATATTCCGCTAGATGCAAATACCGATCTCGACAAGATCTATCAGGTGATTGCTCAGGTTAATCAGTCTGAACAAGATAAACACCCAGAGGTGTTGACAGGTCCTACGATTTTAGGCCCACAGATCGAAAAAAATGGTCGTTATTCCTTCCGAATTGCGATGACTGCGCAAAATGGAACCCAGACGACTGTCTATCATACCTACTATAAACTCTACCATGATGCCTTGATGGAAGCAGGGATTAGCCTACCGACAGGAAAAAACGGGATCATGTAATACAAAAAAGAGGCTGGGACAAAAGTCCTAGCCTCTCAATTATTTTTGGATTGTCGAGCAAGACGCAGTGGTTGAGTAGGTGGGACGACGAAATCGAATTCTAACGAATTACCGATTTCTGTCCCACTCTCTTTTTTGGTCTATTTTAAGTGGCAGTATTTGAAATCCAGCTTTTTAATCTGGTCCCAATTTTTTCGAGCCTCTGGTGGCAAGACGATGAGTTGCTGGCGTAGCATCGTCGTGATTTCAAGATTTAAGGATTCGATCGGGAGGGCAATGGCTACGGAACTTTTTGCCCTTTGGATCTTGTCCATGCAATATTCAATATGATGGCAAGCTGCGCCGGTCTGTGATTGACGGCTAGCTGCGATTTCTTGTCGCATATTGGAGAGTAATTGGACCAATTCAGACTTAAGGAATTCGATCGTATCTGATTTTTCTTGAGCTAAAAGAAACATAAGCACACCTCCTTTTGCTATAGTTTAATACTAATTTATTAAAAATGCAAGGGGGTAAAGTAAAAAAAATAAAATTTTTTTAGAAAAAGATACAGAAAAATAGAAGGCTCAAATCTCCCCATTATAGACGGTCGAGTTCCTTATCTAAAAAATGGCTTTCCTCACTTGGGACGGGGTGTCTTGACAGAGGCTTTTAGATATAAAAAAACTCCCGAAACACACTGGATTCAGGAGTTGAGAGGCTTTGACCCGAAGGCCTTAAAGAAAAATATCGATTGATTATACAAGACCTTGTGCAATCATCGCATTTGCAACATTTTCAAAGGCAGCGATGTTGGCACCTGCAAGGTAATCTTTACCAAGTCCGTAAGTTTCTGCAGTTGTTTTAGCAGTATTGAAGATGTTGGTCATGATGTCTTTCAAACGTCCGTCCACTTCTTCGCGTGTCCATGAAAGACGTTGGCTGTTTTGGCTCATTTCAAGAGCAGATACAGCAACTCCACCAGCATTGGCTGCTTTAGCAGGTCCGTAAAGGATACCATTTTCTTTGTATACGTTGATGGCATCGATGTTACTTGGCATGTTTGCTCCTTCAGAGACAACTTTCACACCTTGAGCGACCAAACGTTTTGCAGCATCGCCATCAATTTCGTTTTGAGTTGCACATGGAAGAGCGATGTCATAGTTACCAGCATAAGTCCATACAGAACCTTCGTAGTAAGTAGCAGTTGGTTTTTCAGCAGCGTATTCAGTCAAACGTGCACGACGTTTTTCTTTGACGTCTGTAAGAAGGTCGAAGTCAATACCGTTTTCGTCGATCACGTAACCGTTTGAGTCAGATACAGAGATAACAGTTGCACCAAGTTCAGTTGCTTTTTGAAGAGCGTATTGAGCAACGTTACCAGAACCTGAGATCACGACTTTCTTACCAGCAAAGCTGTCGCCGTTGGCTTTGAGCATTTCTTCCGTATAGTAAACCAAACCATAACCAGTTGCTTCTGGACGGATCAAGCTACCACCGAAACCAAGAGGTTTACCAGTCAAGACACCAGCATCAAATTGGCGAAGGCGTTTGTATTGACCATAAAGGTATCCGATTTCACGTCCACCAACCCCGATATCACCAGCTGGAACATCAAGAGAAGGACCGATGTGTTTTTGCAATTCAGTCATGAAGCTTTGGCAGAAACGCATTACTTCAGCGTCTGTTTTTCCTTTAGGATCGAAGTCAGATCCACCTTTACCACCACCGATAGGAAGACCAGTCAAGACGTTTTTGAAGATTTGTTCGAAACCGAGGAATTTCAAGATCCCTTGGTTAACAGTTGGGTGGAAACGAAGACCACCTTTGTAAGGACCTACAGCAGAGTTGAATTGAACACGGTAACCACGGTTTACTTGGATGTTTCCTTCACGGTCAACCCAAGGAACACGGAAAGAAATTACGCGTTCAGGTTCTGTAATACGAGCCAAGATGTTTTCTTCGATGTATTCAGGATGTTTTTCAAAAACAGGTTCCAAAGTGCTGAGGAACTCTTCAACAGCTTGAAGGAATTCAGCTTCGTGGCCGTTACGAGCCTTTACAGTTTCGAAAGTGCTTTGGATATATTCTTTAGCAGTTGTCATGTTAATTCTCCTTTGTGAATGAAACGAAAACCAGCAAACCCGCTAGGGGAGTGGTTTTGAGATAGTTGACAAACAATGTCATGTTTTATTACATGGATCATTATAGCAGACTTTTTTTGGCTTGTAAAGAAAAAAGTTGAATTTTCTGAAAATTTTATCGCGACTAGGAAAGTCCGAATGTTTGGAAGAATTTTTAGCTTTGATAGTCCGGAAGCTTCCAAGTGATGGTATAATGAAAGAAGAAAATAGAGAGCATCCCGAACAATTCTGTTGGTGGTGTTTCAAAAAAGGAGTACAAGATGGTATCGACAAAAACGCAAATTGCTGGTTTTGAATTTGACAACTGCCTGATGAATGCGGCAGGTGTAGCCTGTATGACCACTGAGGAACTAGAAGAAGTGAAGAACTCAGCTGCGGGGACCTTTGTGACCAAGACAGCGACCTTAGAATTCCGTGCTGGTAATCCAGAGCCACGCTAC
Source organism: Streptococcus parasanguinis (assembly GCA_018377375.1). Classification (GTDB taxonomy): domain Bacteria; phylum Bacillota; class Bacilli; order Lactobacillales; family Streptococcaceae; genus Streptococcus; species Streptococcus parasanguinis_N. The sequence continues at coordinate 18,762 of JAGZZN010000035.1, forward strand.
CAAGATGTGCCGCTTGGTTCGATCAATTCAATGGGGCTACCTAACCAAGGGTTGGACTATTATTTGAATTACTTATTGGAGTTGCAAGAAACGGATCCAGACCGGACCTTCTTCTTATCTCTCGTCGGCATGTCTCCTGAAGAAACTCATACCATCTTGAAAAAGGTGCAAGATAGTGACTTTAAAGGCTTGACAGAGTTGAACCTATCTTGTCCCAATGTCCCTGGGAAACCTCAGATCGCCTATGATTTTGATACGACAGATCGGATCTTGTCTGAGGTCTTTGCCTATTTCACCAAACCTCTAGGCATCAAGTTGCCACCTTATTTTGATATCGTTCATTTTGATCAAGCAGCAGCGATCTTTAACAAATACCCGCTCAAGTTTGTCAATTGCGTCAACTCGATCGGAAATGGTCTCTACATTGAGGATGAATCCGTGGTGATTCGTCCGAAGAACGGATTTGGTGGGATTGGTGGAGAATACATCAAACCGACTGCTCTGGCTAATGTCCATGCCTTTTACCAACGGTTGAATCCAGAAATTCAGATTGTGGGGACAGGTGGTGTCTTGACCGGTCGTGATGCCTTTGAACATATCCTTTGTGGGGCTAGTATGGTGCAAATCGGAACGACGCTGCATAAAGAAGGAGTAGGAGCTTTTGACCGCATCACTGCGGAGCTCAAAGCCATCATGGAAGAAAAAGGCTACCAAAGCCTAGAAGACTTCCGTGGGAAATTACACTACATTGACTAATCTTTCGAAAAGAACTTCCTCAAGTAGAAACTTGGGGAAGTTTTTTATGAGAGTGGGACAGAAATCGGTAATTCGTCAGAATTCGATTTCGTCGTCCCACCTCCGCACAGTTGAGTAGGGCTGTAAAAGCTGATGAAATCAGCGTAGTAGAGCCCACTCAACCACTGCGTCTTGCT